>CAIWTU010000025.1 GCA_903915655.1 uncultured Geobacter sp.
AATCTCCTAAAAAAGGAGGAACATACGCTATGACTAAGAGCCGGTCTACAGATTGGAAAGAACGGATTGATATTGTCATATACTGTTTATCGGTAAGCGTCAAATAGTCCCCACCTATAAATGAATTAACCAATATGCGATAATAATCTTCAGAACCAGGACCGGATGGAGATGATAGCATATGGGAAACCCTAAAAACGATTGGTGCGCCATTATCGCAGCATACAAAACCAGCGGACAAAGCCAAACCGAATGGTGCCGGATAAATAACATCGCCCTCAGCAATTTTAGATACTGGCTTCAGAAAGAGCAAAAGAAGGCCGCAATTCCAAAAGAAGCCAGCGAATGGCTAACACTAGCCGTCAGTGAACTAGAACCAAACCAGAATCAACGCTTAACCTTACAGATCGGATCGGTCCGTATTGAAGTGAATCCGGAATTTGACACGAAACTGTTATCAGAAGTTGTCAAGACCCTAATCGCCATATGCTAAGCCATACCGGATTCGAAAAGGTTTATCTTGCCTGTGGCGGCACCGATATGCGCAAATCTATCGACGGATTGGCGGCAATAGTACAAGAAAGATTTGCGCTCGATCCATTCTCCTCCTGTTTGTTTGTGTTCTGCAACAAAGATAAGAACAAGCTCAAAATTCTCCAGTGGGACCATAATGGTTTTTGGCTGCATTACCGGCGTTTGGAAAAAGGTAAATTTCAATGGCCTGGGGAGAAGAATTCACATCCGGTTCTTATCAGCCGCCGGGAGTTGCACTGGCTTTTAGACGGACTGTCTATCCGGCAAACCCAGGCTCATCAGGAAGTAACCGCAAGCACCGTCATTTAGATATTTTCAATGAAAAACTAGTTAAAAATGAAGGATTAACATAAGTTTTTGGCGAATTAATACCTCATGAATACTACAGCGACAGTACCTGAGAGCATCGAACAACTACAAGAAGAGAACCTTCTGCTCAAACAACAAAATGTCGAGCTGTCAACCAAGGTCAAATGGTTTGAGGAGCAGTTTCGATTAAACCAGCACCGCCTCTTTGGACGATCTAGCGAACAAACTTCACTAGAACAAATCAATCTTTTCAATGAAGCGGAAGCCGAAGTTAAACCTGAAGCTTTGGAACCAACTATTGAAGAGATAACATATAAACGGCGTAAGAAAAGTGGCCACCGGGAAGAGATGCTCCAAGACCTACCGGTGGAAGTAATCGAATATCGCTTACCTGAAAACGAACAGACCTGTTCTTGCTGCGGTGGACCAATGCACGAAATGAGCACCGAAGTTAGACAAGAAATAAAGATCATTCCACCACAAGTAAGCGTAGTAAAGCATGTACGGTACATATACGGCTGCCGCCATTGTGAAAAGAATGAAATCAGCATTCCCATCAAAACGGCACCGATGCCTAATCCGGTTCTTCCCGGTAGTTTGGCATCACCCAGTTCAATCTCCCACATCATGAGCCAGAAATTTGTGGAGGGTTTGCCGTTATATCGTCAGGAAGAACAGTGGGAACGTTTAGGAGTGGAAATCTCCCGTCAGACCATGGCTAATTGGATGGTTCAAAGTTCGGAGCGCTGGCTCCGACCGCTCTATGATAGGATGCGGGAGCATTTGCTCCAACAAAAAATTCTCCATGCCGATGAAACTACTATCCAGGTATTACATGAACCTGGAAGGGCTGCCGATACGACCTCCTACATGTGGCTCTACCGCACTGGAAGAGATGGGCCACCAATCATTTTATTTGATTATCAGACCACCCGGGCTAGCAAACACCCGATGCGATTTCTCAAGGAATTTAAGGGATACCTGCATGTTGACGGTTATGCGGGTTATGATGGCATCCCCAATATCACCCTGGTCGGGTGTTGGGCTCATGCCCGGCGTAAGTTTGCTGAGGCTCTAAAAGCCCTACCTGCTGATGAAAGGGATACTCCAACCACAGCACAGCAAGGGCTGGAGTTTTGCAACAAGTTGTTTACGATTGAGCGGGAGCTTCATGACGTCACAGCAGCGGAGCGGTATGAAGGCCGTTTGGAAAAGAGCCGTCTGGTGTTGGATGCTTTTTCAGCTTGGTTAAAATATCAGACTCCCCGAGTATTACCAAAAAGTGCACTGGGGCAAGCAATCCAGTACTGCCGAAATCAATGGGACAAATTGACGGCATTTCTATTGGATGGCCGGCTAGAGCTGGATAACAACCGCAGTGAACGTTCAATTAAACCGTTTGTGATTGGACGCAAAAATTGGCTCTTTAGCAATAGTCCTAAAGGTGCCTCTGCCAGTGCCTTGATCTATAGTATGGTTGAAACTGCTAAAGAAAATGAGTTAAATCCATTTGCTTATTTGACTTACTTGTTTGAACAGTTACCAAATGTCAATTTGAACGATTCGCAGATTATCGATTCGTTGTTACCTTGGTCTAAATCTTTGCCAGAACGTTGCAGAGTGGCTGTTAAAAATATATCATAGCCTTCTCTTTAGCAAGGTGGGGACTATTTGACGGTTACGTTATTTTGACCAGAACAAGTGACTATTTTGTGGGTTTATATGAGAGAGCGTATTTAGCTAATTACCTATTAG
>CAIWTU010000026.1 GCA_903915655.1 uncultured Geobacter sp.
CAAAATTCAAAATTCAAAATTCAAAATTCAAAATTCAAAATTGAATCACCCCCTAGTCCTTTGCCGTTACCAGGTGTATTCCCTTGATGAAATTCGCTTCGGTTGCTGCCTTGACCTCTTGCACGACAGAAGAGGGGACCTGGGAATCGAGGGAGAGGATGACCATCGCTTCCCCTTTCTTTTCTCTCCGACCGAGATTCATCGACCCGATATTGATGTCATGCAGCCCCATCAGCATGCCGATTTTCCCTATCATTCCGGGACGGTCCTGGTAGGAGAGGAGGAGCATATGCTCTTCGGGGGCGAAATCGACCAGGAAATCGCGTAGTTTTACGATCCTCGGATTCCCTTCGAATTGAGTTCCGGATATCAGCCGCTTTTCATTCGGCCCTTCGATGGTAATCGTTACCATGTTGGAAAAGGAACCTGCCTTAGTTGACTTTATCTCCTCGACTACGATCCCCATGTTGTCCGCTACCATCTGGGCATTAACCATGTTGACGTCCTGCTCGACCTTGCGGTTCAAGAGGGCAGCAAGACCGCAGACGGTAATCGGCGTGGTGCAGCTGTTCGCTATGTTCCCTTCGTATGTGAAGGTGATCTTGTTCATGTTTGTTTCGAGCAGCTGAACTACAAATTCACCCATGATATTGACAAGTTTGAGGAATGGCCGCATCTGGTCCATGAGAGAAAGGTCGAAGCGCGGGATATTGACGGCATTTTCCAGCGGTTGTTCATCCAGATAACGGATGATTTCACGCGCCACGTCGACAGATACGTTGATCTGGGCTTCTTTGGTCGAGGCGCCGAGGTGAGGCATCGACACAACTCTTTGATGGGCGATAAGCGCCTTGACCCGGTCGGATCTGGGGGGTTCCTCGCTCCAGACATCGACGGCTGCGCCGCCGACCTTCCCTTCCTGCAGTCCTTTGAGGAGCGCCTCCTCATTTACAATCCCCCCTCTTGCGGTGTTGATTATGATGACCCCATCCTTCATGGCGGCCAGCTCTTTTTCCCCGATCAGATCGCGCGTTTCAGCGGTCATCGGTATATGGAGGGTAATGATGTCGGCCGTCCTGAAAAGCTCTTCGAGGGTAACCAGTTTTACCCCGAGGTCCTGTGCCCGTTTTTCCGAAATATAAGGATCACAACCGATCACTTCGCATTCGAAGGCCTGAAGACGGGTGGCAACGCGGCCGCCAACCTTGCTGAGACCGACAACGCCGGCAACCTTCCCCTTGATTTCAGTCCCTACGAGTGCGGAGCGTTTCCACTCACCCTTTTTGAGACTGGCATCGGCCCTCGGAATATTGCGGCAGAGGGAAAGGAGGAGGGCCAGGGTATGCTCGGCGACACTGTTGGTGTTGCCGAATGGCGCATTGAGAACGATTATCCCTCGCGCGCTGGCGTAATCGACGTCAACGCTGTCTATTCCGACCCCGGCCCTGGCGACAAGCTTTAGTTTCTTCCCTGCGGCGAGAATATCCTTGTCTACCTTTGTGGCGCTTCTGGTGACTATTGCATCGTATTCACCAATGACCGATAGGAGCTCTTCCCTGGTCAGTCCGAGGCGGACGTCGAGTTCTATTCGCGGGTCCTTCTCGAGAATTAAAAGCCCCTCGTGAGCGAGCTGTTCGGTAACTATGATTTTCATTTCTGCTCCTTGAATAAAAGTTTTTTTACATCCAAATTTTTGCGGGGAGATCGGTTGCCTCTCTACATTCTCCCGGGATTGATCAGTCGAGGTAACGCTGAAGGAGGCCGCCATAAGCATCGATACGCCGGTCCCGGAGAAATGGCCAGATGCGACGGACCGATTCCGTTCTGCAGAGATCAATTTCGGACAAGATAAGCTCCTCTTTCGTGTTTCCCCCTTCTGCCAGGAACTCGCCCTGGCTTCCGGCGATAAAACTGTTTCCCCAAAAAGTTATCCCGTTGCCGTTCTCTCCGGGGGCCGGTTCAAATCCGACCCGGTTCGCAGCCAGAAGAGGGATCCCGTTGGCTATTGCGTGCGCACGCTGGATGGTTACCCAGGCGTCGAGCTGTCGCTGTTGTTCCTTGACCGGATCGGCCGGGTCCCAGCCGATCGCGGTCGGGTAGATAAGGAGCTCGGCGCCGGCAAGGGCCATCAGCCTCGCCGCTTCCGGATACCACTGGTCCCAGCAGACCATCACCCCAAGTTTGCCGATGGAGGTGGAGATCGGGGTGAAGCCGAGATCACCGGGGGTAAAGTAATATTTTTCGTAATAGGAGGGGTCATCCGGGATATGCATCTTCCGGTATTTCCCTGCGACCGAACCGTCTTTGTCAAGAACCAGGGCGGTATTATGGTACAGTCCGGCCGCGCGTTTTTCAAAGAGCGAGGCGACTATCAGAACATTGGATTCCTTTGCCGTTGCGGAGAGGAGCTCGGTTGTCGGTCCCGGTATCGGTTCGGCTGCATCAAAACGGTCGGGATCCTCGGACTGGCAGAAATATACCCCCCCATGCAGTTCCTGAAGGACTACAAGGTCTGCCCCTTGAGCCGCAGCTTCCCGGATATATCCGATGCTTTTCGAGAGGTTTTCGTCCCGATCTTCGGAGCAACTCTGCTGTACCAGCGCGGCAACTATTTTGTTCAAACCAGAACCCCTTTCGGCAACTGCATGGTTACGCAGTGGAGAGAGCCGTGCTGCAGGATGAGCGGGAGGGAGTCGATGCCGATTATCTCATGATGCGGGAAAACAGATTTGATGATTTCCAGCGCAGCTTTATCCCCCTTGTCCCGATAGGTCGGCACCAGTACCCCGTTATTTATGACCAGATAGTTTGCGTAGGTAGCCGGGAGGCGCCCCCCTTCTTCGTCGTAGACGGCTTGAGGCCAGGGGAGGGGGATAAGACGGTACGGTTTCCCCTCTTTTGTCCGGAAAGCCCTCAGTTCTTGAAGCATCAGGGCGAGCGCTTCATAATGCTCGTCGGCCGGGTCATCGCACGCGACATGGAGGATGACATCCTCAGGGCAGAGTCTTGCCAGGGTGTCGATATGGGAGTCGGTGTCGTCTCCTGCCAGGAAACCGTGCTCGAGCCAGAGGAGAGTTGTTGCGCCGAACTGTTCGGCGAGAGTAGTTTCGATCTCCTCACGGCCGAGATGGGGGTTGCGGTTCGCCTGTAAAAGGCATTCGGCCGTGGTGAGGATGGTCCCTTGACCGTCACTCTCTATGCTCCCCCCCTCGAGAATTATTCCGACCCTCTGTAAGGGTGTTCCCCCGAATGCCCCTCCTTCGTGCAGCTTTCTGGTGACGCAATTATCGAGGTCGGCCCGGAATTTAAGCCCCCATCCGTTGTATCCGAAATCGAGTAGGAGCGGTTTTTCGTCCAGAAAAACGGTGAGCGGACCGAAATCCCTGCTCCATGTATCGTTTGTCTCGATCGCCAGGAGACGTATCTGCTCCATGACGGCGCCTCCCCGCTGCAGTTTAGCGGCGACGGCATCCGGATCGGGGGCAACGATGACAACGAGTTCGCGACGGCTGATCTCCCTCGCAATCTCGACGAAAACCGGCTCGACGCTATACAGAGAGTCGCGCCAGTCGGTTTTATCATGGGGCCAGGCAAGGAGAACGGCGTCCTGCTCTTCCCACTCGGCCGGTAATCTTCTTCTAAACTTATTCACGCTTTCCCGACCTGAAAAATAAAAAATTGAATCGTGCGCAAAGGGGGGAGAGATCTGGGTCACTCCCCCGGATGATACTACTCCAGCGTAATCATGGGCTTTTTTATAGCACACTATCCGGAATAACGATAGCTGTTTTTTCCCCGGCGACCGAAGTTACGGGGGGTAACAGCTGCGGAGGAGTCGAAGTGGAGAGGGATCAAAAGGTGGTGATGAACCCCTTAGAGGGGAGCAGCCCTGTTGATGGTCCACCCCAATGCCTCGAATCCCTCCCTGGCGCGTGTCGAGATTTTCCCGGTAAGCCAGATTGACCGATGGGGGGCGCGGAGATCTTGCCGTTGCGCCAGGAGGGCGATCTGCTTCGTCCAGGAGAGGTAATCTACCGGGGCAGGGACGACAATGGCGCCGTTACGGGCGATCCCGACTACGGTTCCCCGGGCCGACACCTTTGCCAGGGAGACCTTTGTGCCGTTCATCCTTGCGAGCATCTGGACAGTCGCGGCGACAAAGCGGGCCTCTTCCTCGCTCGCGGCCTTCGTGGCGAGTTCAAGGAGCTGACTCCGCCCCTCGACCTTCGAGAGGCTTTCAAGCCCGGTCAGGAGCGAGGTCAGTACCGTCAGCGAATACCACCGGTTGCCGAGAAGGGTGTCGGCAAGAGTTTCGCTCCCCCCTATATCCAGCATCATCTCCCTGTTTTTGATGATCAGGTCGGACTTTGTCGTGTTATAGACAAGGTCGTTTGTGAAAGCGGTGCCGGAGATCGCGATGGAAACGGGGACGAAGACCGATACCAGGGTGTTAACCCCAAGTTTCCCGGAAAAGGTGACCCATGCCATGTTCGTAAGCTTATCGGCAAGGATCGTGTTGGTTGTGTAGGGATCGACCGCAAGATCCTGTGCCAGTTGCCGTCGGCTATCCTCGAACCCGAGCGCAGTGATGGTGAAGTCACCCACCCGACCGGCGGTATTGGCCCCCTTCTCCCCGGCGGTACTGTCGGAATCCGTAGCGGAGTTGGCTATACTCTTGATCCCCGACCCGACCCGGTCGAAAAAACGGGAGAGCCCGGAAGGGATCCCTTTTACGGTCTCTACAGGGTTCTCGACCATGTTCACGGCCGACTTGACCGGCTTGACCGCTGCGTTGCCGGCTGCGGCGAGGAACTCCTTGCTCTTGCTCATCGAATCGAGCTGCCGGATGGCCGGAAGCTCTGCGATCCGGATCTTCAGCAGATTCTCTCCGGAGACCTCGAAGGTCCCGACATCAGAGTAAAGGGTGAAATGACCCATATACATCTCGGTTGAAACTTGATCGCCGACACGGAAGAGGTCGCCGGCAACGATATTCGGTGGGAGAAGATAGCTTGCCTTGAGGAGCTGCGGCTTTTCATAGGTTAGCTCGGCGGGAGCGGCGTACCCGCTGGGGGGGAGGGGGAGGGCGCAGAGAAGAGCCGCAGCGAAAGCGGCCAGGCGGATCCGTGAGTTCGGACTGAATCGGGTGATAAATTTCATGGGACCCTTCCTCCATCTCGACCGCAGGCGATTAGTCGCCCGACGGGAGCATAACTGTTGCTGACGAATCGGTTCAACCCTTTTTTTGCGTGATCAAAATTGCAAGAGCGTCCGAAATTTCCTTGCCGAGCCGGCTCACCGCCTTTCCCATGGCGGCAACCAGGGGATCGTAGCCGCTCCCTCCGACCTCTTCGGTTATTGCCGATTTCCGCATAAGGAGGGGGCGCTCCTCTTTCTCCTTCTTCAGAACCACCCGCCAGGAGGCGTTCAGGACAACCGTCCCCCCCGGTGCGCCGTCGAACCTCTCTATGGTGATAGAGACCGAGTATGTTATTGGTAAATCGACCAGAGAGACCGATCTCCAAGGGGCTACGGCTACACCGATGGGGGCGAGCCGTCCCGTAAGATCATTCACCAGGAGTCGGTTGATCTCATCATCAAGGGCGCCTCCCCACCGGTCGAATTCCGCGAGTTCGAGCTCGTTCCGGCCGGAACGGGTGACTATCTGGCTGCGATCCAGGTACGAGGGGATCGTTACAGGGCCGACCTTGGCCATGACCTCCACCCCTTCCACGGCGGAAATGGCGCGCCCCTCCTGGGGGGTGAGGGTATAGAAACGTGAAGAGGGGGTGGTACCGAAACAGCCGCCGAGCAGCGGAATCATGACTGCGGCGAGAAGCGGATAGAGGATGTAGTCTCTCTGGTTCATGTCATTCTCCCTTCCCTGGTTGTTTACCCTGTAGAAGCGCCTCCGGATGGCGCTCCAGATAATCGGTGAGCGAACGGATGGAACGGGCCGCTTCGTCGATCTCCCGCAGCGTCTTGCTGACGTCGTAGCCGATGTTGACATTTTTGTCTGCGATTTTTTCATAGGAAGCGATGGCAGCCCGCATCCCTTCAAGGGTGGAGTCAGCGGTTTTCAGGGTGTTCTGCAGGTTCTCCGCAAACTTTCCTGGAACTCCCTCATTGAAGGCGAGGGTCTTCTTCGCCTGGCTGAAGGCGTTGTTCGCGGAGGTTGAGGTTTCGATCAGGCTTGCGAAGAGCGGCTTTACACTGGCGTCAACGTTCCTGATCAGTTCTCCAAGGTCCTTTAGGCCCGTGTCCATGCTTGTCATGCTCCCCTTGATTTCGGGAGAGTTGACTATCCTCTCGATCCCTGCGGTTAGCTTGACAAGTTTGTTGGTGATGTCGGCGAACGGGACCTGTTCCAGGGTCGCCAAAAGGACTTCGGATACGGAGGGGAGGGTCGGTATCTCCGGGTAGTTCTTGTCTAGTCCCGTAAGTCTGGTCGGCTTGCCGGGGTAGAAGTCTACCGCGACGTAGAGCTGCCCGGTGATAAAGCTCTTCATCCGGAGCTCGGCCTTCAGCCCCTCGTTGACAAGACGGTGGATGAATTCGTACTGTCTGTTGCCGACCAGATGTTTATATTCCGGGGGGATATGGAGGTTGTCCGGCTCGGTTTCTATATAGACAGGTATCATGATCGAAAGGTCTTTGGGGTTGAAGCTCGCGGAGATGGAGGTTACCTCTCCGATCCGGACCCCTCTGAACTGGACAGGGGAACCGACGGTAAGACCGTTGACCGAGCCGGGAAAGTACATTACGAATTTCGGCCTCTTGGTAAAAAACTTCCCGGACCCGAAGATAGCGATGACAGTCACCAGAAGGACCAGGGCGCCCACCACGAACAGGCCGATCAGGGTCTTGCTTGCTGGTTTACTCATTAATCATCCCCCTTTGTTTGATGCTTAAGCGGTTTTTCACCTTCAGACCAGAAAACAGGGCGCCGGGGTCTCACCCGGTTGAAGTTCCGCCTTTGCCTCCCCCCGGGTCAGGAAATTCCTCACCGTCGGGTTGCGGCACTCCTCCAGAAGGCGCTTCGGGTTTCCTGTGGCGATCATCGTCTTTTCTTCAGCATCGATGAAGACAGAGTTGTCGCCGATGGTAAAGATGCTTGCGAGATCGTGGGTTACTACCACGACCGTGGCGCCGAGGCTATCGCGCAGTTCAAGGATCAGGTCGTCCAGAAGTCGTGCGCTGACCGGGTCCAGGCCGGCCGAAGGTTCGTCGAAGAAAAGGATCTCCGGGTCGAGCGCCATGGCGCGGGCGATACCGGCCCTCTTCTTCATCCCGCCGCTGATCTCTGACGGATAGTAATCTTCGAATCCCGCAAGTCCGACAAGGGCAAGCTTCAGAGAGACGATCTCCGCTATCTGCGCCGGTTTCAGGGGGGTGTAGAGCTCGATGGAGAGGGCGATGTTCTCCGCCAGGGTGAGCGAACTCCAGAGGGCGCCGCTTTGGTACATAACGCCGAAGCGGCGCATCATCTTCTCCCTCTTGGCGGGCGCGGCTTCCCAGAAGCTCGTGTCGCCGTACGAGATCGTCCCGGTAGCCGGTGCCTTGAGGCCGATGAGGTGACGAAGGAGGGTGCTCTTTCCGCAGCCACTCCCCCCCATGATGACGAAGATCTCGCCCCGGTTCACGGTGAAGGTAAGGTTGCGCTGCAGTATATAGCTGCCGAATGCCATGGTGAGGTTCTGCACGGTGATGTGAGGCTCTTCAGGCATCTTTCATATCCTCAGGATGTTGCAGATGACGGTTATTATGGCGGTCGCCACAACGATGCTGACGATGCCGGTGACCACGGCGGAGGTGGTTGCGTCCCCCACCGCAGAGGCGCTCCGACCGCACTGCATCCCACGCATGCAGCCGGCGAGGGCAACCAGAACACCGTAAACGAAACCGGAAAAAACTCCGATCCAGACATTGGTGAGACCGACGGCCCTGATCGTCTCATAGTAGTATTCCATGATGCTCTGGTCGAGGCAGAGCACACCGACGATGAGCCCGCCGAGAATCCCCATGAGGTCGGCATACAGGGTGAGAAGGGGCATCATTACGGCCAGCGCTATCATGCGCGGGAGCACCAGAAAATCGATGGGGGAGATCCCGGTGGTCTGCAGGGCATCGATCTCTTCGTTGACCTGCATGGTGCCGATCCGCGCCGCAAAGGAGGCGCCGGTCCGTCCCGCCATGATGATGCCGGTCATGATGGCGCCCATGGCGCGGGTCGTTCCGATCCCGACCAGATCGGCGACATAGATCCCCGCGCCGAACAGCTGCAGTTGGATGGCGCCGACGAATGCGAGGATCAGCCCTACGAGGAGGCTGATGAGAGAGACGATCGGAAGGGCATCGGCGCTGCATTCCTGGAGAATGAGCATCATGTCGGAGGTGCGAAAACGGGCCCTGCCGGTAAAAAAACGGAGGAAGGAGAGAGTAATCTCGCCGATGAAGTCTAGCATGTCTAGGAGTGAACGCCAGAAGTCGATTGCAGAGCCGCCAACGCGCTCCAGAAAGGGGAGGCGGACCCCCGCCCGTCGTGCCCCCTGCCGCTCGGGGACGGCGGTGGCCAGAGCAAGGAGGCGGTTTACCCCGGAGGGGAGCCCGGTCCGGTCAAGGGAGAGCTTGCCGAGGGCGCACTGGTTGATGACACCGAGGAGAAAGGTGAGGAGACCGCTGTCCCAGTCGCCGAGCTCCCTGGTGTCGAAAGCCGCCCCGGTTATTCCCTCTCCGGATGAAAGGATATCCTTCAACGCCTGCGGGGAGGGGAGGGGGTTCACAAGCCTCCATTCCCCGCGGAGGATCAGCCGGAGGGTTCCGCATTCCGTCTTGTCAAAATTCAGCTCCGGCAGGGCCATCGGTACCTCGTCTCCCCAGTATTCCGGCTGTCGCCGGTTGAGTCCTGTTTGCCTGAGGGGGAAAAGCTCCCCTTATCGGGCTGCGGTGAGGTTCAGGGGTTGCAGATCGCCCCTGAAGATCGGGGAATCGGGCCGGTTCCGGTCGGTTCCCCAGGCGATCGGCCGCAGAGTTCGGTGCATTGCCCGACAAAAGTTTGCGGGTAAGTGTACCGCACCCGGCGCCTTGAATACAAGAAAATATTGCGCGGCTTCATAGAAATTGAACCCTCCTCCAGATTTTATTCATGCTGTTGCAGGAGACCCATTCCCCGTGACCATAGAAAGCCTCGCCTTTAAAGCAAAAGAACGATATAGTGCGGAGGAGTTTTTTACCTTACTTTTTCCTGAAAGGGTCGATCAATGGATAAGAAAATATACCTGACTATTCTGGCTGCCGTTGCCACTGTCGCGGTTGTCTGGCTCTTTGCCCTGCTGGCGGCGCCATTCGCCAAACCTCTGGCGTGGGCCCTCATCATCGGCATTGCAACCATGCCGCACCATGAACGGCTGAACGGTCTCTTTCCGGAGAAACCGAACCGCGCTGCCGCACTTCTGATCCTGATCATTACCCTCTGTATCATACTTCCGGTTGCCGGCATAATCGTACTTATTGCAGAAAATGCAACCACCTGGTACGCAGAGAGCGAACAGCTGGTCCTCTCATTCACCAGTAGTATCCCGGATACCCTCGGCCAGTTCCAGTTGGGAAACAAGATCATCAAAATCGGAGAAAAACTCGGTCTCGACATCGCGGGGTACGCGGCAAAGTTTGCGGCAACAGCCTCGCAATTTCTCCTTGAAGTGGCGACCAATACGGCAAAAAATATGGCGGAACTCTTTTTCACCCTGGTTGTGGCACTATTTATTCTTTTTTTCATATATCGTGACGGCAGCAGTATCATATCCAAAGCCGTGGTAAGACTTACTTCCAGTGGGGAAAAAGCGGAAAAAGCGTACCATTATATCTCGGAAATACGCTCTACAACGACTGCCGTTGTGGTTGGTACGCTGCTGACCTGTCTCGTTCAGGGGGCGCTCGCCGGACTCGGATATTTCGTTGCCGGGGTCCCTGCGCCGGTTCTATGCGGACTCCTGACAGCCGTGGCGGCGCTCGTGCCGGTCGTGGGGACGGCCCTTGTCTGGGCGCCACTGGTTATCCTGGTCGCGGTTAACGGATTCTTTTTTAAGGCAGGACTACTTGCGTTTTGGTGCCTTGTTTTTGTCGGTCTTGCCGATAACGTGGTACGTCCGCTTGCCATTGGCGCCAAAAGCAATATTCCTACTCTGGCCATTGTACTCGGAGCGGTCGGAGGAGCGTTTGCGATGGGTCTTATCGGCCTTATTTTAGGGCCGATCTTCTTTGCGCTTTTTGTCATCGTCTGGCGGGATTTTGTGGATACCGGTAAAGCGGTCTGAGTCCCCTCCGGCATGGAAAAAGGCCGCTCGATCTTCTGAGCGGCCTTTATATTTAAATTTGGCAGATGAATCAAATGCCCTCTTGGTCTGGCAATTTTCAGCTATGCGTGCAACCCGAGTGCGACGCCCTACCGATATTCCCATTTGCGGAAAAGGTGGTTTTCAACTCGGCTCCGCAAGAGAAGTTGATGATTTCCATCCTGAAGAGCGGCTTTATTTCGTCAATGATTGAATGGGTTGCCTCGCTACCGCAATCGATACAGTTACAACGTAATCTTTTCACATTTTCTCCTTTGTTGTTTAGGTCGACGTTGTCCGTATAGCGTATATGCATCTGTCATTTGCCCCTCCCCCTACCCCTCTCCCACAAGGGGCGAGGGAACTTCAAGCCCCCCTCACTTTCGATGGGAGGGGTAGGGGGAGGGTACATGGATGTTGTTTTAGCCAAAGAACCAAACAGTGCAACTTTCTAACGGACAACGCGGATTTCAGATAGCTAAGTTTAGCTTTTCATTATAACTTAATTCTGGGCGAAAGTCCAGATAAATATTTTTTCCATCCACCACCCCCGCAGGGGGGTAGGGGGGAGAAGAGGATTCGTAGTGAGGGTCGATTGAAATTCCCTCTCCCTTTGTGGGAGAGGGCTAGGGGAGAGGGGCAAATGACGGATGCATATACGTATAGGGGGGGGTGAGGGGAGAACGCCAGTATGGATTGCCGCCAGAGTACTCCTTCATGAGCGGGTTGATGATTTCTTCCAGCGCAGGGAGAAGGCGCTCAAGAAATCTGCTCCTGAGGAGATTCACGACCTGAGGGTTGCTTCCCGGAGGCCGCTCAACCCAATCTCTCTACTTGAATAATCCCAGATTATTTCAGGTTGTAAAAGACCTTCTTGCCTCTGAATAGGGCGGTATCCCCCAGCTCGTCCTCGATGCGGAGGAGCTGGTTGTATTTACAGACCCGATCGGTGCGGCAGAGTGAACCGGTTTTGATCTGCCCGGCGTTTACCGCTACCGCAAGGTCGGCCAGGGTCGTGTCTTCGGTCTCTCCAGAGCGGTGAGAGATGACGGTTGTATAGCCGGCGCGCCTGGCGGTCTCTATGGCGTCGAGGGTTTCAGTCAAGGTTCCGATCTGGTTCAGCTTGATCAGTATGGAATTTGCGATTCCCTTGTCGATTCCCTCCTGCAATATCCTGGTATTGGTTACAAAGAGGTCGTCGCCGACCAACTGGATCCTTTTACCGAGACGGTCCGTCAATTTTTTCCAGCCGTCCCAGTCATTTTCCGCCATTCCGTCTTCTATGGAAATAATCGGATACCTGTTGACCAGATCTTCGTAAAAATCTACAAGTTCTTCGGAGGTTTTCTTCGGCTGAGGCTCATTTTTCAGTGTATAACTCCCCTCTTTGTATAGCTCTGACGAAGCTACGTCGAGTGCAAGGAGTACATCTTCGCCGGGGCGGTAACCCGCTTTTTCTATCGCCTCCACGATCACTTCGAGCGCCTCTTCGTTCGATTCAAGATTCGGGGCAAAGCCCCCCTCATCTCCTACAGAGGTACTGTAACCCCTCTCTTTCAGAACGCTTTTAAGGGCATGAAAGATCTCGGCCCCCATTCGCAGCGCCTCTGTAAAGCTCCGTCCCCCTACGGGCATGATCATGAATTCCTGAATATCTACATTATTGTCGGCATGGACCCCGCCGTTGATGATATTCATCATCGGCAAAGGGAGTTCCCTGGCGTTTACCCCGCCGATGTATTGGTAGAGCGGGATCCCGACCAGTTCGGCTGCAGCCTTTGCCACTGCGAGTGAGACACCGAGGATCGCATTTGCGCCGAGATTGCTTTTGTATTCCGTGCCGTCCAGTTCGATCATCTTATTGTCTATGGCGGCCTGATTGGTGACTTCCATCCCGATAAGCTGATCCGAGATCAGGGTATTGACGTTATTAACCGCCTTTAGAACCCCTTTGCCGCTGTAGCGGGAGTTATCTCCGTCTCTCAGTTCCAATGCTTCCCGCTCGCCCGTAGAGGCGCCGGAAGGGACAGCGGCTCTCCCCATGATACCGGATTCGAGATAGACTTCTACTTCCAATGTCGGATTGCCACGTGAATCAAGAATTTCCCTGGCGTATACGTCGACGATTTCACTCATTTTATGCTCCTTTCAATGAAATTTTGAGAAAAAAGGGGTTGATCGGGAACAATCAAAAAAAATATATACCACACTTTCCGGGAAATGGAGTACATTTAATTCTTCTTACAGAGGGTCGAACCGCACCCCCCGCACCGTTTAGAGATATCAGGTTGACAGCACCCGGTGAGGAAAGTTATATTGCAGACCATAGTTGGATGCAGCATTTTCGGCTTTTTTATATAAACTCGATTTCAGATCTCCAGAGGGGAAAAAAACGATCAATGCCTGTAACCAAGGGGAGCAAAAGAGGAAAATTTCTGGACTCCTTGTTCAGGAATTCCCGGCAATTTTTCGGTGACCTTACCGAAAAACTCGGCAGCGATAAAAATGAAAAGCTGATTCGTGTCCTTGCCCTTTTTGTTACCGCCTCAATTCTTACCCTGCTGATTTTGCCGAAACAGCATTTTATTTCGACCAGGTTCAATGCCGGGGATATCTCGCCTACCGATATCAGGGCAACCCATGGTTATTTGCTCGAGGACCGTCCGCTCACTGATAAGAAACGGGTCGAAGCGGCCGCCGTGGCGCCATACGTATACGATTTTAATCCGAGAAAGGGGGAGGAACTTTCAGGTCGCTTTGTGCAGGCATTTTCCCTTCTTGCGAAGTTTCAAGGGAGTTCGGGGAGCGACAGGGCCAGGTTGCGGGAGGCGCTTTCCGAAGCGCTCGGATTTGAACTCTCCGAGAGGGAACTGGCTCTCCTGCAAAGGGTGAAATCCGAAAAGGGCCCCCTTCTTGAGGCGGCGCGACTCGCCGAAATTGTTTACAAGTACAAAATTGTGGCCGACACAAGAATATTCGCCGCTGACAGCAGTCACGGCATTCTTCTCGTCGACAATAAATCGGGGAAGGTGACCGGCCCCCGGGAGATGCCGATTTCCGCCATCGGAGTTGCCTCCGCCAAGGGGGTCGTCCGCAATACGAAGATAGATATCGGTGATGATGGGCCTGATTCTGCCGCATTCAGGGAACTGCTCGCGAAGGGGGTGCAACCCAATCTTGTTTTCAACCGCGACGCAACCGAGGCAAAAAAACGTGAAGTCGCATCGGCCTCCCCCCCCGTTCTTTTTCAGATAAAACGGGGCGAGATGATAGTCCGCGAAGGGGAGAGGATTTCCGAAGACCAGGCGCTGAAACTGAACAAGATTTTTGAAGCCAATCATCGGGGGAATCTCTTTTTCAGCGCCCTCGGTATTTTCGGGCTAATCCTGGTTATTATTTATTTCCCCTACCGTTTCGGCCAGAAAAACATCCGCAAGTTCAATCCGACCAGTAAGGACCTTTTTCTTCTTGCCCTCCTGACGGTAGTCCTTTTTTTGCTGATGAGGATAGTCCATACGGTCTCTCCTGCACTCGGCATGCTTTTCCCTTATATCGATACGTCCGATTACGTATATCTCGTCCCCTTTGCGGCTGGTCCGATGCTGGTCCGTATCATTCTCAACTCCGAGATTGCACTGGTTTACTGCATGGCCTGTGCGCCTCTGCTCGGGGTCCTTTTCAACAACAGTCTGCCGGTGGTTATCTTCGCTCTTCTGGGGGGTGTAATAGGCGCCCATGGGGTCCGTCAGTGCAAAGCGCGGGGAACGATCTATACGGCGGGGATGAAGGTGAGTGTGGTCAATCTGGCACTGGCCATACCGTTTCAGGTTCTTACGCACAACTTTTTTAGCATGCAGACCGTATATGTCGTCATTTTCGCCCTCATCGGCGGGATGGTAAGCGCTCTCATCGTTTCCGGGACAATACCGGTAATCGAATCACTTTTCCGGTATACTACCGATATAAAACTCCTTGAGTTTTCCAACCTGAATTCGCCGATCCTGCGAGAGTTGATGATAAGGGCGCCTGGGACATACCACCACAGTGTTATGGTTGGCAATCTGGTAGAATCGGCCGCTGAGGCGATAAATGCAAATCCTTTGCTGGCGAGAGTTGCCGCCTATTATCATGACCTTGGGAAGGTGAACAAACCCCTTTATTTTATCGAGAATATTCGAGGCGGGGAAAACAGACATGACAAGCTTACCCCGAGCATGAGCGCCCTTATCCTGAGCGCCCACGTTAAAGAAGGGGTCGAGCTTGCCAGGGAACATAGGCTGGGACTCCCGATAATAGATATTATCCGGCAACATCATGGGACTGCGCTCATCAAATATTTTTACCAGAAGGCAAAGAACAATGAAACCCTGGGAGAGACGGTGGTGGATGACCTCGACTTCCGCTACCCTGGTCCCAAGCCGCAGACCAGGGAGGCTGGCCTCGTCATGCTCGCCGACTGTGTGGAAGCTGCTTCGAAAACCCTGGCCGACCCCACTCCGGCCCGTATTCAGGGGATGGTGCAGAAGATAATCAACAATATCTTTATCGATGGACAGCTGGAGGAGTGTGAACTTTCCCTGAAAAGTCTGCATGAGATCGCCAGGAGATTCAACCAGGTTCTCTGCGGTATTTACCATCAGCGGATAGACTATCCGGAACCGGTCTTCAAGGTGAGTGAGAGGAAAAAGAGTAGTGACTATTCTGATAGAGAACCGCCAAAGACGTCACCAGATAGCGGTGCGGAACCTGAGAAAAAAAGCGGAGATGATATTAAGCGTCTTGGGATTATCCGATAGCGAACTATCCATTTCGATCGTTGGCGACAGGACCATCCGCAGGTTTAACAGGGAATATCTGGAGAAGGACAGACCAACGAACGTCATCTCCTTTGCCATGCACGAAGGCCCTTTTCCCGTGTTAAATGCGCATCTGCTCGGCGATGTACTGATTTCGGCCGATACTGCCGCACGCGAAGCGACTGCGGGAAAGATCTCTTTTGAGAGCCGTATCATGTTTTTGCTGTTGCACGGGATTCTCCATCTTGTCGGCTATGACCATGAAAGAAGTGGTGAGGCCGAGGCTCTCCGAATGGAAGAAAAAGAACGCGAAATATTCAAGATCCTGGAAGCTGAGGGTGTTGAGTAATGGGTATTTTGTGAAGCCTACTAGATATATAGATTCGATTAATTGTGCAATTGAAGGCATTATTTATGCCGCAAAAGCAGAGAAGCATATGCGCAATCATCTGATTGTGGCATTACTGGTCCTCCTCTCCGCAATGCTTCTGAAGGTTTCCGCGCTCGAATTTACGCTGCTGGCAATCTCCGTTTCCTTTGTCCTCTTTGCCGAAATGATCAATACCTCGATAGAATTACTGGTAGATCTCCTTTCTCCCGAGTATAACACCCTGGCGAGGCTTGCCAAAGATGTGGCTGCAGGAGCGGTGTTGCTGGCCAGCATAGGCGCCGCTGTCATGGGCTATCTCATCCTCTCCGGCTATATCTTTCCCATTTATAAGATGACGCTCGGATTTATGGGAACTTCATCGGAAATAGGGACAGTTGTCTCCCTCCTTATTGTGGTGATTGTCATCGTCATTCTGAAGGCGATAGCGGGGAAAGGAACCCCACTGCGAGGGGGAATTCTCAGCGGGCATTCAGCTATCGCCTTTTCTATAGCCACGATTATTTCGATGCATACGAAGGATCCGGTCAGTTCGATACTGACACTGGTTATGGCGTTGCTGGTGAGCAGTTCCCGGATCGACCTCCGTTTCCATACGTTCCGCGAAGTGGTACTGGGTGGGATTCTGGGAGGGACGATTACCCTTGGAGTCTTCTACCTGTTAGAGCGGTTGTAGCTACCTCAGGAATGTAATCCGGCACTATTTTAAATTAGTGCTAAAATATGGCTGTTTAATACGGCATAAAGATCGGAGGGTCCCTTTAATTGGAAGAAGGATCGAGGAGAAGGTCGGGGTTCTGGGAAGTTTTGAGCCGGTTCCTGCAGGGTCGAAAAAAAATAACTGAAGAAGAGATCCATGAAATCATGGCGGCCGGCGAGGAAGAAGGCCTTATCAACCAGGAAGAAAACGCCATGATCCAATCGATATTCCAGTTTCGGGATACGGTGGTTCGCGAGATCATGATCCCCCGGATGGATATGGCCTGTGTAAGCAGCGATGCAGTCGTAGCTGATATCGTAAGAGAGATAATCGCCTGCGGGCATTCACGGATGCCGGTCTATGAAGGGACTATCGACAATATAATCGGGGTCATCTATGCCAAGGATTTATTGAAGTACTGGGGAATGAACGTTGCAGCCATAGACGTAAAGAAAATTATGCGGTTACCCTACTTCATTCCGGAAACAAAAAATCTTGAGGAACTCCTTCACGAATTTAAAAGAAAACGGGTACATATTGCTATCGTTATCGATGAATATGGGGGGACTTCCGGACTGGCCAGCATAGAAGACCTCCTCGAGCAGATAGTTGGTGATATTCAGGACGAATATGATCTGGAGGAAGAATGGCTGGTCAGGCAGCTCGACAACACCTTCATAGCTGATGGAAGGCTTTCCGTGGAGGAGCTGGAAGGAGAGTTCGGCATCGAAGTGGAGCGGGATAAATTTGATACCGTTAGCGGCCTCATTTATCACCTGACCGGTCGGATCCCCCGCACCGGTGAAGAAATTGATGCCGGGGAGATCAGGCTGGTGATTCTTGAGGCAGACGACCGGAAAATAAAAAAAGTACGAATTGTCAGCATGACGAATGAAATAGAGGCGGTAAAAGAATAGTGGCTTATTACAGACCCAAAATGGCGGATTTTAAAACTCTGCGCAAACGGGACTACGCCCTGGCGATACTTTCCGGAGTGCTGCTGGCGCTATCTTTCCCCAAGCCGCAACTGGCTCTTTTTTCCTGGTTTGCCTTTGTCCCGCTCCTGCTCGCCAGCGGGCAAAAGAGCGCAAGGAAAGCCTTCAGGCTCGGCTTAATAACCGGTCTTGCCGGGTATGGGGGGATCATTTACTGGATAAACATCGTAATGACAACTTACGGAAAGCTGTCGATGCCGGTAAGTTTTCTTCTCTTCATGACCCTGACGGCCTACCTGGCTCTCTACGTCGCTCTCTTTCTTTATCTGGTGCGAAAGGGGGAAGAAAAGGGGATACCACTCCTCCTTTCCTTCCCCTTTCTCTGGGTCGGACTTGAATATATCCGCTCATTTCTCATGACCGGCTTCCCTTGGGCGAGCCTTGGCTATTCCCAATACGAAATTCTTCCGATCATCCAGATCGCAGATATTACGGGGGTTTACGGGGTAAGTTTTCTGCTGGCCCTCTCAAATGTCGTGCTTTATCAGGTAATCAGAGGTATTGTAAAAAGAGATCGCCGTTTCCATCCGGGGTGGGGTGTAGTTTTCTTTCTGGTATTGGTCATCGGCGCCACCCTGTATGGGTTCTACCGTCTGAACGCTACGGAAACCGGGAAACCGGTCAAAGTTGCGCTTGTGCAGGGTAATATTGATCAGGCTATCAAATGGGACCCTGCCTTCCAGCAGGCTACCATAACTATCTACGAACGGCTTACCCTTGCAGCTGCCAAAGGGGGGGTCGACCTGGTCGTCTGGCCCGAGAGCGCCATACCTTTCTTTTACCAGGATGATGAGAGATACGCCGCACGGATCAGGACTCTTGCTGCGGGGGTCAAAAGTCCCATACTATTCGGCAGTCCGGCATATGACAATGCCGGAGGGAAAATCAAATATCGCAACAGCGCGTATCTCCTTGCGCCGGCCGGAAATCTGGTCGGAAGAAGTGACAAGATTCACCTGGTTCCTTTCGGAGAATATGTTCCGCTCGCAAAAATGCTCCCCTTTGTCCATAAACTTGTAGCTGGAATCGGAGATTTTTCTCCAGGTACTGAATTCCTCCCCCTCTCGATAGCCAAGACTCAGATCGGGGTACTGGTCTGTTTTGAAGGAATTTTCCCTGAAATATCCAGAAGATACGTTATGGCAGGCAGCCGGCTTCTGGTAAATATTACCAACGATGCCTGGTATGGCAACTCTTCGGCCCCCTATCAACATCTATCCATGACCGTTTTTCGAGCTGTTGAAAACAGGGTGCCGCTGGTAAGGGCAGCCAATACAGGGATCTCCTGTGTAATCAACAGCAAGGGGAAGGTAAGGGATAGGACCCCGATTTTCCAGGAGGCATCTGTAATCGATCAGGTATACCCTGGTACGGTCACTACCATCTATAACCGCTATGGCGATATATTTGCCAAATTCTGTCTCGTGGTTTCAGCCCTCCTAGCAGTGGCGATTTTAATCAGGAAAAAACATAAATAGAGGATAACAGAATGTACAGAGAAGAAATTGCACGGATTGCATCACTGGCTGAACGTATCGACAAGTTACGGGGGTCTCTTTGACATAGATACAAAGCGTGAGGATATCCAGGAGCTGGAGGCGAAGATCGCCTCCCCACGATTCTGGGATGATACTGATGGGGCGCAGAAGCTCCTCAAGGAAAGAACTTCGATCGATAAAACCCTGGAGGCCTGGGGGAAACTGTGCCGGTTGATGGAGGATGTCAAGATCCATATAGAGCTCGGTTCCGAGGCGGAAGATGAAGAGACGCTCGCAGAGGTGCACAAACTGAATGCAGAGTTGGCGGAGGGTGTAGACCGGCTCGAATTTCAGAGGATGCTCTCCGGTCCCCACGACGGCAACAACTGTTTTGTCTCGATAAATGCCGGGGCAGGGGGTACCGAGGCGCAGGACTGGGCCGGAATGCTTCTCAGGATGTACCTCCGCTATTGCGAACGGAAAGGGTGGAAGTCCGAAATCACCGACTGTCAGTATGGCGATGAAGCGGGGGTGAAGGGGGTAACATTTCTGGTTAACGGTGACTTCAGTTACGGCTACCTTAAAGCGGAAGCGGGGATTCACCGTCTGGTTCGCATCTCCCCTTTTGACAGCAATGCGCGCAGGCATACCTCCTTTGCTTCACTCTTTGTTTTCCCTGAGATAGCGGATGATATAGAGCTGAAGATAGCCGATTCGGACCTTCGTATCGACACCTTCCGCTCGGGAGGGGCAGGCGGTCAGCACGTCAATGTTACGGATTCGGCGGTGCGGATCACTCATATCCCTACAGGAGTAGTAGCCGCCTGTCAGAACGAGCGAAGCCAGCACATGAACAAGGCCACGGCCATGAAGGTTATCCGTGCCAAGCTCTATGAGCTGGAGTTGGCGGAGCGCGCTGCAAAGGCCGCCGTAATCGGTGGTGAAAAGAAGGAGATCGGCTGGGGAAGCCAGATCCGTTCCTATGTGCTCCATCCGTACCGGATGGTGAAGGATTTGCGTACCGGGGTTGAATCGGGGGATACGGACTCCGTACTCGACGGGGACCTGGAAGAGTTTGTCGTCGCTTTCCTGATGGGGGTGCGAAGGGGAGAGAAGGAGGGTAATGGATGACCTTGCACAGGATTTTGTTCAGTTCGCTTTTAATGATTCTGCTTTCCCCCCTGGTTGCCTCTGCCGCCCCTGCCGCAGGGATCTCCAGAATTGGTTATGCTATCCAGATCGGCGCCTTTGCCGAGGTGAAAAATGCCGAGAGGTTGACCTTCAAGCTTCAGGAAAAGGGGATTGAGGCCTTTTATTTCAAAAAAGAAAATGGCCTCTATGCCGTACGCTTCGGTGATTTTCCCCGCCGTGATGACGCCCGTAATATTGCAAAAAAACTTGTTTCCGATAAAATCATTGAGAGCTATTTCATAGCGCCGCCATCAAAGACGGCAAAAGAACAGATGCTTCCGCCAAAGGTCGGTCACGTAACAGTGAAAAAAACAGATAAAACCGACCAGATGGGATATATTGCGGCAAGGACAGCCGAGCGTTTTGTCGGTATTCCCTATCGCTGGGGGGGGGATACCGTAGTTGACGGCATGGACTGCAGCGGTTTTACCCGGGCTGTTTACAATCTCTGTGGCGTAAACATACCCCGAACCTCACTTGAACAGTTCAGGGTCGGGCAGGCCGTAAATAAAGATGAATTGTTGGATGGCGATCTTGTCTTCTTCGGAAATTCGGAAAGACAGATTACCCATGTGGGGATCTATGTAGGAGAGAACCGTTTTGTTCATGCCCCCAAAAGAGGTGATGACATAAAGATCACACCGATAACAGGTAACGGGTTTGCCAAGCGATTTATTGGCGCCAAGAGGTATTTTTAATATTTTGCACGACCCTCTTGCAATTTTATGACGAGGATATTATGGCATTAATAAAACCGTTTAAGGCCTTGCGGCCGACAAAAGAGATAGCGAGCAAGGTCGCGGCGCTCCCCTATGACGTCATGAACGTTGTCGAAGCGGTCGGTATGGCTGCGGGTAATCCCTGTTCATTTCTGCGCATTTCCCGGCCGGAAATAGAGTTTCCACCGGAGACGGACCCCTATTCGGAGCCGGTCTATGAACGGGCCAAGGATAATCTTCGTCGATTTATGGCGGAAGGCTTTTTGTTTCAGGATGATAGTGAATACTATTATCTTTACAGACAGAAGTTTGGCGAGATTGTCCAGACCGGGCTGGTCGCCTGTGCGACTGTTGATGACTATCAGAGCGGAGTTATAAAAAAACATGAATTTACCCGTCCCGATAAGGAAGAAGACAGGGTGAAGCATATAAACCGTCTGAACGCAAACGATGAACCGGTTTTTTACACATACAGGAGCAGACCATCGATTACGGCTATCACTACCTCCATAACCGAAGGAGAGCCGGAATACAATTTTGCAACGGACGATGGAGTTACCCATACCGTCTGGGTTATCAGAAATGAAGAACAGATTGCGCTCTTGACCACTGAATTTGCGGCCATACCGACTCTGTATGTTGCTGACGGGCACCACCGGAGCGCTGCTGCCAGTCGGGTTCGCGAACTGCGAAAAGATGCGAACCCCGCCCATACCGGGCGCGAAGAGTACAACTTTTTCCTGACCGTTATATTTCCGGACAATGAGATGAACATAATGCCATACAACCGGGTTGTCAAAAACCTTAATGACCGCCCGATAACGGAGTTTATTACGCGGGTTTCCGACAAATTCTTCATCATGCCACTCGGGTCGCCCCATCTGCCGTCACATTCCCATGATATCGGCATGTATCTTGACGGGAAATGGTATCAACTCGCCCCCAAAGTTGCAATTTTCAATGAAAGCGATGCTGTTTCCAGGCTGGATGTTTCTATCCTGCAGGATAACCTCTTGAGCCCGGTGCTCGGTATTCGCAACCCCCGGACCGACCAGAGGATTCATTTTGTCGGTGGAATACGGGGAGTAGCTGAATTGGAAAGGCTGGTCGACAGCGGGGAGTACCGCGTAGCCTTTTCACTCTTCCACACTTCGATAGAGGAGCTGATGGAGCTGGCCGATGCCGGGAAAATCATGCCCCCCAAATCGACATGGTTTGAACCGAAGCTACGGAGCGGTCTGTTTGTCCATCTTCTCGGGTAGGCGCCCTCCATTCACCGGAATGGTTTGATGGGGCGCCAAGAAGGAAAATAGACGGGATTATAATCTTCTGTCTCGCTGAAGCCTCTTTTCTCTGCGGTGCGCAGTTAAGTAGTTATCATTCGGAGTTTCCGGATGGAAAGTAAGTAATGATGCTTTCGAAAATTCTCGGAAAAGTTCCCTCCCCCCTGGCGGGGGAGGGAATGACTTTTTGCGAGTGCATCGGTAATCGATTTGGTGCGGGAGGGTAAATGAGAGCTACGTATATTCTTGTTTTGTTACTTTTGTCTGTTCCCCTTCAGGGTAGGGCCTCGGCAAAGACCATTACCTATTATCTGGATGGAGCAAGGGTGGAATATGAGGCAAGGGCAAAAAAGGGGTATCTGGAAATCCCCCTCCCTGCCGTGATGATCGCAAATTCGTTGCGACTGAAACCGCTGGATGGCGGCGCTATATCCCGTGTGGAAATTGTTCCAGTAAAGCCTGATGCAAAAACCGCCAAGGAAACAGCCGCTCTCATCGAACGGAAAAATCTGCTCAAGGACAGATTGAAAGCCCTCGATACCAGGGAAGATATTTTCAAGGCTGCCGCCAAATCGCAGAGCGGCAGAGCCGTGCGAAAATCCAAAAACAACCCTGAACCGATGACAAACATTCGAAAGGGAACCGAATTTGCCATAGCTCAGCTGGAATCCGTCTATACGGTCAGGAGAAAAACTGAAAGTGAGCTTGCTCTCTTAGAGGCCCGGTTATTGACTTTGGAAAGGGATCGAGGCGCGGGAGGGAGTGTCGGGAAAGTTTGGCTCGGGGGGAGTGCCGGTCGGATTCATGTCGGATATCTTCTGGCGGAAAGGAAATGGTCTCCGCAGTACGATTTGCGACTCGATGCAACCGGTTTCGTCCGACTGATCTTACGGGCGGATTATCCGTTGACGGATGGGGCTGCCGCAGTTTTTGTAGCGCCGTTACTTTTGTCTGATGACGTGAGCGGTTCCGCTCCTCTCTTGGCTGTCTCCGGAAGATTCGGTAAGGCAGGCGAGTACGTACTCCCGGTTGAAAAGGAAGAGATCACCCGCACCCCTGCCGAATCTCTGGCCATTACCTTCAAGAATACGGCAAATATCGTTTTGCCCGCCGGAACTGTGGCCTGTTACAGACGTGGTGAATTTTTCGGCAATGTTAATTTCGCTGGTTGTCGTCCGAACGAGTCGAAGACCCTCCTCTTCGGGAAATGACCTTAGCACTCCCGCTCCCTCGCAGATGTTAGATATGAAGCCGTTCTTTATCAAAAAAGGGGGGCTTTTTCCATTGACTTCCCGATACCTGGTGCAACGACTCGGGGGATAATCTCCGTTCCCCGTAACGCCAAACGGCACAGGGCTTTTTTCTTGATAAAAATCATGAAATAGGTTACCTTGCCAGCTTGTCCAGCCGGCTGACCGAACAGGTTCTGGAAGAAAGGTTTATTGAACAGTGGAAGAGATAAGTGAGCTTTTATTGCAGAGAAGACGCAAGGTAGATGCGCTATGGGAGGCGGGGATAAATCCCTACCCAAACGATTTCACCCCGGAACAGACTTCCGACGACCTGTTCGCTTCCTATGGTACGGTCCAGGATATTCCGGCTGAATCGGAAACCTTTACTGTTGCCGGCCGCATCATGGCCCGCCGCTCTTTTGGCAAGGCGGCTTTTATACAGATACAGGACCGCAAGGGAAGGTTGCAGCTCTACATCAAGAAGGATTCCATCGGTGAAGAGTCCTTCGCCTCCTTTGACACTTTTGATATCGGTGATATTATAGGCGCCCAGGGGCGACCGTTCAGGACAAAAACCGGTGAGCTCTCCCTTCATGTTACCGAAATTCGTCTTATCACCAAATCGCTGTTGCCCTTGCCGGAAAAATTTCATGGACTGACCGATGTGGAGACCAGATATCGACAGCGGTATGTTGACCTGATTACCAATCCTGATGTCAAGGAGGTTTTTGTCAAGCGCTCCCGTATTATCAATCTTATCCGTGAATTCATGGTGGCGCGGGACTTTCTGGAAGTTGAAACGCCGATGATGCAGCAGATACCGGGTGGCGCCACTGCCAGGCCTTTTGTTACGTATCACAACGCCCTCGACATGGAGCTTTTTTTGAGGATTGCCCCGGAGTTATATCTGAAAAGGCTTCTGGTCGGAGGCTTCGATCGGGTATTCGAGATTAACCGTAATTTCCGCAACGAGGGGATTTCAGTCCGCCACAATCCGGAATTTACCATGATGGAATTTTATCAGGCCTACGCCACCTATGAAGAGCTGATCAGTTTCACTGAAGAGTTGCTCTGCCACGTGGCGAGTGAACTGCTCGGTTCACTTGAATTCAATTATCAGGGGGCTGCGATCAGCTTCCAGCGCCCATGGAAACGGTTGACCGTCAGGGAAGCGATCCTGGAGTACGGTGATATCGACGCAAAATCACTGGCCGATCGAGACCTTGCCTACGCCTATGCCGTCCGTCTCGGTCTCGATCTTCCCGAAGATATCGGCTTTGGTAAACTTCTGATGGAGATTTTTGATGAAGTCGCCGAGGCAAAACTGATTCAGCCGACCTTTATTACTGCGTATCCAACCGAGGTGTCACCCCTCTCCAGAAGGAGCGAAGAGGACCCCGAAGTGGTTGACCGCTTTGAATTTTTCTGTGCGGGACGCGAGATGGCCAATGCCTTTTCCGAGCTGAATGACCCGGTCGATCAGAAGGAACGGTTTCTGGCCCAGGTGGTTGCAAAGGATAAGGGGGACGAAGAAGCGCATTATATGGATGAAGATTACATCCGGGCTCTGGAATACGGTATGCCCCCCGCTGCCGGCGAGGGTATCGGTATCGACCGGTTGGTCATGCTTCTGACAGATTCACCCTCCATTCGTGATGTCATTCTCTTTCCTCAGTTAAGGAGAGAGACCAAATAATGCCATATGAATTTTTTATCGGCCTCCGTTATCTGAGGGCAAAGAGGAAGTCGACCTTTATCTCGATAATTACTTTTATCTCCATCGCCGGTGTGGCCCTTGGAGTGCTCGCCCTGATCGTTGTCCTTGCAGTGATGACCGGCTTCGAGGAAGACCTGAAGGGGAAGATATTGGGAACCAATGCCCATATCGTCGTTTTAAAAGGTGGGGGCGAGATTCAGGGCTACCCGGATCTGGTCCGCAAATTAAAGAAAATTCCAGGGGTTGTTGCCGCAACTCCTTTTATCTATAGTCAGGTAATGTTGTCTCGCGGCTCGAATGTCTCCGGTGTTGTGCTGCGGGGGGTCGAACCTGAGACCGATATTCATGTTACCAATCTTGAGAAATCTCTCATACAGGGAAAGCTGCGCGACCTGGAAGGAGCGGTTTCCGTCAAGGGGGTTGGCGATACGTCGTTGCCTGGCGTGATCATAGGTAAAGAGCTTGCGAAAAATCTTAATCTCTACCTTGGTGATACAGTCAATCTGGTTTCTCCATTAGGAAACATCACTCCGATCGGGATGATCCCGAAAATGAAACGGTTTCGCGTTTCCGGTATCTTTGACACCGGAATGTATGAGTACGACTCGACCCTTGCTTATGTCCGCCTCGCTGAAGCGCAGTCCTTTCTTTCCATGGGGGAAGCCGTTACCGGGATACAACTGAAAGTGGATGATGTTTACAAAACAGGGGAAATTTGCAAAGAGATAAACCGTACCCTCGGTTCTCAATACTTTGCCCGGGACTGGATGCAGATGAACAAGAACATCCTCTTTGCGCTCAAGACAGAGAAGGTGGTGATGTTCATTATCCTGACTCTTATTGTGCTGGTAGCCGCTTTCGGCATAGCCTCGACACTATTCATGGTGGTTATGGAAAAAACCAGGGATATTGCCATCCTTAAATCGATGGGGGCCACAGGGCGAAGTATCATGAAGATCTTCGTTCTCGAGGGGCTGATTATCGGGGTCGCCGGTACGGCGATAGGTCTGATGGGGGGACTTGCGATCGCCTTTAACCTGGAGTCTATAGTCGACGTTGTGCAAAAGGTGACCGGCTTCCAATTTTTCAGCAAGGACATTTATTATCTCAACCATTTTCCCTCCCAAGTGGTTGCCTCCGATGTCCTGCTGATTTCCGTGACGGCGGTATTGATCTCATTCGTTGCGACGCTATACCCTTCATGGCAGGGTTCACGACTGACTCCCGCGGAGGCTCTCCGCTATGAGTAGCCTGTTGGAAGTTATCGATCTTCATAAATCTTTCGGTTCCGGTGCAAACAGGGTTGATGTGCTGAACGGGATCAGTTTGACGGTTTCAAGAGGTGATACAATTGCGCTGGTGGGCGCTTCCGGCGCCGGCAAGACCACTCTCCTCCACATTATGGGGACACTGGACAGACCGGGAAGCGGTAAGATTTTATGTAACGGTAAAGACATATTCCAGTTGAATGATACGGCCCTTGCATCATTCCGCAATCGTTCAATAGGTTTCGTCTTCCAGTTCCATCATCTCCTTCCCGAGTTTTCCGCGCTGGAGAATGTCATGATGCCCGCCTTAATCGGTGGCATGGAGAAGAAAGAGTCAAAAACCCTTGCCGAAGGACTCCTTGGGGATGTCGGTCTTGCCCGGAGGTTGACCCATAAGCCTGGAGAGCTTTCTGGTGGGGAACAGCAGCGGGTTGCTATTGCTCGTGCACTGATACTAACCCCCTCGCTCCTTCTGGCTGATGAGCCGACCGGTAACCTTGATACGAAAACCAGTGAAGAGGTTCATGCCCTTCTGACCCGTATTCAGCAGCAAAAGGAGATAACGCTTGTCATTGTCACCCACAATGAAAGACTGGCCGCGAGGATGGACAAGACTGTCAGGCTGGTGGATGGGCGAATCGACTAACCTGCTCCTTTTGGCCTTTTCACATTACATACAATAGTTTCGTCTCTGGAGGTCTTTTGTTTTCTATTAAACGAACAGTTTCTTTTCTGATAGTTGCACTTTTTTCCACTGCCGCAGTTTATGCGGCTGATGACCGTATTTCCGAGATAGTCATCAAAGGGAACAAGTTGACTGATACTTCGGCTATCATGCTGGTTATCAAGAGCAAAACCGGGGAGGCTCTGTCAGCTGAAAAGGTCAACCAGGATGTCAAGGCCATCTACAAAATGGGACGTTTCCAGGACGTCAATTCCGGTTTTACACGGACAGACAAGGGGGTTGTCCTTAAATACCTGGTGATGGAAAGACCGATAGTTCGCGAGATACGAATCACCGGTAACAAGGAAATCTCCGTCGATAAAATACGCGAAGCGATAGAATTAAAGACAAACACCATCTACTCTGCCAAAGAACTCGCCAGTAGCGTTAAAAAGGTAAAAAAACTTTACACCGACGAAGGCTTTTTTCTCGTCGATGTCGCGGCGGCGCCGGAAAAACTGGCAGGTAATGAGTTGACTGTCGTTTTCAAGATCACCGAAGGAAGTAAAATTCTGATAAAAACGATCACTTTTGAAGGGAATAAAATCTTTTCGGCGCGGGAACTGCGGGGGATGATGCAAACCAAGGAGAAATGGTTCCTCTCCTGGATCACCGGCGCCGGCGCTTACAAGGAAGATGCCTTGAAAAATGACGTTAACATCATAGCCGACAAATATTTCAACAAAGGGTACGTTAACGTAAAGATCGGAGAGCCCAAGGTAGAGCTTCTCAATGACAAAAGTGGGCTGCAGGTGACAATTCCCATCTCCGAGGGAGAGCAGTTCAAGGCTGGCACAATAGATTTCAAGGGAGATATCCTGGACGGAAAGGAGATCCTTGCCAGGAAAGTCAAGCTGAAAACAGGAGAAATATTCAGCCGGGGAATATTGCGCGATGATGTCTTTGCCCTGACCGATATGTATGCAGACAAAGGATTCGCCTTTGCCAACGTAACCCCCCTTTCCAAGATTGATCAGGAAAAAAAGATCGTTGATATAACTTTCGACATGGAAAAGGGGAACAAGATTTATATCGAACGTATAAATATCGGCGGCAATACCAAGACCCGCGACAAGGTGATCCGCCGGGAATTCAAGATCGACGAGGGGTCGCTATACAACAGTACGGCCATTAAGAAGACCAAGCAAAACCTTACCAATCTTGGGTTCTTTGAAGAGGTTAATATTGCCCAGGCCAAAGGGAGCGATGATAACAAGCTTATCCTGAATACCGAGGTGAAAGAGAAATCGACCGGGACATTCAGCATCGGCGGCGGATTCAGTTCCGTTGATGGGATCATCGGCCAGGCGTCAATCCAGCAGGCCAACTTTCTCGGTCTCGGACTGAAGGGGAATCTTTCAGGATCTCTTGGCGGGAAGACCCAGACCTATACACTCGGGTTGACGGACCCCTATTTTCTTGATAGCAAATGGACATTCGGCGGGGATATCTACCGTACGAAGAGGGACTACATAGACTTTACCAAACAGGTTACCGGCGGAGATATAAAGGCAGGTTACCCGATCAACGACGATCTGAGCACCTTCTGGATATACAAGTATGAGGTAAAGAATAACTATAACCTTTCACAGGCTTTGAAATTGAACCCGAGTATCATGACCGAATCAAAAGGGTCCACCAGTTCGATATCAGCCCAGTTGAGTCTGAATAACACCGATTACCGGCTTGATCCAAGCTCCGGGACGGTAAGCACCATCTCGCTCGAGTACGCCGGGCTGGGAGGGAACAACCGTTATGCCCGCTATATTGCTGAATCAGCTGTCTTTTTTCCCATGAAGTGGAACAATGTCATTTCTCTGCGTGGAACCCTCGGCTATATCCAGAACCTAGGCAAGGAAATTCCGATCGACGAGAAGTTCTACCTGGGGGGTATAAACACCCTCCGCGGCTTTGCTGCGCGCACGGTAAGTCCTCGTGTCTCGGCTACCACACCGGTGATCGATCCTGCTACCGGATCGACTACCAATTCCATAACGTACGCCTATGTAGGCGGCGACAAGGAGTTCGTTTTTAATGCGGAGTATGTATTCCCGATCATCAAGGAGGCGGGGCTCAAGGCGTTATTTTTCTTTGATGCCGGTAATTCCTATGCCCCGAATCAGTCGTTTTTCTCGAGCACGCTCTGCAGCTACGGTCTTGGTCTCCGTTGGTATTCACCGATGGGGCCGCTGCGACTCGAGTACGGGATCCCGGTGAACCCCCGTCCAGGCATTGACAACAAGAGTGGGAAATTCGAATTTTCTATAGGTGGTTTTTTCTGATTTAATAAAAAAGGAGAAGAAAATGAAAAAGTTTATCAGTTTTGCGGTTTTTCTTGCGTCGATTGCCTTATTGCCTCTACAGGGCGCCTTTGCAGCCGACGCGACAAAGCTCGGTTTTGTTGATCTCCAGAAAGTACTGAACCTCTCCAGTGCAGGTAAGGCTGCCAAGGAACAGCTGTCCGAGAAGGTAAAAAAATACCAGGAAGAGATAAATAAAAGGCAGGAAGATCTGAAAAAGCTTAAAGACGCGCTGGAAAAACAGAGCGTGGTCCTCTCCGAAAAGGCGAGAAACGAAAAAGAGAAGGATTACCAGCAGGGTCTGAAGGAGTTTCAGAGACTTACCAAGGATGCACAGGAAGAACTGCAGGCCAAAGATGAAGAACTTACCAAGCGGATTTTGGTCGATATAGAAAAGGTAGTGCAGTCTTATGGCCGCAAGAATGGATATACATTCATTTTTGTCAAAAACGAAAGCATGCTTTTTGCTGAAGAAAAGTCTAACTTGACAGAGGAAGTCCTCAAAATATACAACGCTGACAAGAAATAACAGGAGACCGCGCGTGCAAAAAAATCTCAAAGAACTGGCGGAGTTTCTTGGGGGGCGTGTAATAGGTGATGGGAATGCCGTTGTAAGCAGTCTTGGCACCTTGGACGATGCTGCGGAGGGTCAGATAACCTTTCTTGCCAATCCCAAGTACGTCTCCAAGGTGGCTACTACCAGGGCAACCGCAATTGTCGTCCCCCCCGGCGCCGAGCGTTACGGTAAAAATGTTATAGAAGTGAAAAATCCCTATCTCGCCTTTGCCAAACTTTTGACCCTCTTTCATGTTGCGCCGATGGTTCCGCGTGGGGTTATGGATGGTGCGCTTGTCGGGAAGGATGTAGCGCTGGGTGAAGGGGTAACGATTTACCCTGGCGCTTTTGTTGCCGACGGAGTAAAAATCGGCAACCGTGCCGTTCTCTTTCCGGGAGTGGCTGTATACAGGGATGTCATGATCGGTGACGATGTCGTTCTCCATTCAAACGTGACTGTCCGCGAGGGGTGCCGTATCGGTAGCCGCGTAATAATCCATAGCGGCGCAGTTATAGGGAGTGACGGTTTCGGGTACGCTCCGGATGGGAAGGAATACCATAAGATTCCGCAGATCGGCATTGTTGTGATCGAGGATGATGTTGAAATAGGCGCCAATACGACCGTCGACCGGGCGGCTTTAAGCGTTACCCTGATCAGGCGCGGGACAAAAATCGACAATCTGGTGCAGATAGCGCATAACTGTATCATAGGTGAAAACTGCATTATCGTCTCCCAGACCGGCATCTCCGGAAGTACAAAGCTTGGCAGTCATGTTACCCTTGGCGGGCAGGTCGGGATCGCCGGTCACCTTGATATAGGAGATAACGTCATGGTTGCAGCGAAAGCAGGCGTTCACAGCAGCATTTCGGCCGGACAGATCTTCAGCGGTTACCCTGCATTTCCCCACAAGGAATGGCTCCGGTCCGCTTCAGTTTTTTCCAAATTGCCTGAAATGCGCAAGACTCTCAATACACTTGAAAAAAAGGTGCAGGAATTGGAAGAAAAACTGGCGGCCTGTAAATAGTTTCAATCCGGAAACTCCGGACGGAAACTAAATAATACTTTATATTAGGCAAGGAGTTAAGGATGCTCGATATTAATGAAATCATGGGTATACTTCCGCACCGGTTTCCGTTTCTCATGGTGGACAGAATTCTGGAGATAGAGCCTGGCAAAAGGATCGTAGGGATCAAGAATGTAACGATAAACGAACCTTTTTTTCAGGGGCATTTCCCCGGACACCCTGTGATGCCGGGAGTTCTCATTATTGAAGCGATGGCGCAGGTGGCGGGCATCCTTGCCTATCTTTCGTCAGATGATGAAATCCGGAAGAAGGTCTCCTACTTCATGTCCATAGACAACGCCCGCTTCAGGAAGCCTGTCGTGCCGGGAGACCAACTCCGCTTTGAAATGGTTACTACCATGAATCGACGCGGTATCTGGGGCTTCAGCGGCAAGGCATTTGTGCAGGAGAAGCTGGTTGCCGATGCGGAGTTGAAAGCAACCTTCGCAGATAAATAATCAAACCGGAGATTTTGATGATACATCCTTCAGCCATAGTCTATCCAGGGGCGCAGCTTGACGCGGATGTCGAGGTGGGCCCTTATGCCGTAATCGGCGGTGACGTCAAGATCGGTCGCGGCACAAAAATCGGGCCGAGCGCCGTTATTCAGGGGTGGACCGAGATCGGTGAAGAGAATCAGATCTTCCATCTTGCCTCTGTAGGGGCTATCCCTCAGGATTTGAAATACAAGGGTGAAAGGACCTTTCTGAAGATCGGCAACAGAAACATAATCCGGGAATTCGCCACGATTCACCTCGGAACGGTCACGGGCGATGGCGAAACCACCATCGGGAATGGAAATCTTTTTATGGCATATTCCCATGTAGCTCACGATTGCCATATCGGCAATAGTGTCATAATGGCCAACGGAGCGACTCTGGCAGGTCATATCACGGTAGAGGACTATGCGACTCTGGGCGGGCTGAGCGCTATTCACCAGTACGTCAGGATCGGTTCGTACGTTATGGTAGGGGGGGGGTCAATGGTGGCTCAGGATGTTCCACCCTACATGATAGCAAATGGTGACCGCGCTACCCTGCATGGACTAAACCTGGTCGGGCTAAAGCGTCGCGGTATCACCGATGAAACTATATATGAACTGAAAAAGGCTTACAAAATACTGGTCCGTTCCAATCTCCGCGTGGAAGAAGCCTTGGAAAAAATAAGAAAAGAAATCCCGTTATCTCCAGAAATTTCACATCTTTACAAGTTTGTGGAGAACTCGGTTCGAGGTATCTGCCGTTGAGAAAAAAAATCAGGGCTGCTGTTGTCGGTGTTGGCTACCTCGGGCGCTTCCATGCGGAGAAATATGCAATGCTCCCTGATGTCGAGCTGGTGGCGATTGTTGATATCGATCCGGAAAGGGGGTCTCAGATCGCATTAAAGCTCGGTACGGCCGGGTTTTCCGATTATCGTGATATCTTCGGGAAGGTAGATGCCGTCAGCATAGCGGTGCCGACGGTGTATCATCATCAGGTCGCCAGAGATTTTTTGATGAATGGTGTCCATGTCCTCCTGGAAAAACCGATTACAGCTACGCTGGACGAAGCCGAGGAACTGATCGCCATTTCTACTGAAAAGAACCTTGTTCTGCAGGTAGGCCATCTCGAAAGATTCAACCCTGTCATTATGGCGCTCGGCGATATAATTACAGAACCGCGCTTCATAGAATCAACCCGGATCGCCCCTTTCAAGCCACGGGGTACCGATGTCAACGTAGTGCTTGACCTGATGATCCACGATATCGATATCATACAATATCTTGTCAACTCTCCGGTCAAACAGATCAATTCTGTCGGCGCAGCGGTTTTCACCTCTGAAGAGGATATCGCCAGTGCCCGTATCGAGTTCGAGAGCGGCTGTGTCGCCAATGTTACCGCGAGCAGGATAAGCCTGAAGAGCGAGAGGCGGATGCGGATCTTTCAGCCTGATGCCTACATAACCCTTGACTTTCAGCATAAAAAAGTTGCGATATTCCGCAAGGGTGAAGGGGAGATCTATCCTGGTGTCCCGAATGTGGTGATCGACGAAAAAGTTTACGATCAGGTTGATGCCCTGCAGGAAGAGATAAGCTCTTTCCTTGAAGCCGTCCGTGAGGGGAAACCGCCGGTAGTTAGCGGTTTAGATGGGAAAATGGCATTGGAGACGGCCCTTCTTATTAATAAAAAGTTATAGAAGCGGTCTGCCCGGTTCGATTCTCTGGTCAAACAAATAAATCCCTCCAGTCAGGAGGGGGAATACTTTCGTAAGAGGCTCAGATGGTGTTAATTATATGATTCCGATGGTTGATTTGAAAACCCAGTACCTGGAGCTGAAGGAAGAAATTGATCGGGGAATAATTGATACCCTGGACAAATGCCAGTTCATTCTCGGTCCGAATGTAACCGCATTCGAAAGGGAGGCCGCAGCTTACCTTGGCGCGGGACATGCGATAGCCGTTGCCTCCGGAACGGACGCCCTGCATCTTGCTCTTCTCGCCGCCGGGGTAGGGGAGGGGGACGAAGTTATTACCACCCCTTTCACCTTTATTGCCACGGCTGAGGCGATTCGCTACGTGGGTGCCACCCCTGTTTTTGTCGATATAGATCCAGCTACATTCAACATCGACCCGGCCAGGATTGAGGAGGCAATTACTCCTGCTACCAGAGCCGTTATACCTGTACACCTTTTTGGACAGCCTGCCGAGATGGAAGAGATCGGGGAGATCTGCAGACGTCATAAACTTCTCAACATCGAGGATTGCGCCCAATCGTTCGGCGGGTCGGCGGGGGGGCGGCTGACAGGGACTATAGGCGATCTCGGCTGTTTCAGTTTCTTCCCCAGCAAGAATCTCGGTTGCTATGGTGACGGCGGCATGGTCACGACTGAATCTCCTGAACTGGCTGAAAGGGTTCGACTCCTTCGAAATCACGGCAGCAGGGTACGCTATCACCACGATCTGATCGGATACAACAGTCGCCTTGATGAGATCCAGGCCGTCATCCTGCGGGCAAAACTAAAGCATATAGAAAAATACAATATGGGGCGAAGACGCGTGGCTGCCCTCTACGGCAAATTCCTTGCCGGCACGGTGGAGGTTGAGGTCCCATTTGAAGATGGCAGAGGGGTCCATGTCTACCATCAGTACACACTCCTGACTGACTTTCGCGATCGGATCAGCGAGTCGCTTGCAGATGCGGAGATCTCCTCAGCGATATACTATCCGATTCCTCTCCACCGTCAGAAGGTTTTTCACGAGGATTGCGTCAACCTTTCGCTTCCGGTCTCCGAGTCTGTAGCGGGGCGCTGCCTCTCCCTCCCCATATTCCCGGAAATGACTCATAGTCAGGTGGAAGAGGTAACGGCGGTAATCAGCGCGCTCTTCCGATAACTGGAAGAGAGCCTTATCTCTGGAGTTGTACCGAATAGATACGTAAAACCGGCATAAATACAAGAATAAAGAGGAAATCTCTATGTACCTGTTGACTCGACGTCTGATACTCCTTTCCCTGCTGCTTTTTCTGCCGGCCTTTCTGACAGCATGTGGCAATAAAGCAGAGAACCTTCCCTCATCACTCGATTTTTGGGGGCATAGTGCGGTTCTTGATCAAACAGGAGCCGTCTGGACCTGGGGCGCTAATGGTAACGGGCAACTCGGCTCCGGCTCCAATAACGATAGCATTACTCCCGGAAAACTGACTTTTGCTCCTATGTCTAAGATCGCTATTGGAGGGAAACAGACCCTCGCCTTAGACGGAGCAGGTAACCTATGGTCCTGGGGGTGTAATCTGAATGGACAGTTGGGCGATGGTACTAATATTACCAGAACCGCTCCGGTAGGGATTGTCTCCCTCGGCTCCAATATCAAGTCAGTCGCTGCAGGGGCAAGTCATTCACTTGCCATAGACGCCAGCAATAATGTTTATGCCTGGGGGTACAATAACACAGGGCAGTTGGGTCTCAATACAACGGTCGACCAAAATACCCCGCAGTTGGTACAGGGTTTACCTTTAGGTAAGGTCGTCGCGGCTGTCGCCGCAGGAGGGGATTTCAGCCTTGCGTTGATGGACGATGGCACTGTATATGCTTGGGGAAACAATGTAAAAGGGCAACTGGGAATAATTAACTCGACCGTTGTCATCGCCAACCAATTTTTCCCTCTTCCGCAGCAGGTATTAAAGCTGGACGGCGTTACTCCACTGTCAGATATAGTAAAAATCGCAGCAGGAGGGAGTCATGCCCTTGCTATTGACGGAAACGGCAATATCTGGGGATGGGGTCACAATCTGTTAGGTCAGCTTGGCGATGGCACAACGGTTGACCGGTTTGGCGGCGTCCAGCTTTTCACTGTCGGATCTGATGGCTATCTGGCAAAGGAGGTCTCCGCCGGTCGGGACCACTCCCTGGCACTAATCGGTGATCTGGCAGAAACCGTTGGTTTAGTCATTGCTACCGGATACAATTACTTCGGACAACTTGGGAACGGGGTTTCTGGCAACTACAATCTGTACAGCTCTTGGGAGCCGGAAGTATCAGACATTACAAACTTTAAAACGATTGTTGCCGTTGGTGATCATAGCATAGCCAAAGATGCCAACGGTACTTACTGGGCCTGGGGCAGGAACAGCTACGGACAAGTTGGCGACGGAACCAGAACTGATCGCAGCCTTCCCACGGAACTTCCCTCTATTCCTTAGTGGCTACAAATAAAAACCGAAGATTCGGATCGGGTTCGCTTCGGCGAACCTTGCCGCGTCTCTATTGTCATTGTCTGCATTGCGGGGATCCCGTCACCTGACTAACCTGGATCTCCGCCACGCCCAATGACTTTTTTCTTTTCCTTACCTTTATGAAACTGGTAATTAAACCGGGAGGATTGGTGGATAAACGAATCATGATAGTTGCCGGAGAGGCTTCCGGTGATCTTCACGGCGCCAGACTGGTCATGGAAGCTCTCAAAGTCGATCCATCCCTCTCTTTTTTCGGGATCGGCGGTTCAGGGATGCGTGCGGCAGGGGTCGTCACCCTGACCGATGCGGCTGAATTAGCGGTGGTCGGGCTTGTCGAGGTGATTTCACACTTTCCCGCGATATGTCGAGCCTTCAACCAGCTCAAGAAAATAGTTCGGACAGACCCGCCGGACCTTCTTATCCTTATCGACTATCCGGACTTTAACCTTCGGCTGGCAACTTTGGCAAAGAAAGCAGGGGTCAGGGTACTCTATTATGTCAGCCCGCAGGTCTGGGCCTGGCGAGTGGGGAGAGTGAAAAAGATAGGGAGAGTCGTTGACCGGATGGTTGTTGTCTTTCCCTTCGAGGTCCCCTTTTACGAAAAGGAAGGTGTGCCGGTTACTTTCGTAGGTCACCCGCTGGTGGATGCGGTTCACCCTTCCATGACACGCAGCAGGGCTCAAGAGAGATTCGGTATTGATCCGGGGAGGAAGACGATAGGCCTCTTTCCCGGAAGCCGCAGGCATGAGATTAAAAGCCTCTTCCCGGTTATTCTCGAATCTGCGGTTCTTCTGTTGCGTGATTTCCCCGATCTGCAGTTTATCCTGCCGCTCGCTTCCAGCCTGAAGCGCAACGATATTGACCCCTTTATCGACTCTTCGGGGATTGAGATTACAGTGGTGGAGGAGAGTGGCTATGATGTAATGCAGGTGTGTGACGCCATCATATGCGTTTCCGGAACCGTAACGCTGGAAATTGCCTTGATCGGTGTCCCTATGGTAATTATCTACAAGACTGCCCCTCTCACCTATATGATCGGCAGGCATCTTGTAAAAGTCGATCATATCGGCATCTGCAATATCGTGGCGGGGGAGCGGGCTGTCAAGGAGTTGGTGCAGCACGATGCCGTCCCTGACAAGATCGTAGCGGAGATATCCAGAATTCTGACTGACAAGGAATATGATCTGGCTATCCGGGAGAAACTTTGCCAGGTCAGGGTCAAACTCGGCAGCGGAGGTTGTTCGGCCAAGGTGGCTGAAATAGCCATAAAGATGCTGACAGAGAGGTCTTAAATGGGTTCATTCAAACGATTGATACTATACAGCAAACCGTTCTGGTGGCGGTTCGTCATATCCATTTTTGCCACACTCGGTATCGCCGGTACGGACGGGGCTATTGCCTATATGGTGAAGCCGGTCCTGGAAAAAATGTTTTCACAAAAAGATGCCATCATCTTCCTCCTGTTGCCAGTCGGGGTGGTTTCGATATACATCTTTCGGGGAGTATGCCGCTTTACTTCCGAATACTTCATTGCAACGGGCGGACAGCTCGCCATTCAGAATATCCGTGAAGAGCTCTATCGGAAGAATATGTCGATGTCGATGCGCTTTTTCAACAATAATCCGACCGGCTCCCTCATGTCTAGAATCCTGACTGATGTCAGTGTAATGCAGGAAGGGGTTGCAACTATAGTTATCGGACTGTTCAGGGACAGTTTTACCGCCATCGGTCTCTTGGGAGTAGTTTTTTACCGTAACTGGCAACTGGCGCTTATCTGCTTCCTGGCTATTCCGATGACTCTCTACCCTGCTAGGACGATAGGGAAGCGAATCAAAAAACTCTCTTCCCAAAGTCTGGGGAAGATTGGAGATATTTCGAAAATTCTGCAGGAGACCTTTTCCGGGGTAAAGGTCATCAAGGCTTTTGGCCTGGAACAGCGCGAGGTTAACAGGTTTGTCAAAACCAACAGTGAGTTTTACCAGATAACGAGAAAGGCTATCAAGTACGCGGCGCTTTCCTCTCCGGTGATGGATCTTATTACTTCAATCGGTATTGCAGCGGTAATCTGGTTTGGGGGAAGTATGGTCATGCACGGGAGGATGAACACATTTGAGTTCTTCTCATTTATGACGGCCATGTTTATGCTCTATAGTCCTGTCAAAAAACTACTTTCGACATACAATGTTTTTCAGCGCTCCTTTGGAGCGGCTGTACGTGTTTTCGCAATGCTGGATGAAACCCCTGAAATAGTGGATCACCCGGATGCGGTCGGTCTTGGGATCGCACTGGGAGATGTTGAATTCAAAGAAGTTTCCTTCCGTTATAATAAGGAAAATGTCCTGAATAATGTCACCCTCTCTGTGACGAAAGGGGAAGTTGTAGCTCTGGTCGGCCCTTCCGGGGGTGGAAAAACCACCCTTGTATCACTGGTGCCGAGATTCTACGACGTCTCTTCCGGGTCGATTTCCATAGATGGTATCGACATCCGTAATATCAAGCTGAATGATCTGCTGAACCAGATTGCGCTTGTCGATCAGGAAACGATCCTTTTCAACGATACAATAGCCAACAATATCAGATACGGCAAATCGGATGCGACGTCGGCCGAGGTTGAAGCAGCAGCGCTCGCCGCATTCGCCCACGATTTTATTGTTGAGCTCCCCGAAGGTTATGATACCAACATAGGTGACCGTGGGGTAAGACTCTCCGGTGGCCAAAGGCAGAGGTTGTGCATTGCCCGTGCTATTTTGAAGAATGCTCCGATACTGATTCTCGATGAAGCGACGAGTGCCCTCGATACCGAGAGCGAGCAGATGGTGCAAAAGGCTTTAACAAACCTGATGCTGAACCGGACAACATTTGTCATTGCCCATCGGCTTTCCACCATTCTCCATGCGGACAAGATTGTTGTGATCGACAAGGGGGAAATAGTGGAAATGGGGAGTCATAAGGGACTCCTGGAATATGGAGGGCTTTACCAGAAGCTCTATTCCATGCAGTTTGAATAAAACCGGTTCAGATCGGACATAATGATATATTTTCTTTACGATGCAATACTTTTTCTGCTGACCCCCTTCCTTGTCGGGTATCATCTTTACCGTTCTCTGCAGAGAAAGAGGCCTCTGGCACTGCCTGAACGTTTCGGCTCCCTGAATAGCTCCGCTCTGGCGGCAATTTCCGGGGTCGAGACTATCTGGGTGCATGCCGTATCCGTTGGTGAAACAGTTGCGGTCAAATCGCTTTTGAAGGCATTAAAAGAGCGGTACCCTGAAAGGAAGATAGTCCTCTCCAACGTTACAGAGACCGGTCGGACAGTCGCTGCCGAATTGAAAGATGTCGACCTTTGCATCTATTTCCCTTTTGATTACGGGTTTGCTGTCAATAAGGCGATCAAGGCAATAAAGCCATCTTGCATTATTATCGTGGAAACTGAAATCTGGCCGAATTTTCTCCGTTATGCGAAAAGGGAAAAGATTCCGGTGATACTAGTTAATGGTCGTATTTCGGATCGTTCCTTCAAGAGATACCTGCAATTCAGCTGGCTCTTCCGGCATTTTTTGGCCAACTTTTCGGCTTTCTGCATGCAGACCGGCGAGGATGCGCGACGTATAATCGCGATAGGAGCTCCGCCATCTCGAGTTAATTGTACCGGAAACCTTAAATATGATATTGCGGTTTCTCCGGTCTCCGCGGAATCATCTCTTGAACTCAAGAAAACGTACCGTATCCCGGATAATCTTCCTGTCCTTACGGCAGGAAGTACCCATCAGGGTGAGGAAGAGCTACTGGTGACTCTCTACAAGGCTCTCATACGTGAGAACCGCACCCTTTTTCTGGTACTGGTTCCACGTCACCCTGAACGCGTGGCAAGCCTGGTTGAGCTTATGCGACGGGAAGGGGTTCGCTCCCTCTTGCGTTCCGAACTTGAAAGTCAGCCATCCCTCTTCAGGAGTGGCGAGGCGTTGCTGGTCGATACCGTTGGCGAGCTTATGCGGTTCTACGCATTATCCGATCTGGTTTTCGTCGGAGGGAGTATGGTTCCGGTCGGAGGGCATAATATCCTTGAACCGGCTTCCCTCTGCAAACCGGTTCTGTTCGGACCGCATATGAGCAACTTCAGGGAGATAACCTCCCTGGTGTTGGAATCGGGCGGAGGGGTTCAGGTTGCGGATGAAAGGGAACTCGAAACCTCTATTCGATTGCTGCTGGATGATGAGAAGAAACGGACCGAAATCGGCAATAACGGCGGGCGACTATTGCAGGAGAACAGCGGTTCCACGGAAAGACATATGGAGATTATCTGCGGCTTTATCAAGCCGAGTTGACAAATGAAGAGTGAAGAATATTTCAGGGGTGTTCTGGAAGGGAAAAGGAGCGGGCCGGTTGCTCTGCTTCTCCGGCTATTTTTGTCGATACTTTCGATCCCTTATGGAGTCGTTCTGCAACTGCGGGCTCTGGCGTATGCAAGGGGACTCTTTAAATCATATCAGCTCTCTAAACCGGTAATCTCTGTCGGCAACATTACGGTCGGGGGGACAGGTAAAACGCCGATGGTTGCCTTCCTTGCCAGCTACTGCATCGGCAGGGGAAAACGGGTGGCGGTCCTCTCCCGTGGCTATGGCGGATCTTTGCATGGTGAAATGCGGATAGTTTCCGACGGTCGGGAGATTTTCCTGACTCCCGGCGAGGCAGGAGATGAACCTTTCATGCTGGCAACCAGGATACCTGGTCTGATGGTCCTGATTGGCCCGGATCGCTACAAAACCGCCCTTTTTGCCGAGGAGCAGCTTAACCCGGATATCTTCCTGCTGGATGACGGGTTTCAGCATCTCCGTCTGAACCGCGATCTGAATATCCTTTTGCTCAATCGGGCAAAACCTTTCGGAAACGGCTTTGTACTCCCTGCCGGCCTGCTGCGTGAATACCGGTCGGCGGCAAAAAGAGCAGATCTTGTCATCTATACCCGGTGCGGAAACGAAGAGCCTTACAATCATTTCCCCGATATCCCCTTCTGTCGGGCGACCCACAAAATTGTCGGGGCTGTTTTGCTGGGGGGTAATTCTCCGGTACCTTTAGCTCCCCTTGCACCCTTACGCGGGCTGGCGTTTGCGGGAATTGCCGAACCTGCCGACTTCTTTGCCATGCTTGAGGAGGCGGGACTGAAAATTACTGGGAAGATGGCGTTTGCCGACCACTGCCGATACGGGGAAAAGGAGATTGCGGAGATAGTTTCAGAACAGAAACTGCTTGAAGCAGATTACCTGATAACGACTGAAAAAGATGCCGTCAAGCTCTCGCCCTATCTGCGGGAACTCGGCATCGTTTACGCTGCTCTGCTCGAGATCGAGATCAGGGATATGAAGAACCTGGCGGATGCAGTTGAACAGTTACTTTGACTTTCTTATCCCCAATGGCCAACTGTTAGCCGCAGCTTTTTTGCTTAATTAAAAGGAGAAGTTATGGCATTATCGAAAAACCTGCTTGATCTTCTTGTCTGTCCGAAGTGCAAGGGAGAGATATATCTGATGGAAGACAACTCCGGACTGGTTTGCCCCGCATGTCGCCTGAAATATCCTGTAAGGGATGAAATACCGGTTATGTTGGTTGATGAAGCTGAAACAATCGACCAGTAGCGACGCATTGAATCTGCCTGGAGTGAGAAGTGAGGCCCGGACTGATATGAAAAAAATACTGGTTTTGCGTTACCGCTTCATCGGCGATACCATCCTTACCGTACCGTTTCTGAGAAACCTGCGGAGGGCCGAACCTGATGCGTATATCTGCTGGGTTGTGGCGCCCGGTTCGTCCGATGTTGTTCAGGGGATTCCCTATGTCGATGAGCTGAAGTACTGGGATCCGGTCACCATCCATGCCGACAGCAGGGGGGCACACCGGACGCTTGCCGCGAAGTGGACCTTTGTCAAGGAGTTGCGGGCGGTACGGTACGATAAGGTGTACGTGTTGAAGCGCTCCCTGTCGAGCGCCATCATCGCCCGACTCACCGGCGCACCGGAACGGATCGGTTTTGATACAGAAGGGCGGGGGGTTCTCCTGACGAAAAAGGTCCCTTACCGCCGTGACCAGCATGAAGTCCAAAATTTCCTGGATATTCTCCGTGCGGACAATATCCCTGTAATCGATCAACAGCTGGAAGCGTGGGTTACCGAGAGCGAATCGTCCTTTGCCGAAACTTTTCTCTGGCAGTCAGGCATTGCGGCAGGGGAGAGGATAATTGCTCTCCACCCTTTTACAGCGAATCCTTCAAGGGCCTGGCACCCGGATAATTTTATAGGACTGGCTAATCGTCTGCAGGAAATCTATCCAGCACGTATAGTTTTTTTTGGTGGGAAAAGAGACAGCTCTGCGGCCAGATACCTCCGTGAAAAGATAAAGCCCGCACCGATCATGGCCGTGGGGAGTACAACTTTGCGCGAATCGATGGCCCTCCTCGCCCGCTGTTCTCTGCTTGTCTGTAATGATAGCGGCATCATGCATCTGGCTGCAGCAATGGGGGTACCTTTACTGGCCCTGTTCGGGCCGCAATCTCCTCTTAAATTTGGTCCCTGGGGCGAGAAGTGCAAGGTAATCTATGAGCGGTTTCCATGCAGTCCCTGCAGACAGAAGTTTTTCCAGGAGTGTAAACCATCGCCTCGCTCATCGCCGGAATGCCTGGAGTCGATAACCATTGAAAGGGTTCTGGATGAGGTCGCGAGTTTTAACAAAATTACTGAATCTCCGAAAGCGGATTAACGTTTTGCTTTATGCTGTTGTCAAGATGATGATGATGAATAAAAAATTGCCGGAGGTATTATGCTTGAGCTGATTCCCAGATATTGCATTCTTTGCGATGATAAACCGGAAGGTGCAACTTATATTAATACGGACGATGTGGAATTCGTCCGCTGTCCGAACTGCTCTCTGATATGGAGGCTCAGGCCGGAAATCGATTTCGCAGCATATGATGATCCGGATTATCATACCGGTTGTTATGATAAGAGGCGTTTACACCGGATAAAGAAAGGGCGTCGACAGTTGGCGCTGATCGATAAATATCGCCCTACCGCTGAAAAAGGTCTCCTCCTTGAGGTCGGTTGTTCGATGGGATATTTCCTGGAGGCAGCTGTTAATGACGGGTGGAGGGCAATAGGTATTGAAGTCAGCTCCCATGCGGTCAAACAGTGTCGTGATAGCGGACTTGAGGCATATCAATCTGATGCCGCAGGGATAAAGGAGTTGGGGCTGTTATTTGATGTTGTGGTAATGAAACATGTTCTGGAGCATTTTCCTGATCCGGTTGACTGTTTGCAGCAATACTATTCTTTATTAAAACCTGGCGGGTTGTTGTTTATTGAAATACCAAATGCAGGATATTATAAAGGGTGTCTGTTTAAAGAAAAATATAAATTTTATAGAGTTGAAAATGCAGCTGCGCAGCATTTTTACTATTTTACCCCCAAGAACCTGCGACGGTTACTGGAACGGTCAGGATTCAATGTCTTGCTTCCATGCGACAGGTTGAATTCAGTATTGGATTTTTTCGGGCTATCCAAGCAGTTTATCTGCCTGGCGCAGAAACCTGCTTGATAATGTCCCTTTTCTCGGTATAGAGCTATGAAAGTTCTTCTGATAAACAATGATAAGGGGTGGGGCGGCGGACAGGAACACCTGAAGGACCTCTCCCTCGAGCTTTTAAGGCAGGGGGCGTCGGTGCATTTCGTGGTGAGGTCCGGATCCAGATCCGATACTCTATTCCGTCAACTTGGAATGCCCGTTCATCCTCTTCCCAGTCATGGATGGGGAGATCTGCAGGCCTTCTGGCGCCTGGTGTCGCTGTTGCGTCGGGAACGTTTCGATATCGTTTCCGTTAATCGTGAACACGACCTCCTTTTGACGGCCCTTGCCTGGCGCTTTGCTTTTCCATGGCGCAAGCCTGGCCGACTCACGATGAGTTACCATACGGCAACGACACGCCGGCAGCTTATGCTTGGCTCAGTTGATGCGGTTGTCTGTATTTCCGAGTATGTCAAGTCCAAGCTCCTTCAAGGAAATCCCAATCTGGCACTGAAGGTAACCCTCCTATATCACGGTATTACTCAGGCGGCAACTCCTCTTCACCCCGACAAGTTTGATCGCAATCGGCAACGCCGGTTTTTTTCCGGCACAGGTTTTCCGCTGATCGGGATGGTAGGTGAGTTTTTTAAGAATCAGGGTGAGCTTGTTGAGATGATCCCGCAGCTTAAAGAGGCTTTTCCGTCCCTCAAGGTTGCTTTTGTAGGGGATAACACCGACCTCTCTCTCATCAATCCTCTCCTGGCAAAGATCACCCTCCTTGGATTGGAGAATGATCTGCTCTTCACCGGGAGAGTCCCACGGGAGAAAATTCCTGACCTCTTTTATGATTTTGATCTGTCGGTAACCACGCATCGGAACGAAGGGTTCGGTATCGTCCACCTGGAGAGTCTTGCTGCAGCTACACCTGTAGTTGCTTATAATGAAGGGGGATTTGTTGATATCTTCAAAGGTGAGCAGGTCGGCGTCCTGGTGGATGGGGGAAAGAAGGAGTTTGCTGCGGCTGTTATCGCTCTCCTGAAAAATGACGAGAAGCGCTTTGCCATGGGGGGAGAAGGGGAGAAGCTGGTGAAACGGAAATACTCCATACAGGCGATGGGAAAGAGTTATCTGGACTTTTACCGAAAGCTGACAGGTGAAGCTTGACGTGAGGATTGCTCTGGTTGATAACAGTAGAGGGTGGGGGGGGGCTGAACAGATACTTTTCTCTTTGGCCACTGGACTCAGAAGCCGTGGTCATCATGTGGGACTGTTCCTGTCGGAAGGCTCTGAAACTGTTGACAAGTTCGTTCAGGGAGGCTTTCTGACGTGGGCAATTCCCCGGAAAGGGGTAGGAACAGTCAGGGGCATCGTTAAAATGATACGGATTGCCCGCAGCGAAAAGTTCGACCTGATCCATCTTCATCGCAACCATGACCTGCTGGTCGGGAAAATCGTCTCTTATTTTGCTGGGAAACTGCCGCTCTTGCTTACTCAACATTGCCTCCTTGGCAATACATCCTTTTCCGTGATGAATTTAGCGGACAGGATTGCAACCGTTTCAAAGTTCATTGCGGAAGGGATCGTTGAACGGATTCCCCGCCTGCATCGCAAACTTCTTGTCGTGCACAATGGGGTAGATACTGATAAATTTGAACATCTCCGTGACGACTATTGGAAAGGACGGCACGAATTAGCCGGGAGAGGCCCGCTGTTGGGAGTAGTTGGCTATTTTTATAAGAATCAGGAGGAGCTGATCGAGATCCTTCCTCGCATCAGGGCGGTATATCCGGATATGATGCTAATCATCATGGGGCAAGACGATAGCAAAATGGATTACCTGAAAAAAAGGGTGACCGAATGCGGAGTTGCCGATTCGGTATTTTTCGCAGGGAACATTGAGCATAGTGAGATGCCGCGCGCCCTGGCGGGGATCGACCTCAATATCAGCGCCTTCCGCAGGGAAGGGTTCGGGTTGAGCGTTATTGAGGGGATGGCGGCAGGCACCCCTTTTGTCGGATATCGTGCCGGCGGATACGAAGAGATTGTCACTCAGGGGGAAAATGGATATCTGGTCGAGAGCCAGGACGAATTTGTGGAGATCATAATTGAACTGCTGGGTGACAAGGAAAGGTTGAATTCATTGGGGGGAAGAGCCAAGGGGGTCGTCAGGCAAAGGTTTTCGGTCGACAGGATGCTGACGCATTACGAAACAGTATATGCAGATCTGCTGAAAGAAAATAATTCTCCTATGGAAGGGAGCTGATAATTATGCCAAAAGTCAGTATTCTTATGTCGGTCTACAATAAAGGTGAATTTTTACCCCAGGCCATTCAGTCTGTGTTAGATCAGAATTTCACGGATTTTGAATTTATTATCCGTGATAATCAATCTACCGACAATTCGGTTGAAATTGTCGAAAGTTTTGCCGACGAGAGGATCAAATTCAGCATAAACAGCAGAAATCTTGGCCCTGTCGGGTCAATGAATAATTGTATAGAGGCAGCGCAGGGTGAATATATCGTATTTGCTCATGGAGATGATATCTGGGATAAATGTTTTTTAGAGACGAATGTCAACTATCTGGAAAACTTTTGCAATATCAATATAAGCCATTCTCTTATGCATTCGATCAGCGAACAAGGTATCATTAAACAGGTAAGACCGCTGGAGAAGATTGGTGAATACGAGATCACAGGATATGAAGATTCGTTGAAAAAGCTTTTCAAAGGGTGCTATGTAAGGACACCAACGGCTTTTATCAGAAAAAAAGCCATGAGATATTACGATGTCAGATATATATATACCTGTGACTGGGATATGTTTCTACATATTGCTGCAGCGGGCAATGATTTTTTGTTTATAAATAAACCGCTCGCCTATTACAGGGTTTCGGCGACCAGCGAAACTAATGTCGGTATGAAGGGGGGAGATATGATACTGGAAAGTTATCTGACACTATCTCACTTCTTTATCAGATACCAGCAATACGGTCGATTTAGAAGAAAGGCTCTCGGAAGATTGTCTGACAGCATTTTGAGAAGATCCAGATACACAGTCAGTAGAGATAGTCTGTATTTTTTTCTGCGTTGTGTAATCTTATGCTCTCCTTTAAAAGTATTTAGTCCGATATTCCATCTATATTTATTGTCAGGGCTGTTATTCGGTCCAGGTGGCGTTCGATTTCTGAAAAAAGTTAAGAGCTGAAAAAGTAGAGACAGGAGTAATTTTTGATGCGTCTATTTGGATTTAATATTTCCATCAGAATCAAAATTCGAAGAAGTGACCATGAATTACCCTATTCCATTGAAACTGATCTGCAGCGCAAGATTATGGGGTCACATAGTCAATATCTGGAGGATCTATTCATAGATAATATTTTTCGCGGGAAAGTAGACGGCGTTTATGTCGATATTGGCGCGAACGACCCGAGTGAGTTGAACAATACGAAGCGCTTTTACGATCGAGGGTGGTTTGGGGTTAATGTTGAGCCGGATACTATGGTTTTTGGAAAGATCTGTCAGGCGCGCCCGCGAGATATAAACCTTAATCTTGGCATCGGTAAACAGGCCAGTGAACTGACTTTTCATGAGTTGTCTCCCAACACCCTGTCTACCTTCAGTAAAGCTTCGGCCTTGCAAAGTGTCAAGAAAGATGGCGCTACAATAGTGTCAGAGACGTTGGTCAAGGTTATTTCACTTGCCGAGCTATTCAAAACAACCATGCCTGATACGCAGGTCGATTTCATGTCTCTGGATGCAGAAGGATTTGAATTTGACATCTTATCAAGCAATAATTGGGAATTGTATCGGCCGACTGCAATTATAGTGGAACTGAATCAGGATAGAGATTGCAAGGCGCTTGACCTGATGAAAGATCAAGGGTATCTACTGATCTATTACAATGGGATAAATGGTATTTTTGTTGATAGCTGTTCCTCAGCAATAAGGACTTATACACAATAGTGAGCTGAAATATTACTGGTACTCTATCTACGAAAAGAGAGTTATTTAATTGAGCGTGATATGAAAACAGTCGGTTTTTGGAATTACCATGAAGGATTGAACAATAATAATTTCATGTTTACTAATACAAATAGTTCTATTGGTGACGATTTATTGTTGCCGATGGTTGAATTGGGAAAATATCTTTATGCAAGGAATGTAAAAGCGGCTACTCTTGACCTGCTTGAACTGTCTCAAATTGATTCATATGTTTTTATTGACATGCCAGACGAAAATAACAAACATTTCAAATCAGCGCTCAACTCCGGAAAACCGATTTATTTGATAATTGCGGAAAGTCCTCTGGTCAGGCCAGATAACTTTAATCCTGACAAGCAATTGCACTTCGAAAAAATCTTTACGTATAACGACTCTTATCTGGGCAATAATAAGTACATCAAGCTTAATTATGCGTTTTTATTTCCTCCTGGAATATCTGTTGATACTACAAAAAAAAAGAAATTGTGTACAATGATAGCCGGCAAAAAGAAGTTAAAAAAAATAAATAATTCCGACGAGCTTTATACGGAAAGATTGAAAGCTGTAAAGTGGTTCGAAAAATATCACCCGGATGATTTTGATTTATATGGTTTCGGATGGGGCAAGCCTTACCTCAAGATTTCAGATGCATTAAATCCATTCAAAGCTGTCAAGATTCTTTTTACCCACAAATATAAAACATACAAGGGGAAAGTCGAAAGAAAAAAAACTGTGCTTGAAAAATATAAATTTGCCATATGTTATGAAAACATCAGGGATGTCCCAGGATATATCACTGAGAAGATTTTTGACTCTTTTTTTGCCGGCTGCGTTCCAGTCTATTTGGGTGCCAAAAATATTACGGACCACATTCCGGGCAATTGCTTTATCGACAAAAGAAATTTTAATGATTACGAGTCATTGTATGAGCATCTGGTTTCTATGACAGATGCGGAATACGCAAAATATCTTGGTAATATAGACCTCTTCCTGAAAAGCGATGCGGCCAGGGCATTCTCTTGTGAGAACTTCGTGAAGGTTATCACAGAGGTAATAATATGAACCTGCTGAGGCAAAAGCATACAAAGATAACACTTCAAGGAGTTAATGCCGGATGAAAGTCGTGATACTCGCAGGTGGTTTCGGGACACGAATAGGTGAAGAATCACATCTGAAACCGAAGCCCATGATCGAGATCGGCGAAAGGCCGATTCTCTGGCATATCATGAAGATCTATTCTCACTACGGTTTCAACGATTTCATCGTCTGTCTCGGGTATAAAGGGTATTGTATCAAGGAGTATTTTGCCCACTATTACCTGCATGAGTCAGATATAACGTTTGATTTCAGAAACGGTAATGAGCGGATTATCCACCAGCATACCGCTGAACCCTGGAGAGTGACCCTTGTCAATACTGGCCAGGAAACCATGACCGGTGGGCGGGTTAAGCGTATTCAGCCTTATGTCGGTAATGAACCATTTATGCTCACCTATGGGGATGGGGTCGCTGATGTCGACATTCATTCTCTGGTTCAGTTTCACAAAAGCCACAATAAGCTTGCAACCGTCACCTCTATTCAACCTACCGGAAGATTCGGCGCTCTGGACCTTTCCGAGACAAACCAGGTTTGCGGGTTTCAGGAAAAGCCGAAGGGTGACGGTTCCTGGATCAATGGCGGGTTTTTCATTATGGAACCAAGGGTCTTCGATTATCTGGGTGACGACAAGACTATCCTTGAGAAAGAACCGCTGGAAAGGCTCGCAAAGGAAGGTGAACTGCTGGCGTACAAACATTCAGGTTTCTGGCAGCCGATGGATACCTTGCGTGATAAGAACCAGCTTGAGGAACTCTGGAAATCGGGCAAAGCGCCCTGGAAGGTGTGGTAGTGAGGCGTTGAGGGTGAGGCGTTGAGGGTGAGGCGTTGAGTCGATGAAGCCTTGAGGTTAAACTTTGCAATACAAGCTTCCATTTGAGAAACTACAGGTTTGGCATCTTGCTAAAGACTTTGCCAAGCAAGTTTATGCAGTTACAAAGGGCTTTCCCAATGAGGAGCGGTTTGGTCTGGTTAGCCAGATAAACCGGGCAGCCGTGTCTGTCATGTCGAACGTTGCTGAAGGAAGTTCCAGGGCAAGTCGTAAGGACCAGGCGCACTTTTCTCAGTTGGCATATAGTTCGCTCATGGAAGTTGCCTGCCAGTTGCAGCTTGCTCAAGAGTTAGGTTTGTATGATGAAGAAGTATATGGAAACCTTCGTTTCCAACTCCTCGAACTATCAGCCAAGATTAATGCGCTGCGCCGATATCAATTGGATTCGGCGAAGACGAAAAATTGAGGATAAAGCGTATGTTCAGCAATTCAACAATTCAACAATTCAACAAAAACTTTTTTCAAGGGAAAAAAGTTTTTGTGACCGGCCACACCGGATTTAAAGGCTCCTGGCTTTCCCTCTGGTTACATCTTCTTGGCGCGAAGGTAACCGGATATTCACTGAATCCACCTACAAATCCGAGTTTGTACAAACTTGCCAATATAGATGAACTGGTCGACTCGGTTATTGCTGATGTCCGTGACGGAGAACGGTTGTCTGCGGCCATGCAGGCGGCTTCACCTGAGATCGTCATACATATGGCTGCTCAGCCTCTTGTACGTGATTCCTATAAAATGCCGGCTGAAACTTACTCCATTAATGTCATGGGGACGGTCAACCTGCTGGAAGCTGTGCGCAACTGCAAAAGTGTCAAGGCTGTTGTCAATGTGACCACGGACAAATGTTACGAAAACAGGGAATGGGTCTGGGGATACAGAGAGAATGAGGCGATGGGGGGATATGATCCCTATTCCAGCAGCAAGGGCTGCTCGGAACTGGTCACGGCGGCTTACCGCAACTCCTATTTTAATCCGCAAGATTACCACCAGCACGGAGTAGCCCTGGCGTCGGCCCGGGCCGGCAATGTTATTGGCGGCGGCGACTGGGCTGTTGACCGGCTAATCCCCGACTGCATCCGGGCCCTCCTTAATGATGAAAAGATCATCGTCCGAAACCCCGGAGCGATCAGGCCATGGCAACATGTGCTTGAGCCACTTTATGGCTACCTCCTCCTGGCAGAGAAGCTTTACACCGATGGGTGCAACTATGTCGGCGGATGGAATTTTGGCCCCGCGGACGATGACGCGAAACCGGTGGAATGGATTGTCAAAAAGCTATGTGCGATATGGGGTGAAGGTGCCTGCTATGCCGTAGATGAGGGAAACCATCCTCATGAGGCTCACTACCTGAAGCTCGACTGCTCAAAAGCGAAGACAGCCCTCCGATGGCAACCACGAATGAATCTGGAACAGGCCCTCTGCAGCATTATAGAGTGGACAGAGCTGTACAAGGATGGTGGGGATGCCCGGAAATGCTGCTTGACACAGATTAACGACTATGCCGTGTCAGAAGGGGCGTAATATGAAAGCTTTCCGTTTTATTCAGGAGATTGCGAAGGATGGCTATCTTCATGTAAGGGTTCCCGAGGGGCTGGGAAAAAAATTCGAGTTGATCATTTTGCCTCTGGATGAAACAGGGGAAGATGAATCGGTTGATTATATGAGAATCCAGGAAGAGAGCGGTTTTATGAAGAAGGTGGTAGCTTCTACCAAGGAGGATGTCTGGAATGATCTTTAAAGGTAGAATTTTCAAGATACCTTTCCCCTTTACCGATCGTTCCGGGCAAAAAGCCAGGCCGGCCCTCGCACTGAGTGAACCGGACGGTTATGGTGATGTCGAATTTCTGTTCATCACTACGAAACAGCCCTCTGCTTCTGGAGCTGTAATCGAGCTTACGGCAGATGCTTTTGCTGGTGACTCCCTCCCTTTCCCTTCGGTACTTCACCTGGAGAAAAAATATATTTTGTCCCGGGATGTTATTATAAAGGAGCTTGCCGTGGTTACGGACTCTTTTCTGGAAAAGGTGTTGCGTGAGCAGACCCTTCTGGCAACCCGCAAGCATTACGAGGTCAGGCACAAAGAGAACAACCCCTTCCGCCCAGGCGACCGCATCCCCTATGCGGGGCGTGTCTTCGACGAGCGCGAACTGACAACGCTGGTTGACTCTTCCCTCGACTTCTGGCTCACCACCGGTCGTTACGCGGAAAAATTCGAGAAAGAGTTTGCTGAATTTATCGGGGTACGGCACTGTTCACTGGTCAACTCCGGGTCATCAGCGAACCTGCTTGCATTCATGGCCCTGACCTCCCCGAAACTTGGCGATCGCAGGATTAGACCTGGAGACGAAGTCATTACGGTGGCTGCAGCTTTTCCAACAACTGTTGCCCCTATTATCCAATACGGTGCGGTTCCGGTGTTTGTCGATGTTTCGTTCCCCACTTACAATATCGACTCTACGCAGTTGGAAAACGCCATCTCCGACAAAACCAAGGCAATCATGCTCGCCCACACCCTCGGCAACCCATTTGACATTTCAGCCGTTAAATCCTTCTGCGATCGCCATAACCTCTGGCTCATCGAAGATAACTGCGATGCCCTCGGAAGCAGGTATCTGTTCAACAGCTCAACATCTCAACATCTCAACGGTTCACCCAGTGAACCCATCAACGGTTCTTATAACTACACCGGAACTTTCGGCCATATCGGAACCTCCAGTTTCTATCCTCCACATCATATGACCATGGGAGAGGGTGGGGCCGTTTATACTAACGACATGACTCTCAAGCGCCTTGTTGACTCTTTCCGCGACTGGGGGCGTGACTGCTGGTGCGTATCAGGTCGTGATAACAGCTGTGGTGATCGTTTTACCCAGCAATTCGGAGAACTTCCCTACGGATATGACCATAAGTATGTCTATTCTCATTTCGGTTACAACCTGAAAGTGACCGACATGCAGGCGGCTATAGGCTGCGCACAACTGGAGAAGCTTCCAGGTTTTATCGAGGCACGGAAAAGGAACTGGAGGCAGTTGCGTGAAGGGTTGGCGGATCTCGGTGAAAAATTTATTCTTCCTGAAGCTACTGAAAATTCAGACCCTTCCTGGTTCGGGTTTCTTTTGACGGTGCAGGAAGGGGCCGGTTTTACCAGGAATAAGATAGTTGGACAGCTCGAGTCTAAAGGGATCCAGACCAGGATGCTTTTTGCCGGAAATCTGATCAAGCATCCCTGTTTCGATGAGATGAGAAAGAGTGGAGAAGGATACCGTGTTATCCCAAACTCATCGTTTCAACAGCTTGACGCCTCAACGCTTCTCCCCATCACTGACCGGATAATGAGGGATACATTCTGGATCGGGCTCTTCCCCGGGATGCGCGAGGGGATGCTGGAGTATATGACCTCGACAATTCGGGAGTTCTGCTCCAGATGAGAATTCTTGTTACCGGGGCAACGGGGTTCATTGGCGCATCTCTCACCCGTCGTCTCCTCCATGATGGTCATGAGGTCCATATATTTACCCGATTGGAATCGAACCGGTGGAGGCTCTTTGACCTTCTTCCTCATCTTGAGGAACATGATCTGGATCTTCGCGATGCCGACAGAGTGGAAATGGTGATCAATCAAGTACGTCCCGAGGTAATTTTTCATCTCGCTACCTACGGCGGGTTTGCTTACCAGGATGAAACGTCGGCCATTATCTGCTCAAATTTCAACGGCACGATCAACCTCCTCAAGGCGTGCATAAGGGGAGGTTTTGAACTATTTGTAAATACTGGCAGTTCGTCGGAATATGGCATCAAGTCGGAGCCGATGAGAGAAAGTGACCTGCTGGAACCATTAAACGATTACGGTGTGGCAAAAGCGGCCGCAACGCTTTATTGCCGTTCCGAGGCGGTTCGTCTTAAACTTCCAGTTGTGACGTACAGGCTTTTTTCACCCTATGGTCCATGGGATGATCCTAAACGCCTCATTCCTTACACATTGTCAATGCTCTTACGAAAGGAATCTCCCCGGTTGGCGAACCCTTCTGCAGTGAGGGATTTCATTTTCATAGATGACGTTATTGAGGCCTATATGCGAGCTTTAACCGGCTCAATTGCTCCCGGAGAGATATATAATGTGGGGAGTGGAAGGCAACACTCCATTGCCGAAGTTGTCGGCATCATATGTGAACTGGTTGAAGGAGTTACAAACCCTTGCTGGGGAGTTCGGGATATGCAACGGCCAGAACCGGCGATCTGGGTTGCCGATGTCAGAAAGATAAACGGAGCCCTTGACTGGACCCCCTCGATTGCCTTGAAAGAGGGACTCGCACGGACCGCAGAATGGATGAGAGATCATATGGAGTGCTATCCCGGGGATAAAACCATTTGAGCCAATTATGAAACTATCTGATTATGTCATAGATTTTATTGCCAAACAGGGTGTGGCCCATATATTCGAGTTTATTGGCGGCGCGATTACTCACCTGATTGATTCCATTCACGTTCGGGACGATATCCACTGTATATCGGTGCACCACGAACAGAGCGGAGCATTTGCCGCTGAGGCGTATGCCCGCATTAACGGCAGACTCGGTGTTGCCATGGCAACCAGCGGACCGGGGGCGCTGAATATGGTCACCGGTATCGGGAGTTGTTATTTCGATTCCGTCCCGTGTCTCTTTATAACCGGTCAGGTCAATACGTACGAGTACAAATTTGAGCGCCCTGTGCGGCAAATCGGTTTCCAGGAAACCGATATCGTCAGTGTGGTTAAGCCGCTCACAAAGTATGCGGAAATGGTGGTCGACTCGCGACATATCCGTTATCAGCTTGAAAAGGCCGTTTATCTTGCTCAGAATGGAAGGCCTGGGCCAGTGCTCCTTGATATTCCGATGAATATTCAACGGGCCGAGATTGAACCGGGAGATCTGGAAAGTTTTTATGGAGGCGATGAATTTAAAGCGCTTGGTAATACCTCCGTATGTGACGAGAAATTATTGGATGAGGTTGTAGCTATCATGAGGGGGGTGGAAAGACCGGTGATTCTTGTCGGCGGCGGTGTGAGAACTGCCGGCGCTGTTCAGGACCTGCGCCTGTTTGTAGAAAAGACCGGCATTCCCGTAGTCTGCTCACTTATGGGCCTTGACGCTGTTTCGCATGACACCCCCTTATTTTTCGGTATGATAGGGTCCTATGGCAACCGGTTCAGCAATCTGACGCTGGCCAATAGTGATTTCCTCTTGATAGCAGGGTCTCGACTCGATAGCCGACAGACCGGCACACGACCAGAAACCTTTGGGCGTGCCGCAATAAAGGTCCATGTCGATATTGATCCAGATGAGTTGAACTCTTCTGTCAAGGTCGATCTGCCGATCCATGGCGATATAAAAGATTTTTTGGCGCGGCTCAATAATAAACTTACAGCATATGCCAAACCGGACCTTTCCGCCTGGTACCGGGTCATTGAAGAGTATCGGACAAAATACCCTTCGTCCCCTGCTGAAGCCGAGGGCAATACAATTGACCCTAACCATTTCATGGAAATGCTATCTCGACAGTCAGTCAAGGACGATATAATATCTCTCGACGTTGGCCAGAATCAGATGTGGGCGGCGCAGTCCTTTCGTCTCAAGGATGATCAGCGGATGCTCACCTCAGGCGGTATGGGTGCTATGGGCTTTGCTTTACCGGCAGCGCTCGGGGCGGCAATAGCTGCTCCAGGACGCAGGGCTATTGTAATAAGCGGAGATGGCGGTATTCAGGTTAATATTCAGGACCTCGAAACCGTTGCGCATCACGGTTTGCCGGTAAAAATATTTGTTATGAACAACAGCTGTCTCGGTATGGTCAGACAATTCCAGGATATCTACTTTGGTGGACGCCGCCAGTCTACTGTGATAGGTTATGGCTGCCCTGATTTTTGCAGGGTAGCTGAAGCCTACGGAATCCCTTCCTTCAGAATAAAGAGTTCTGCAGAGGCAGAAGAGATTATCGGTCTGGCATTGGAGATGGAAGGTCCCGTTCTGGTTGACGTCACGTTGGAACTGGCGACCAGTGTAAATCCCAAGCTTGTTGTTAACAGACCGATTGAGGACATGTCACCGCATCTTGACAGGGATGAGCTGCTAAACGAAATGCTGATAGAACTGGTGGAAGAGAAGGATGTTCCAAAGTAACGATCTTCTTTCTAACCGAGATAAACGGGATAAGTAGTAATATGGTTTAATGGGTCATAAGCAATTTAAGCGTGATAAGGTTTTTATCCAGCAAATGGTAAATTTCTCAAACATTCTAATCATAAAACCGGGCGCCATCGGCGACCTTTTGCAACTTACTCCCGTAATCCGGGCGCTTAAGTGTAAATACCCCCATTCCCGTATCTCTCTCCTTGTGAGTTCATCGGCTACGGCATCCCTGTTCAAGTTCAATCCATCTGTTTATGAAACCATTGTCTTCGAGAAAAAAGGGAAGCACAGGTCATTAAGCGCCCTGTTCGGATTGTGGCTGCAATTGCGCAGCGCGGGGTATGACCTGGTTCTCAACTTCCAGCGGAGCAATCTTAAAGCATGGTTCCTTCTGTCAGCGGCATTCCCGTGCAGTCTCCTGATCTATCACAAGGCGAAAGGGAGAGTCGTACATGCAGTGGTTAACCACCTGGAGACTGTTGCCCCTCTCGGAATTGATGCATCCGACCTTGACCTGGAACTGTATACCTCTGCCGATGATGATGCTTATGCTGAAAAACTGTTTGCATCTCTGAATCTTGCAGGAAAAAAGGTTGTCGCGCTTAATCCCGGAGCCAGTCACCCGGTCAACAGGTGGCATACCCGAAACTTTGCCTTGCTGGTGGACCGGATCGAAAAGGAGCTTTCAGCCAGGGTTTTGATTATCGGTGGGAAAGGGGATCTGGAGCTCTCTCGCCAGATTGTTACGCTGACCAGGAATAAACCATTGGTTTTGACCGGTAATACCGATCTCTTGCAGCTCGCGGCGGTTTTGCGCAACTGCGACTTACTGGTAAGCGCAGATACCGGCCCCATGCATCTGGCGACTGCTGTCGGGACAAGGGTGTTGGCACTGTTCGGGGCTGCCGACCCGGAAAGGACCGGTCCGGTGGGCGCAGGGCACAGGGTGATCCAAGCGGGCGCCGTTCAATGTGTTCCCTGCCGAAGCAGAAAATGCAATAATACCCTTTCCATGGAGTGCATGGAAAAAATTACTGTCGACGAAGTTTTTACAACGGTCACGGAAATGCTCGAAATGGGAATTTGCCCCAAATCATGAGATCCCCCGTCTCCTCACCGGCTCTTTACCGATCGCTTTTGACGACCTTCTGGCCGGACAGGAAAAGAGGTAGCTTTACAGACGGTTCAAAATCTGCAACGATCCACCCCTCCACCCGTAAATTTTCGGGTGGAGGGGTGTTTGATGCCCTCGTGGCCAGGTGGTTAACTTTATGAGAGTCCTGATTGTCAAGGTTTCTGCTCTTGGTGACATTGTTCATGCACTTCCGGTGCTTGATTATCTCCGGAAGGCATCTCCTGGGATAGAGATCGACTGGGTTGTTGAAGAGCCTTTTCGTGAAGTCCTGGAAGGGAACCCCCTGATTTCGGAGTTGCATCTTGTGCGGACCAAACTCTGGAGAAAAAGGCCTTTTGCACCTGATACAATCCGCGATATATGCTCGGTGAAAAGTCGACTGCAGGGCCGGAATTATGACATGGCCTTCGATATTCAGGGAAATTTAAAGAGCGGTCTGATATGTCGCCTGAGCGGCGCCAAGACAAGGTTCGGCTTTACCCGCGACCGACTCCAGGAAAGGATAAACACCTTCTTTACCACGCGGCAGATACCGATGCGCTCAATAGATTACCATATTACAGATCAGTATCTGAGACTCGTCAGCGTCCCTTTCGGGAAAAACTTCAGGGAGATGGAACTTACTTCAAATATTTTTACAACCCCGGAAGACGAGGCGGCAGCGGACGTACTCCTCTCTACGTTGTCGGATGGTCTTGTCTTTCTGTTTCACTATGGCACCACCTGGCAGACCAAATTCTGGAGTGAAGAGAGATGGATTGAGCTTTCAAGAAATATTTTAGCGACCTTTGCGGATTCAACAATCCTTTTTTCCTGGGGTAACAGTCAGGAGAAGGAGGCTGTAACCAGGATTACTTCTTCCGTTGGAACTGGAGCGCGCATCCTGAACCGTTACCCGTTAAAGGGGCTGATTGCCCTGCTGAAAAAGGTTGATCTTGTCGTTGCCGGCGATACCGGGCCACTGCATCTCGCCGCTGCGGTCGGTACCCCTACGGTTTCATTTTATCGCGCAAGTGATGGCAAACGGACCGGTCCCAGAGGAGTGCAGAATGTGACTATTCAATCTTCACTCCATTGTACTCCCTGTTTCCGGACAAAATGCGATGATGACGCACGCTGCCGCGATAGTATAAAGGTGGAAGCGATAGTGAAGGCTATTGAAGGTTTATTGAGTTATCCTTAGCGTTTATTCGAATCTGCTGAAAATTGATAATGCCGATAATAATCTCCATGAGATGAAATAAAATGTTTGGGAGTGTTAATTATGAGTCGAGAAAGATCAGTGGCTGCCAGAGGCGCCAGAATTACTATCAGTAACGGAGTTCTGACTGTACCCGATCACCCGGTCATCCCTTTTATAGAGGGTGACGGGACCGGTCCGGATATCTGGCGGGCGGCGGTCCGGGTGCTTGATGCCGCGGTCAGCAGAGCCTATGGGGGCAAAAGAGGAATCGTCTGGATGGAGGTATACGCCGGGGAAAAATCGTTCAACAAGGGTCTTGGCTGGCTTCCGGAGGAGACTCTGGCTGCATTCAGAGAATTTCTGGTAGGGATCAAGGGTCCTTTGACTACCCCGATCGGCGGCGGGATCCGCTCCCTGAACGTTGCTCTCCGTCAGGAACTGGATCTTTACGTCTGTCTCCGCCCGGTCAGGTACCTCCCTGGTGTCCCTTCGCCGGTAAAACGACCGGAGTTGGTCGATATGGTTATTTTTCGTGAAAACACCGAGGATATCTATGCCGGTATCGAGTGGCAGGCCGGCAGTACGGAAGCCTGGAAGGTGATCGATTTCCTGCAGAAAGAAATGGGGGTGAAGAAAATCCGTTTCCCTCAAACATCGGCCATCGGTATAAAGCCGGTTTCCAGGGAAGGCTCTACGCGTCTCATGGAGGCGGCGATCGAGTATGCCCTGCTCCATGGCAGGAGATCGGTAACTATAGTCCATAAGGGCAATATCATGAAGTTTACCGAAGGGGCGTTCAAAAGCTGGGGTTACGAGCTGGCCGCAACCAGATATCGCAACAGGACCATTTCACAGCGGGAATCCTGGATTATCGCCAATAAGGAACAGAACCCCGGTATCTCGATCGAAGATAATGCGCGATCCATCGAGCCCGGTTACAATAACATGACTCCGGCGCAGAAAGAGGATATAATCAGGGAGTTGGACTCCACTCTTGCCCTCTGGCCGACCCACGGTGACGGCAAATGGAAGGAAATGCTGATGATAAAGGATTCGATCGCCGACATAACTCTTCAGCAGACTATTACCCGTGCCGACGAATTCGATGTTATCGCGACGACCAACCTGAACGGCGATTATCTCTCCGATGCCCTTGCCGCCCAGATAGGAGGGATAGGCATAGCACCCGGTGGAAATATAAACTATAAGACCGGTCATGCCATCTTTGAGGCAACCCACGGAACAGCCCCCAAGTATGCAAACCTGGACAAGGTAAACCCCGGTTCGGTGATCCTTTCCGGGGTCATGATGCTTGAGTACCTGGGGTGGGTTGAAGCTTCCGACCTTATTAATGCCTCTCTTGTCAAGACAATCAGGTCCAAAAAGGTTACCTATGACTTTGCCCGCCTGATGAAGGGAGAAGGGGAGAGTGGCATAACGGAACTCAAGTGTTCCGAATTTGCCGATGAGCTTATCAGAAATTTATAATAATCAAGACTGAATCGATGACTTGTCGAAAATGCTGATAACAACCATTTGCAAATATCGGAGGATGAGATGGCCAGGAAAAAGATAGCTTTAATCGGTAGCGGCAATATAGGTGGCGTGCTTGCTCAACTTCTTGCCGTCCGCGAGCTGGGTGATATTCTCCTCTTTGATATCTTAGAGGGTTTGCCGCTCGGGAAGTCGCTTGATATTTTGGAAACCTCATCGGTGGCCGGTTTCGATGCAGATCTTCAGGGGACCAACGACTACGCCGATATCAAAGGGGCCGATCTGGTAGTCGTCTCGGCGGGACTCGCGCGAAAACCGGGGATGAGCCGGGACGATCTGATTACGACAAATTCGAAAGTGATGCACGCCGTTGCCACAGCCATACGGGAGTACGCACCGGATGCGCTTGTAATTGTAATTTCGAACCCGCTCGATGTGATGGTAACCATTTGTCAGAAGATTACCGGTTTCCCGAAACAGAGGGTAATTGGCATGGCAGGAGTGTTGGATTCGAGCCGGTTTGCCACTTTCATTGCCCTCGAGCTGAATGTTTCGGTTAAAGATGTGCGAGCGCTGGTTCTTGGCGGACATGGTGATGATATGGTGCCGCTTATCCGTTTTGCCAATGTGAGCGGTATCCCGGTAATGGAACTGCTCGAGAAAAAATATGGAACTGCCAGGGCTGAAGAGGTAATGGCCTCTCTGGTCACGCGGACACGTCATGCGGGGGGCGAGATAGTAGGTTTGCTCAAAACCGGATCGGCGTTTTACTCTCCAGCCGCATCTGTGATAACAATGATCGAAGCGATATTCAAGGATCAGAAAAGGGTGCTCCCTGTCTGTGCGCTCCTTGAGGGGGAGTACGGTGTAGACGGCTATTATGTGGGAGTACCTTGTGTTATAGGTGCAAATGGGGTAGAACAGGTCATTGAGCTTGCCCTTACTTCGGAAGAACGGGCGATGTTCGATGAATCGGTCTCCCATGTGAAGGACCTGGTGGATAGTTTGAATCTTTGAAAAAAGGGGAGCAACTTTGAATATCATGATCTGCTTTCCCCTTTGATGAACAAAGTGGTAATGTCGCAATAAAGGAGTAGAGACTGAATGGAAAAGCAGTTTCCTAAAATAGAGATAAACGAGCGGTATTGCAAGGGATGTCATATATGTGTGGAATTTTGCCCGACCAGGGTTTTAGCCATGAAAGGTTTTACTGCCTCGGTAATCAACCTGGAGGCATGCATAGGGTGTATGCAGTGTGAACTCAGGTGCCCTGATTTTGCTGTAAAGGTAACCACCTAATTCTTCGGAGGTTTTTGGAGTGGCAAAGAAGATTGCATTATTACAAGGAAATGAAGCCTGTGCATACGGCGCTCTTTACGCCGGATGCAGGTTTTTCGCCGGTTACCCGATTACCCCGTCTACCGAGGTAGCGGAGGTTATGGCCAGGGAACTCCCGAAGTTGGGGGGGAAGTTTATTCAGATGGAAGATGAGATCGGGGCCATGGCTGCGGTAATCGGCGCATCACTGACAGGTATGAAGACATTGACCGCGACTTCGGGTCCCGGCTTTTCACTTAAACAGGAGAATATCGGCTATGCCTGTATAACCGAAGTCCCCTGCGTCATTATCAACGTAATGCGTGGTGGCCCATCGACCGGCATGCCTACGGGTCCGAGCCAGTCTGATGTGATGCAGGCGAAATGGGGGACTCACGGCGATCACCCCGCCATCTGTCTCGTCCCTGCTTCGGTACAGGAGCTTTTTACGGAGACTGTCAGGGCTTTCAATCTTTCCGAGAAGTACCGTACTCCGGTAACCGTGATGCCGGATGAGATAGTAGGTCACATGCGGGAGAGGATCGAATTCCCCGAGCCGGGCGACCTGCCGGTTGTAAACCGGGCAGTTCCTTCCGTTGGCCCGGAAGAATATCTCCCTTACGATACACGCTTTGGCGATATTCCTCCTCTGGCGGCATTCGGTTCCGGGTACAGATTCCATCTGACTGGTCTCAATAAAACCGCTGACGGCTTCCCCACCAACAAGGCCGAAGTTGTCCAGAGGGAGGGGGAACGGCAACTCCGTAAAATTGAGGATAATATCGACGATATAGTCCTATATGAAGAGTACCTCCTGGATGATGCGGAGATAGCAATAGTGGCTTTCGGTTCTACTGCCCGTTCGGCCCGTTATGCCGTTAACGAGGCCCGTAAAGCTGGCATAAAGGCAGGGCTTTTCAGGATAATAACTTACTGGCCGTTTCCGGATAAGCAGCTTGCCCCCCTTGCCGCGCGGGTAAAGGCTATCATTGTTCCGGAAATGAACCTCGGCATGACCATCCACGAGGTGAAGCGCTGTGCGGCAGGCAATAGCAAGGTCACCGGGATATTCCGGGTCGATGGAGAGCCTATAAATCCGGGACAGATCCTCGATGAAATCAGGGAGGCTGGAAAATAATGGCCTTTGATTATGAGAAATATATACGCCCCGGTAAGCTTCCCCATATCTGGTGTCCCGGTTGTGGCCACGGGATCGTCATGAAGGGGCTTATAAGGGCAATAGATACGCTGGGTCTGGAAAAGAACAGTACTGCCATAGTTTCGGGTATCGGGTGCGCCTCCAGGCTTCCCGGGTATCTCGATTTCTGCACACTTCACACAACTCACGGCAGAGGGATGGCCTTTGCGACCGGGATAAAGTTTGCCCGACCGGAATTACAGGTTATCTGTGTCGGAGGTGACGGGGATGGTGTGGCCATAGGTGGTAATCATTTCATCCATGCATGCCGCAGGAATATCGATATGACCTACCTTATCATGAACAACAATATCTACGGTATGACTGGCGGCCAGTTTTCACCGACCACCCCCATGGGGGCCAGGGCCTCCACCACGCCTTACGGCAATCCTGATCCACCCTTCGATATTGCCAAGCTCGCAATCGGAGCAGGGGCGACCTTTGTCGCGCGCGGTACGGCCTATCATGCCAGCCAGATTGACAAGCTTCTGGTCGAAGCAATCAGGCATAAAGGATTTTCCGTTGTAGAAATTCTGGACAGCTGTCCGACCACTTATGGCAGGCGCAACAAATTCAGGTCAGCCGTGGAAATGATGAACAATCTTAAAGAGAGTACAGTTTCGATAAAGGCAGCGGAAAATATGAGTCCGGAGCAGCTGCAGGGTAAAGTTATTACCGGTCTCCTTTATAAAGAAAACAAACCGGAGTACATTGCTGAATATCAGAAAATCATCGACGATGCGCAGGAAATTTATAGGTAAAAGGGCGATCACGAGGATCGCCCCTACGTAGATACGAAAGGAAATTGACCGATGTCTCAACGATATGAACTGCGGTTTTCAGGCGCCGGTGGACAGGGACTTATTCTTGCGGGAATCATCATGGCTGAAGCTGCTGCAATCTATGACGGGAAACAGGCCTTGCAATCTCAGAGTTACGGTCCCGAGGCTCGTGGAGGGGCTTCCAAGTCAGAGGTGATAATATCCGACGATCCTATCGACTATCCCAAGGCGACCGCTGTCGACGCGCTCTTGGCGCTTACCCAGGAAGCGTGCGACAAATATTCCGGAGACCTAAAAGAAGGCGCCATTCTCCTTGTGGACTCTGATCTGGTCAAGAAGATTCCAAAGGGAGATTTTCTCCTGGTCGGATTTCCAATAATCAATACGGCCAAGAACGAAGTCGGCAGGACGATAGTCGCCAATATTGTTGCCTTGGGGGCGATGGTTGCCTTGACCGGTGTCGTTACAAAGGCGAGTGTGGAAAAGGCGGTTCTTTCCCGTGTTCCGGAAGCCTTCAGGGAGCTTAACCTCAAGGCTTTACAGATTGGGTTCGACAAGGCAATGAGTGCAAGGGAAACCTCTTTTACGCAGATGGGCGAGGAGTTTCATCTTTCGAGATAGACCCTCAATATGAAAATATTTAACGCTTCAGATACGGCTTCCGCCTCCTCCTGCCGATAGTCCCCGGCATGACCAATCTTTCCAGGAACAAATTTCTTCCCTGATTATGATCACTACTTCTATCTGGTCTACAAATTACCAACCGCTATATTCTATACGCAAGGAAATCATGCTGAATTATAAAGAGAAAATGTCTGTTATTCTTGTTGAGCCGCAAAGTCCGGGCAATATCGGCATGGTCTGTCGCGCCATGAAAAATATGGGGTTGTCCAAACTCCGGCTGGTTAAGGGGTGCCGACATGACCATCCGGAAGCCCGCAAATTTGCGGTTTCAGCCAGGGACGTTCTGGAAAATGCCGAACAATACGATACGCTTAATGATGCCCTGTCGGACTGTGAAATTTCCGTTGCGACAACGCGACGACTCGGTAAATACCGGCAGGAAGTATCCTCCCCTGAAGAGATTGTTGCCAAACTCGAATCACATCCTGCCACAAAATCGACCGCTCTAGTTTTTGGCCGGGAGGACTCGGGGTTGACAAACGATGAACTTGTCCAATGCACCTGGCTTGCGACTATTCCATCTGCCGATGAATATGGCTCGCTGAATCTGGCCCAGGCAGTGCTGGTGTTCTGTTACGAACTGTTCCGCAGCAAGGGCGCTCCTCTTTCCCGGCAAACCAGGACGATGGCGTACTCCGCAGAACTTGAAGCGATGTATTGTCAGATGGAGGAGACCTTGCTCAGAATCGGCTTTCTCAACCCCCAGAATCCCTCCCACCTCATGCTCAGCGTGCGCAGAATCTTTGCCCGAGCAGAACTGGACAGTCGGGAAGTGGCGATTCTTCGTGGGATGATGTCCCAGATCGATTGGGCTTACGCAACCTCACCGAAGGGCAAACTATGACAAATATTACTTGGCTTGGATTTCTTGCGGGCACCGTCACGAGTATTTCAGTTATTCCCCAGGTAGTCAAAGCCTATAAAACAAGACATGTCCGTGATATCTCCATCTGGCAGCCTGTCCTGCTCGATTTCGGAATGTGCCTCTGGCTTCTCTACGGAATTATAATCGGTGATATACCGCTGATTCTTGCCAACATATTTTCGATCTTTTGTAATTCGATCTTGATACTGATGAAAATATTTTTTGAAGAGGATGACAATTCGCCGACTCGTGATTATATTTCTGGACGACATTCAACAAAGGAGGAAGTATGAAAAAGTTATTCAGCTTTTTTTCTGGTGCGCTCTTTTTGACGATAATTTCCGGGTGCGGCTATAATTCCATGCAGGCTCAGGAAGAGGCTGTATTTGCTTCCTGGGGTGACGTCGAGGCAACCTATCAGCGGAGGGCCGATCTAATCCCTAACCTGGTGGAGGTGGTTAAAGGCTACGCAAAACATGAGGCGGAGACGCTGAAAGCCGTTACGGAGGCCCGGTCCAGGGTCGGTACCATGCAGCTTTCAAAGGAACTGCTTAATGACCCGCAGGCATTAGCCAAGTTCCAGCAGGCGCAGGGTCAGCTGTCAGGGGCGCTTTCCCGTCTGATGGTGGTCGTCGAGAAATATCCGGACCTGAAGGCTAACCAGAATTTTCTTGACCTGCAGAACCAGCTGGAAGGGACCGAAAACAGGATAAATGTAGCCAGGGTAAGGTACAATAAGACGGTGCAGCTCTTTAACACTACTATCAGGGTCTTTCCCAACTCGCTGACTAATTCGCTCCTCCTTCATCTGACCCGCAAGGAACCGTTCAAAGCTGAAGAGGGGGCAAAGTTAGCGCCGAAGGTCAAGTTTTAGCAGGAAACGATTTTTTAGAGTTAAGTTGATACGCCTCCGACAGATACCCCGTCCCGTCAAAGTAGGGATGGGGTGCAAACCAGGTTAATCAACGCCTCAGACGCCGAGTTGCCATGAAAAAAATTATTTTGCTACTGCTGCTGCTGTCACTCTTCCCATGCCTGGGCCGTGCCCTTGATGTTCCGGCATTGCATGCCCGCGTCAATGATTATGCCGGGATACTGTCGCCGGAAGCGGTCCGGAAGATTGAGGCGAAACTTGCCGCATTCGAGAAGAGCGATTCCACTCAGATTGTAGTGCTGACTATCCCTTCCCTTGCCGGTGAAAATCTGGAAGAATATTCCATGAAAGTTGCAGAAGCCTGGAAAATCGGACAAAAAGGGAAAGGGAACGGCGCGATTCTCCTGGTTGCAAAGCAGGAGCGTAAGCTTAGAATCGAGGTCGGGAGTGGGTTGGAGGGGAAACTGACCGACCTTGTTTCCGGGAGAATAATCAGAAATGATATTGCCCCCTATTTCAAGTCTGGTAATTTTGACGACGGGATAGTGAGTGGAGTTTCTGCCCTTATTTCCGTGGTAAAGGGAGAGTATCATGCCCCGTCTCGGGAACTCCCCCCTGGCAAACGAAACGCCCCCCCCCTCTTTACCCTGGCGTTATTTTTTCTGGTTGCCTGCATCTTCATGGGGGCAGTTTCCAGGGTCCTGGCTGGATTGGTCGGGGCAGCCGGGCTTCCCTTGATAGCATTCTTCCTCTTCCCCGGACTAGCTTTGCTTTCCCTGGCAGGTATAGGAGCTCTCGGTTTTATTGCCGGGCTGGTAATTGCTCTACTCTTCGGCAACGGAGGAGGGGGCGGGTTCTTTTGGGGCGGTTTTTTCGGGGGTGGATTTGGAGGAGGTTCCTCCGGGGAAGATGGCGGCGGATTTTTCGGTGGTGGCGGCGATTTTGGCGGAGGCGGCGCATCGGGGGAGTGGTAAGGAGATAACATAGTAAAAATGAAACAGTCCGGTCATTATTTCAGTGAATATGAGAAAGAAAAAATCTGCGCTGCGGTGAAGTCCGCTGAAGCGAATACGTCAGGTGAAATTGCGACGATGGTGGTTCCCCAGAGCAGCAGCTATCGTGAAGCTGAAACTCTGGGCGCTCTCCTCCTTTCCGCCCTTCTAGCATTTATTGTTGAAGGAGTACTTGAATATATTGCAGTAACTAACTGGAATGATACGCGGTTGTTGAGTGCGGATTTTTTCTTCTACGGTGGGTCCCTCTGGACTTTTATACCGATGGTCTTTCTCTTTTTTTTCCCTCTATGTCATCTCTTCAGAAGATGGCCTCTTTTAAAGTTGTCTTTTACCGGGAAAAGAAGGATTAATGAGGCTGTTCGAGACAGGGCGGTGCGAGCATTTTTTGAGAAGCGCCTCTATAAGACCAGAGATGAAAATGGTATTCTGGTCTTCATTTCCCTGTTGGAGCGCAAGGTATGGATCCTGGGTGACAGAGGAATAAATGAAAAAATTCCTCACCTTGCCTGGCGAGGGCTGGTGAAGGAACTTACTCAAGGGATTCGAGAAGGGGTGGCAGCTGACTCTCTCTGCAGTCTGATTTCCAGTATAGGCATCGAATTAGAGCGACATTTTCCTAAAAAAAGCGACGATGTTAATGAGCTTAGCGATAATATGTTGACCTGAACAACTGGATCGATTCTGTGGTGGTTGAGAAACTTGCCTTTAATTATTTAATTAACTATATGAACCAGAGGAGCATGCATTTATATGGCAGAACGTAAGAAAAAGATCGCTGTAAAGGATAATGTCGACAAACCTTCCGACCAGTTGAAACCTGCGGGCGATATAGTGCTTGCATCGGACATTTTACCCCGGCTCCTCCCTCTCTTTATGCTCAAGATGAGACCTGCTTTCCCCGGAATTCTCATGCCGCTGGTAATAAAAGGGGAGGGAAATGTCAGAACTGTGCAGCGGGTTATGGAATCGGCCGATCGGACCATCGGTCTGGTTCTTGTGAAGGATATGGAGGGAGAAGAAACGCCGGAAAACCTCCATCGCATAGGAGTTGCCGTCAAGATTCTGCAAGTTGTCCATGCCGATCAGGAAAACGCACATATTCTCGTTAATAATATGGAAAGGTTTATTGTTGACGAAATAACCAAAACGGACGAGGGGATGATCTCCAAGGTTACTTATTATCACACCCCCGAGCTCTCGGTTAACCCCGAATTGCAGGCCTATTCGATGGCCATTATTTCGACTCTCAAGGAATTGATCCATCTGAATCCGCTTTTTTCTGAAGAGACCAAACTTTATCTGAGCCGGTCAAGTATGGACGATCCCGGACGTCTGGCTGATTTTGCCGCCAATATGACCAGTGCCGAAGGTCAGGAACTGCAGCAGGTGCTCGAAACATTTGATGTGCGCCACCGTATCGACCGTGTGTTGGTATTGCTGAAAAAGGAACTCGAAATTTATCGTCTGCAAAGCAAGATAACCAAGCAGATCGAGGAACAGATTTCTGCACGGCAACGTGAATTCTTTCTGCGGGAACAGTTCAAGATGATAAAAAAGGAACTTGGGTTGGAGAAAGAGGGGAAAATAACCGAAATCGAAAAGTTCACTCAACGTATCAAAAATTTGACACTGAACGAGGAAGCTAAAAAGAGTGTGGATGAGGAGCTGGAAAAGCTCCATCTCATAGAGCCTACTTCGCCCGAATACAACGTGAGCCGCAACTACCTCGACTGGCTGACCATCCTTCCCTGGGGTAAGTTCAGCAAGGACTCTTTCCTCCTCAAACGGGCCCGTAGGATTCTGGACCGGGATCACTATGGTCTCAAGGACGTCAAGGAAAGAATTCTGGAATTCATTGCAGTGGGGAAAATGAAGGGGGATATCTCCGGGTCGATACTCTGCCTTGTCGGCCCCCCGGGTGTAGGTAAGACATCGGTCGGAAAAAGTATTGCCGATGCGCTCGGTCGTAATTTCTACCGCTTCTCACTGGGGGGGATGCGGGATGAAGCCGAAATCAAGGGGCACCGTCGTACCTATATAGGGGCAATGCCGGGTAAATTCATTCAGGCCATGAAGCGGGCGGGAACCGCCAATCCGGTAATGATGCTTGACGAGATCGACAAAATCGGTGTCTCGTACCAGGGGGACCCTGCCTCAGCGCTTCTGGAAGTACTCGATCCGGAACAGAACTCTACCTTCAGGGACCATTACCTGGACGTTCCATTCGATCTTTCACATGTCCTTTTCGTGGCTACGGCAAACCAGATTGACACCATTCCGCCGGCACTCCTGGACAGGATGGAAATCATCCGGCTTGCAGGGTATATTCTCGAGGAGAAAGTGGAGATCGCCCGTCGCTATCTCATTCCGAAGGCTATTGTTAACCATGGTCTGCAAAAGGATCAGGTGATCATAGATAAAGACGCCCTGATCTACATAATCGACGGGTATGCCCGTGAGGCCGGAGTGAGAAACCTCGAGAAGAGGATCAAAAAGGTAATGCGACGGTCGGCAATGGAGTTTGCCCAGGGAAGGACCGAGCCAATTCATTTGACCAGAGATGAAGTGGAAAAATATCTCGGCAATCCGGTCTTCAACCCCGACGAGCTTTTCGAAAATACCCCTGGAGTGGTTACCGGGCTGGCCTGGACCAGCATGGGCGGGGCTACCCTGCAGATAGAGGCAACAGCTATGCCGAGCAACTCGAAGGGGTTCAAGCAGACCGGACAACTCGGAAATGTGATGGTGGAGAGCTCCGATATCGCCTACTCCTATGTTATGGCTCATCTGGATAAGTATGGGGAGAAACTGGATTTTTTTGATACGCACTTTGTACACATCCATGTGCCGGCTGGCGCTACTCCCAAGGATGGCCCATCGGCAGGTGTTACAATGGCGACCGCCCTGGTCTCGATGATAACCGGCAAACCTGTCGTCAAGGGGCTGGCCATGACCGGGGAACTGACCCTCACGGGGAGAGTCCTGCCGATTGGCGGAGTGAAGGAAAAAACCATAGCGGCCCGGCGTTCCGGGATCAAGACTCTGATATTTCCTGAACCAAACCGCAAGGATTTCGAGGAGCTTCCATCTTATCTGAGGAAGGGACTGAAGGTTAATTTCGTTGCAAATTTTGAGGATGTATTCCGGATAGCGTTTGCAAAGGGCATTTCATAAAGAGCAGTCACAGCTCTGGCGGTAATTGCCATGGCACCGTTTATCCCGGTTTTTTCTTCCCTTTCAGCCATTCCATCCCTTCTCTGATCGTCTTTTCGTAACCATGTCCCGTCGGTTGGTAGAAATTCCGCCCCTAAAGCGGTTCAGGGATACCTCCCTGAACCGTATACTTCGCTGTAATCGTGGGCCTATTTTGCACTCCTTCCTGTAATAAAGGCCTATTTCAATTACTACAACAATGAGCGCCCGGTCGCTGGACTATACAACCCCGCTGAGGTATACTCCAAAGGGCTACTTCTAATTGGATTAGTTATGTCCTCCCTACAATCCTATGGCTCAAGCAGGCGTGCCCGACCTGTTACACCTACGCTTTTGATGATCAGTTGTCGACATTCAGATGCGAAAAAGGTGTAAATAGCGCTGGAAACAACACGCTCGATTACAGCCTAACCATTGGCGACATTAAGAATCTTTTCCAGTAAGTTTACGTGGCTTTTGCCGGATTTTGTTATTTTCGAAAATCTAGGGTACCAACGCAGAAGAGTTTCTCAACAAAACCTTCTTCAAACCAGAAAGCCAACCCCGTAAGAAGTTGGCTGTAACCGATCACAGGGTATGAATTTACCGCTGACGTCGTGAGCAAATGGTGATCGCCAGATTAACCTGACTGGAATTTTTATTTATTAAATTAGAAGCGACAGCACCAGCACAAGTCCCGGAGCTTCAATGCGACTCGGTGTTTTGAGAAACAGATCGTTGACCACGAGCTGCTCTTTCATAAAGCCAAATTTCTTTTCAATGCAATCCTGCTCCTTGTAGGTTTTTAAGATCTCCCATACCGCGCCATGATCCGGGGTAGCTCCGTAATAATAGTGCCGTTGATCCTTTTGTTCGATGAGTTGCCAGCAACTATTCAACTGTACCATTCGTAGTGGAAACTCTTCTGATAAGCTGGTCAAAGAAGCTTGCCTGGCAGAAAAAATTCTCTACCATAGACTGAAAGAAAGGCAACGTTATATGGATTTGTTCGACCAGAATTTGACGAATGATCGCTTAGCACCGCTTGCTGAACGGATGCGCCCCCGCAACCTCGGCGAGGTCGTTGGGCAGGAGCACCTCATCGGAAAGGGTAAATTATTGCGGCAAATGGTGGAGAGCGACAATCTCTATTCGGTGATCTTTTTCGGTCCCCCCGGTTCGGGAAAGACCACCTTGGCAAGAGTCATCGCCTCGGCAACGAAGAGTCAGTTTGTCGCTGTTTCCGCCGTAACCCAAGGGGTGAAGGACGTCCGGACCATTATCGAGCGGGCAAGGGAAACAAGGAAATACCACCAGCGGAGAACCATACTATTCGTGGATGAAATCCATCGGTGGAACAAGGCAGTCCAGGATGCATTACTTCCTGCCTGCGAGTCGGGTGATGTGGTACTGATCGGAGCGACAACGGAAAATCCGTCGTTTGAGGTAAACAGCGCACTGCTGTCAAGGTCAAGGGTTCTGGTCATCAAACCCCTTTCGCATGGCGATATTCGACAACTTCTCCAAAGAGCCCTGAAGGACGAAAGAGGCCTTACAGGGCATGCGCTAACTGCTGAAGAAAATGCTCTGGATTTTCTGTCCGAAGCTGCCTCAGGCGATGCGCGGGTAGCGTTGAATGCTCTTGAAATAGCTGCCCAATTTGCCGAGGTAGGGCATATCACGCTGGAAACTGTTCAGGAATCATTGCAGAAGAGGGCACTGCGGTACGACAGGGGAGGTGAAGAACATTTTAATGTAATTTCTGCCTTCATAAAAAGTGTTCGCGGGTCTGATCCAGATGCTGCAATTTATTGGTTGGCAAGAATGATCGAAAGTGGCGAAGACCCCCTCTTCATTGCCAGACGTCTCGTTGTTTTGGCCTCAGAAGATATCTCGAATGGTGATCCTCATGGCCTATTGATTGCCGTTGCGGCCCAGCAGGCTGTGCATTTTGTCGGAATGCCGGAAGGCCGGATTATCTTGGCGCAAGCCACAACCTATTTAGCCTCAGCGCCGAAAAGTAATGCTTCCTACCTAGCCATAGACGCGGCACTGGCCGAAGCAAAAAAAAGTGGCCCACTGCCTGTCCCTATGCACCTGAGAAATGCCCCGACAAAACTCATGAAGGAAATGGGATACCATAAAGGATATCGTTATCCTCACGATTTTTCAAGGGGGGTGGTGAAGCAGGAATATTTACCTGAAGAATTGACAGACAAAACTTTTTATCGCCCCACTAATATCGGTTATGAAAAAACAATTGCTGAACGTCTTGAGTTTTGGCGCAATATGGTTAATAAAGAAAGTTCTGATGATTAAGACTTAGGGCTATTTTCACTCTTCAACTTCCCTTAAACATCGTCGAACCGGTATGAGGATAAAGTTTTTTTGAGAGCAAGAAAGAATATTGCTGCTGACCGATGAATTCGTTCAGCTTCCGGGGGTGCATCCGTTCCGCCACTGTCTGCTCCGATCTTCCCGTGCATCATCGGGCGGAAAGAGTTCCATCTTATTTATCCTCCAGCGTGGATTGTTATTCGTTATTCCGATGGTGACCGCTCTTGTCAAACGGTTTTACGTCCCAGATTTCCTGTGCATATTCGGCGATTGAACGATCGCTGGAAAACCTCCCCATAGCGGCCGTATTAAGGATACAACGTCGGGTCCATTCCTGCTGGTCCTGGTAAACCCTGCTTACTTCTTCCTGACAGGCCGCGTACGAGGCAAAGTCAGCAATTACCAGATAATGGTCTCCCTGGTTCAGGAGGGAATCAACTATCGGTTTGAAGCGGTCGGGATCGTCCGGCGATAGGCTGCCGTCGGCAAGCATGTCAAGGGCCTTCTTCAGGGGAGGTGAGTTGTTATAGATCTCGCGGGGGTTGTATCCTTTATTTCTGAGATCGGCAATCTCTCTGGCATGCAAGCCGAAAAGGAAGAAGTTTTCTATACCTACCTCCTGCCTTATCTCGATATTGGCTCCATCCGGGGTACCGATTGTCAGCGCACCGTTCAGGGCAAACTTCATGTTCCCTGTCCCCGATGCCTCCGTGCCTGCCGTGGAAATCTGTTCGGAGAGATCGGCCGCAGGAAAGATCCTTTCTGCAAGAGAAACATCGTAGTTAGCCAAGAATACCACCTTTAGCCTCCCCCGGACGTCCTGATCACTGTTTAGAAGATTCCCGATGGCATTAATCAGTCTGATGACCAGTTTTGCAAGGAAATAAGAGGGGGCTGCCTTTCCGCTGAAAATGAAGACCCGTGGAACGAAAGCTATCCCCTGGTTTTCCTTGATCCGGTTGTACAGGGTGACGATGTAAAGCAGATCCAATAGTTGCCTCTTATATTCGTGAATCCTTTTGACCTGGCAGTCAAAGAGTGCATCGACCGAAACCTTGATGCAATTATGCCGGATGATATAGTCGGCAAGTTTTATCTTGTTCTCCCGCTTGATCTTCTGCCACCTGGCTACGAATTCAGTGTCGTCCGCCAGCGGTCGCAACTTGTGAAGCTCTTCGAGGTTTGTTATCCATCCGCTACCGATATGTGAGCAAATTAGTTCAGATAAGGCGGGGTTGCACTTTTTCAACCAGCGACGCTGGGTTATGCCGTTCGTTTTATTGTTGAATCTCTCGGGATACATTTCGTAAAAGTCACGGAATACCACAGTTTTGATGATATCCGTGTGGAGAACTGAAACACCGTTTATCGAATGACTCCCGATAATGGCCAGATGTGCCATTCTTACTTTCTTTTCAGCGCCTTCTTCAATAATGGACATCCTTTGCAGACGATGTAAATCATCGGGGAAACGGGTTCGTACCTCATTGAGAAAAAATTCGTTGATATCGAAGATGATCTGCAGGTGGAGGGGGAGTATCTTCCCGAACAGCCACATCGGCCAGCTCTCCAGCGCCTCCGGCAGGATTGTGTGGTTAGTATAGGCGAATGTATGCAGGGTGATATCCCAGGCACTCTGCCAGTCGAGCCGCTCCTGGAAGAGCAGAATTCTCATCAGTTCGGGGATCGCAAGGGAAGGGTGGGTGTCGTTCAGCTGAATGGCGATTTTCCGGGGGAAAAGGGTGAAATCCGCATGTTTTTTTTTGAATCGGTCAACAATATCCTGGATTGTCGCCGAAGCGAGGAAATACTCCTGTTTCAGGCGGAGTTCTCTTCCTTCGATGATATTATCCGCAGGGTAGAGAACCTTGGAAATGTTTTCAGTGAGCATCTTCTTCTGGACGGCTTCTATATATTTCCCTTCGCTGAAAAAATGGAGGTCGAATTCACGTGTTGCCTTGGCGCTCCAGAGGCGCATTGTGTTGACAATGTCGTTGGCGTAGCCTGGAATCGGCAGATCGTAGGCCATGGCCATTACATCTTCCGTATCGATCCAGCGCCTGACTTCAATCCCGTTTTCATCTCTTTTGGTTACAACATTGCCGTAAAACTTTACCAGATGCAGGTTTTCCGGTCGGCCGAATTCCCATGGGTCGCCGTAACGGAGCCAGTTGTCTGGTACCTCAACCTGGGCGCCATCCACAATCCGCTGATGAAAGATGCCATACTCATATCGAATTCCGTAACCGTAGCCTGGTATCGACATGGTGGCCATCGAGTCGAGAAAGCAGGCAGCCAGGCGGCCGAGTCCGCCATTTCCGAGCCCTGAATCCCCCTCCAGTTCGACGAGTTCGGTATAATCGAGGCCCAGTTCCTGAAGAACTTCCACCCATGTATCCATAAGTTCCAGGTTAATGAGGCTGTTCCCGAGGAACCTCCCGACCATGAATTCCATGGAGAGGTAGTATACTCTCTTGGAGTTATGTTTGTAGTACATCTGCTGGGTGTCGCGCCATCTTTCAACCAGAAGATCACGTATCGAGTAGGCGAGAGCCAGATAGAGGTCGTTTATTGTCGCAGAATAGCCGTCTTTTCCCAAAGTATATTCCAGCTGCTTAAGGAAAAGCCTTTTGAAATTTTCCTTAGATAACGGTTCTTTATCCCTGTTTTCGAGCATAAAATGGTTGTTAAGCATGATCTCTCCTTTGTCTTATCAGTGTGAGAACGGCTCCTAGGTGGGTAGGCAACAGTTAATTGTATAGCCTATTGCCTGTCAAGGCAATAGGCCGTTTAGATTGGACATATCTTTGAATTCATGGTAAAAATTACTGATTTACCAGAAAGAAGAACTATTATGAAAAACATTGGAGTTTTTGCCAAATTACATGATCCTCGCTGTCAGGGTGCAGCAGGGGAACTTGTTCAATGGCTGCGCAACGAAGGGGTTAATCCGCTGGTTGAGCTGCATTTGGCCCATCACCTCGGGATGGAGGACGGGATCGATGGTGTTGCAATTCCCAGGCAGGCCAATATGGTTGTGGTGCTTGGTGGTGACGGAACCCTGATTTCGGTAGCCCGTCTTATCGGTGAAAGGGAGGTGCCGATCATGGGTGTTAATCTGGGCGGCCTCGGTTTCCTTACGGAAATCTCCCTTGATGGGCTTTATCCTGCCCTTGAATCATATCTGAGGGGAGAATTAACTGTTTCCGAGCGGATGATGCTCAGGGTGACTGTGCAACGCAACGGGGAGGAATTCTGCACATATGAAGCGCTCAATGATGCGGTGATCAACAAAGGGGCTCCTGCCAAAATAATAACTCTGGCCGCCGCTCTGGACGGCTCGTTTCTGGCCAATTTCAAGGCTGACGGGTTGATACTGGCGAGTCCTACCGGTTCGACCGGCTATTCACTGTCGGCAAACGGACCGATCGTAGATCCATCCGTTGACTGTATGGTCATCACCCCTATCTGTCCCCACACCCTGACCAACCGACCCCTTGTGGTTGCTGCCGACACCATAATAACCGTCACCCTTGATACGAAGATGGAGAATGTCATGCTCACCATTGACGGGCAGGTCGGGATAAAGCTTCAGTTCCGTGATGAAGTTATTGTGCGGCGGGGAGAACATCGGACCAGGCTGGTCGTTTCTGCCGCCACCAACTATTTTGAGGTCTTGAGAAACAAACTGAAGTGGGGCGAACGGTGAGCCGGGACCTTGCACGGGGTCTTTTCTTATGCGGGAATACCGGAGTAACAAGGGATATATGCTGACCGATCTTTTTATCAAAAATTTTGCCATTATCGAAAATCTTCATGTTTCTTTCGGCAACGGACTGAATATCCTGAGCGGAGAGACCGGAGCGGGTAAATCGATAATCATCGGCGCAATCCAGATGATTCTTGGCGGCCGACTCTCCTCGGACATGATCCGTACCGGAACGGATGAAGCTGTGGTCGAGGCATTGTTCGACCTGTCGGGTCAGACAGGAATAATGGCATCCCTCGCAAATTCGGGTGTAGATTGCGACGGGGAACTGCTGGTTAAAAGGGTTGTCACCCGTTCAGGCAAGAATCGTATCTACCTCAATGGTGGGCTTTCAACCGGTTCGATCCTCTCCGGGATGGCCCGCCTCCTCGTAAACATTTACGGTCAGCATGAATCTCAGTCCCTCCTCCGTCCGGAAAATCACCTTGCCCTGCTTGATGGATATGGGGGGAACGGAACCCTTCAGGCCGGGGTTGCAGCTCTTTACGAAGAATACCGCAGGACCTGTGTCGAAATCAGGCAACTGGAGGATGGGGAACGGGAGGCAGCACGGCGTCTCGATCTCCTTTCATTCCAGTCGGCCGAGATAGCTGTTGCGGAACTGAAGGCCGGAGAGGATGAGGAGCTTGTCAGGGAGAGGCAGTTGCTATCCCACGGAGAAAAGCTCTTCCAAAACAGCCATTGGGCTTTTGAAACAGTTTACGGCGGCGACCAGACGATTCTCGGCCTGTTGAATCAGGTGCATTCGAGGGTTGCAGTAAGTGCCGCTATTGATGATACCCTTTTACCTGTTGTTGAAACCCTGCAGAGCATCTCTATCCAACTTGAAGATATCGGGTTATCCCTCAGGGACTACGCAGGGAAGGTGGAGGCTGACCCGCAGAGACTCCAGGCAGTAGATGACCGTATCAACCTTATCCAGACCCTTAAAAAAAAATATGCTCCGTCCATCGAGGAAATAATTCTATTCAAGGAACAGGTTGACCGGGAGTTGGAACTACTTCTCAACAGCGAACAGATAAAGAGAGATCTTGGTAAGACCCTGGCGGAAATCGAGAAAGCACTTCTCGTCAGAGCTGCAGAGCTTTCTGCAAAACGGCATGTTGCGGCCCTGGCAATGAAGCGCTCTATGGAAAAAGAACTGCACGAGCTTGCAATGAAAAATGCACGCTTCGAGGTATCCCTTGAAGCTCTGCCGGAGCCTAAGGCAACTGGCGGGGAGAAGGTTGAATTTCTTTTTTCCTCCAACCCCGGAGAGACCCCCAAGCCCCTCTCCCGTATCGCTTCAGGCGGAGAGCTCTCACGCCTCATGCTGGCTCTGAAGCAGGTCCATCCCGAGAGTGATGTCCCGACCCTTATCTTCGACGAGGTTGATAGTGGGATTGGCGGAGCTGTTTCGGCACTGGTTGGCAAAAAACTGAAAAGAGTTTCTCTGAAACAGCAGGTGTTGTGCATCACCCACCTTCCCCAGGTGGCTGCCTTTGCCGATCACCATTACAAGGTTGAAAAGATGGTGTCAGGGGGGAGGACGACCACTCAGCTTGCCTCCTTGTCCGGTGAGGAGCGGGTTGCCGAAATGGCGCGCATGCTTGGTGGAATCAAGATAAGTGAGAAGACTCTTGAGCATGCTCGTGAGATGCTGGAAGAGGCAGCACTGGACTTGAGCTGATAAATCTCTGCACTTGATCTATTTTAGCTCTCTTCGGGAAGTGGGCACTACGAAATGAAAGACGTTACAACCTACCAGTGAGGAGGATACCTGATGCTGCGCAAGGCCAGACTCAAGGATGTAAAAGTTATACAGAAACTGTTGACCTATTTCGCCGGTCGCGGGGACATGCTCTCACGTTCCCTTTCCGAGCTGTATGAAACTGTTCGTGATCTGTACGTTGTTGAAGAGGACGGCAATTTACTGGGAGTCTGCGCACTACATATAGTCTGGGAAAACCTGGCCGAACTCCGTTCCGTTGCCGTTTGCGAAGAGGCCGGCAGGAGGGGAATCGGTACCCGGCTCGTCCGGGCCTGTCTGGATGAAGCGCGAGAGCTTGGTCTGGAAAAGGTTTTTTGCCTTACCTATAAGCCCGATTTTTTCGGGAAATTCGGTTTCCGTATTGTCGATAAGGCAGAGCTCCCCCACAAGGTCTGGCGGGACTGCATGAACTGCGTGAAGTTTCCCGACTGTGACGAAATTGCGATGATTCTGGAATTAAAATAAAACATTACTCTCTTATAAGGGTTTGCCATGAATAAATATGAAAGGGTTGCCGGATTAATTGAGACGGACCTTGCCAGTCGCCACCTTGATGGATATGAAATTTCGTTTGGCTCTTCAAGGAACCTCTCCATAGAAGTGAAAGAACAGGAAATTGATACCTTCAGATCTTCAGCTCCGGCCGGGGTAAGTATCAGGGTTCTGAAGTCGGGCGGCATGGGTTTTTCGTATTCCACCAGTCTCGATGATGCAGCCCTCTCCAGAATGGTGCAAAATGCGGTTCTCGGGGCTGAGAACCAGACTCCGGATCCTGCCAACTGTTTTCCTCTTCCGCAAGAGTACCCTGCTGTTGCAGGATTGTTTGATAACAATCTCTCAGCGGTTGATGAAACTGAAAAGATTCAGCTTGCCAAGGATCTGGAGCGGCTGGCCCTGGGTGCGGACCCCCGGGTCAAGCGTGTAAGAAAGGCTATCTACGGCGAATCCGAGTATGCCTTCTGGATACGTAATTCAGTTGGAGTTGTCGGAGGATACAGTGGAACCTCCGTCTCCTGCAGTGTTACTGTTGTAGCTGAAGAGGGGGACGACTCGCAGATGGGGTGGGATTTCGGTTTCAGCAGCTTTTTATCCGGTATTGATGTCGAAACGATTGCAGCAAATGCCGTTGCCAAGGCACTCGGGACCCTCGGCGCAATAAAAATCCCGACCATGAATTCCCCTGCCATACTGGATAACCATGTCGCCTCTGAAATAGTTGAGGTCCTGAGCTCCTCGTTTCTTGCCGAGAACGTACAGAAGGGGAAGTCAATGCTTGCCGGTCGATTGGGTGAGAAACTTTTCTCCCCTTTGATACAGATAAGGGATGACGGTACTCTCTCAGGGGGTATCTCTACCGCCCCTTTTGATGCGGAAGGGGTGGCGCACCGAAACAACCTGCTGGTTGAAGATGGGCGTCTGAAGGCTTTTCTTTACGATTCCCGTTCAGCCTGGAAGGATAGGGCAGTTTCTACCGGAAATGCGGTGAGGGGTGGGGTAAAAAGTCCTTTGCGTACAGGGGTTACCAATTTTTTCATTGTAAATGGCTCGACTCCTCGCGATGAGATGATCCGTGGCATTGAGAGGGGGGTCCTGATTACCGAAGTGATGGGAATCCATACCGCCAATGGAATCTCCGGTGATTTTTCCGTTGGGGCAGCAGGCTTTTTTATTGAAAAAGGGGTAATCGCCTACCCGATCAAGGGGATTGCCATTGCCGGGAATATTTTCGATCTCTTCAGGGGGGTTGAGATGGTGGGCGACGATATCCGTTTTTTCGGAGGCGTAGGCTCGCCTTCCCTTAAAATATCAACGCTGGACATGAGTGGAAGTTGAACCAACCTTTTGATTGTACTATTCAAGCTGTTATGCTATTCTGGTACGTTTGTTTACCCCACCAATATTCAGGAGATAATGTAGATGTTAGGTAACATTGTAAATAAGGTGAAGAAGATAGTGGGAAGTAAAAACGAGAGGGAGCTGAAAAAGCTCTGGCCGGTGGTAGTGGAGATCAACTCTCTCGAACAGACTTTGGCCCTCCTTACCGACGATCAGTTGCGCAATAAAACCGTTGATTTCAAGGCAAGATACGCAAAAGGCGAAACCATTGAAGACCTTCTGCCTGAAGCCTTTGCTGTCTGTCGGGAGGCATCAAAAAGGGCTCTCAATATGCGTCACTTCGATGTGCAGCTGATCGGAGGGATGGTCCTTAATCAGGGGAAAATTGCCGAGATGAAGACAGGGGAAGGTAAAACCCTTGTCGCCACTCTCCCTGTCTATCTGAATGCCCTTACCGGCAGGGGCGTGCATGTCGTTACTGTCAATGACTATCTCGCCCGGCGTGACTCGGAGTGGATGGGGCGTATTTACACTTTCCTTGGCCTCTCTGTCGGGGTAATAGTCCATGGTCTCGATGATGATGAGCGCCGTGCGGCCTATGCTGCAGATATAACCTACGGTACCAACAATGAATTCGGCTTTGACTACCTTCGGGATAATATGAAGTTCAGTCTCGATGAATACGTGCAGAGGGAATTCCATTATGCCGTGGTTGATGAAGTGGACTCCATTCTGATCGATGAGGCGCGAACCCCGCTCATCATATCTGGTCCTACCGAAGACAGCACCGATAAATACTATATAATCGACAGAATCATCCCTTCTCTCAAGAAGGGAGAGGTGATCGAAGAGGAAGCCAATACCCTTTCAGGCAAGCGTAAACGGCACACCGGTGATTTCACGGTGGACGAAAAATCTAGATCCGCCACCCTTACAGAGGAAGGGGTCCTCAAGGTTGAAAAGTTGATGAAGATCGACAATCTTTATGACCCGAGGCAGATGGAAATACTGCACCATGTTCAGCAGGCTCTCCGTGCGCATGCCCTGTTCAAGCGTGATGTGGATTATGTGGTGAAGGACGGTGAGGTCCTTATCGTAGATGAGTTCACCGGACGTCTTATGCCGGGTCGTCGCTGGTCAGACGGCCTCCACCAGGCAATCGAGGCAAAAGAAGGGGTCAATATAGAGAACGAAAACCAGACGCTGGCAACGATCACCTTTCAGAACTATTTCCGTATGTATAAAAAGCTTTCGGGGATGACCGGTACGGCTGATACCGAGGCGGAAGAATTCCACAAGATATACAAACTGAATGTTCTGGTTATCCCGACTAACAGGCCACTGGTGCGTCCTGACTTTCCAGATGTCATCTACAAGACCGAACGGGAAAAATTCAATGCGGTGATTGAGGAGATAAGGGCGCTTCACGCAAAAGGGCAGCCGGTGCTGGTCGGCACCATTTCCATCGAGAAATCCGAGACACTTGCTTCCCTGCTGCAGAAGCAAGGTGTTCCCCACAACGTCCTGAATGCCAAGCAACATGAGCGCGAGGCGGAAATAGTTGTTCAGGCAGGGCGTAAGGGGATGGTTACCATTGCCACCAACATGGCAGGACGTGGTACCGACATTTTGCTTGGCGGAAATGCCGAAGGTCTGGCAAGGCAATGGAGAAAGAGTAATCCCGATGCTCCGGAAGAAGAGTATCAGAATGTCCTGGTAAAATTGCGTGCTACCTGCGCTGCCGAACATGAAGAAATCGTAGCCCTAGGCGGTCTCCATATCCTTGGTACGGAACGTCACGAGTCACGGCGTATCGATAATCAGCTACGGGGCCGTTCAGGACGCCAGGGGGACCCCGGTTCTTCCAAGTTCTACCTCTCCCTGGAAGATGATCTGCTCCGTATTTTCGGCTCAGAGCGCGTTGCCATGATTATGAACAAGCTTGGCATTGAAGAAGGAGAGGCGATTACCCATGGACTGATTACCAGGTCTATAGAAAACGCCCAGAAGAAGGTAGAAGCGCACAATTTCGAGATCCGCAAGCATCTTCTTGAATATGATGATGTCATGAACAAGCAGCGTGAGGTTATTTACTCCCAACGCAGGGAAATCCTTGCCGGCGTCGAATTGCGCGAGCAGTTCACTGAAATGATGGATGAAACTGTGGAGGATCTGGTTGCGGCATATGCCATAGAAAAGGTTCCTGCCTGCGAGTGGGACTGGAAGGGTATGGTTGAATCTCTCTACAGCTCTTTCGGGTTTCAGCTTGACGTTACCAGTGAGGATATTGAACGATTCAATCCGCAAAACCTTCAGGGACTCCTTGGGGAGAAAGTGCGGGAGATATACGGCGCCAGGCTGGAGTCGTTCGGTTGTGAACTTATGGATCACCTGATCAAGGTGATAATGCTTCAAACCATAGATTCGCAATGGAAAGATCACCTTCTATCTATCGATCATCTGAAGGAAGGTATCGGATTACGAGGTTACGGACAGAAAGACCCTAAACAGGAATACAAGCGGGAAGCCTACAAACTGTTCATGGATATGATTGCCCGCATTCGGGAAGAGGTCGTGGAGAAAATTTTCTGGGTGCAGATTACTCGTGAAGATGAAGTTGAGCAGATTGTGCAGCAACAGCGTAAACAGCGTCTTATCTTCAATCTGGCCGATGAGGAATCGGTCAATCAACCGGCGAAAAGCAGCAAGGTTGGGAGGAACGATCCTTGCCCATGCGGAAGTGGCCTGAAGTTCAAGAAATGCTGCGCAATTAAGAAGTCCCGCTGAAATATACAATCCTATAAACGGCAGTTGGAGGATCCATTCAACTGCCGAATCCAGGATGATACAGCTTCTGGATCATACAGACTTAAGGATAATACGGTGATTTAATGGATATCAAAGGTTTTAAATTTTCAGCCGTTGAAGCGGCAATAAAAAAGCCCGGCCGGTTAGACCTGGCCCTGATATATTCCGAAGTTCCAGCGACTGTCGCCGCGGTTTTTACCAGAAACAAAGTCAAGGCAGCCCCGCTTCTCCTTTCGATCGAGCGTGCCTTGAACCATGTTTCCCGGGGAGTGGTGGTAAACAGCGGCAATGCTAATGCCTGTACCGGAAGGCAGGGGATGTCGGATGCAATTGAGACCGCCAGACTGGTTGCTGATGCCCTTGGTGTTCACGAGGATTCCCTGCTTGTTGCTTCAACCGGTGTTATCGGTCAACCCCTTCCGATGGAGCGGATCCGAAATGCCATACCTGATCTCATCGGGGAACTATCGCGCAGCACTCTGGCGGACGTTGCACAGGCAATAATGACTACAGATACTTTTCCAAAGATGGAGATACGAACCGGAGAAGCCGGTGGAAGATTGTATACGATTGCAGGTGTGGCAAAAGGGTCGGGGATGATTATGCCGAATATGGCCACCATGCTCTCTTTTCTTGTTACCGATGCAGCCGTTGACCCCTCCTGGCTGGTGGAACTCTTTTCCTCGGAAGTGGACAGATCCTTTAACTGTATAACGGTTGACGGAGATACTTCAACTAATGATACAGCCCTCATCATGGCTAATGGTATGGCTGGAAATCCCGAAATCTTTAAAGGTACACCAGAAGCTGCAATTTTCGCAGAAAGTGTCCGGAATATCCTCCTCTCACTCGGCAAGCAGATCGTCCGCGATGGTGAAGGGGCCACCAAATTCGTCGAGATCCTGGTAAAGGGTGCATTGTCAGACTCCGATGCAAAAAAGGCGGCTATCTCAATTGCCAATTCTACGCTAGTAAAGACTGCTTTTTTTGGCCAGGATGCCAACTGGGGGCGGATACTCGCTGCCGTCGGTTATTCGGGCGCCGAGGTTGATCAAGATTTGGCAGATCTCTATTTCGATGATGTAGCTATGGTGAAAAATGGAGTTTTTGCCGGTGGGGAAGCTGAGTCCCTCGGTTCAAAAGTCCTCCTGAAGAAAGATTTCTCCGTCACTGTCGATCTGCAGCTCGGCACGGGTTCTGCTACTGTCTTTACCAGCGACCTCTCTTATGAATATGTCAAGATAAACGCCGACTACCGTACTTGACCTGGGCAAATATCCATCAGACTGCTCTTGAACTGTAACCTTCTGCAAACCATCACCTCCGCATTACTGAAGACATTATGCATTATTTGAGAATCCTGGTCATTCTGCTCACCCTGTTGAGCTCACTATCTGCCGTCGCCGGGGATAATTCATCTCTTCTGAAAGAAAAACTGCAGGAAATCGATCGATTGATGGAAAGCGCCGCCAGCCGAGGCCTGATGGCTGGGAGCGTTGTTGTGATTGGCGACAGGACGAACGAACTTTTTTGCCGGGCATACGGCAGGATGTCAAGCGCGAGTGAAGCACGCCCGATAACGGTTGATTCGCTATTCGATATTGCATCTCTGACAAAGGTTGTAGCGACTGCACCGGTTATCCTGAAACTGGTGGAAGAAGGAAGAATAAGCCTGCTGGACCCGGTCTCAAGGTGGTTTCATGAATTTGCAGATAAGGGCAAAAACAACCTCTTGATCCTGCATCTCCTTACCCATACCTCCGGGCTGGACGATTTTCCGCTCTCGCAGGTGAACCCTTTACGAAGCGTCCTGGAAGGTGCCGCGGCGAGGAAGCAGGTAAACAGGCCTGGCAGTCATTTCAAGTATGCCGATATAAATTTCATTCTGCTTGGAGAACTGGTTCAAAGGGTTACCGGCGTCGGATTGGCCAGGTATGCTGCGGAAAATATATTTACCCCTTTGCAAATGAAAGATACCGGTTTCAAACCTGGAGTGGAGGCAGCAGTTCGTTGTACTGCAACGCTTGGCAGCGACAGCTCTCCGCTTATCGGTGTCGTGCAGGATTATTCGGCACGTCTGCTTGGCGGTGTCGCCGGCCACTCAGGTCTTTTCAGCACGGGTCCCGATCTTTCACGGTTTTGCAGGATGCTCCTCAATAGGGGCTTGCTTGATGAGAGGCGGGTTTTGTCGGAGCGGACCGTGGAGCTGATGACCGTACCTTATTTTTCCGATGACACCCGGATTCTCAGGGGATTGGGGTGGGATATCTCCTCCCCTTTTTCTTCGCCGCGAGGGGCTGGCTTTTCCGAAGTTTCATTCGGGCATACGGGATACTCCGGGAGCTCTCTCTGGATAGACCCGGAGTCCGGACTCTATGTGGTCCTTGTAACTGCCCGACTCGACTATAAAAGGAAAAAAGAATTTAATAAAGTTCGCAGCGATCTGTCGACAATAGCAGCTACATTGTTTTCCGGCCGGCCTGAAATCAAAGAATTTTCAAGCAAAGTTGAATAGTTGCCGCAAGGCAAAAACCTTGACACCCAAGGGGCTTTATGCTAGTTTTTGACATTCTGTGCCTGGATTTACTTGTTTGTTTTGACCTTCAGATATTTTTGTCAAGTTTCCCACCGGAGGATACTAATGAGCTATAAAATGCTCCTCGCCGACGACAGTATAACCATTCAGAAGGTTGTAACTATAATTTTTGCGAACGAGGATTACGAGCTCACCATTGTAGATAACGGAAGCGCGGCGCTCGATAGGGCAAGAGAGATAGTTCCGGATATCATTCTGGTTGACGCGCTTATGCCCGGCATGACCGGTTACGAAGTCTGCAGCGAGGCGAGGCATGATCCTCTTCTGCGGGATATTCCACTCCTGTTGCTGGTTGGAGCTTTCGAGCCTTTTGACGAAGGAAAAGCGAGGGAGAGCGGTGCAGACGACTATATTTCCAAACCCTTTGAATCTCAACACCTCATAGATAAAGTTAGAAATCTGATTGAACTTGCCACCGAAAGGAGATCGGTGCATGAGCATTTTGCCATGTCGGCAACAGGTTCCATGCCCGAAAATTTGATAATTCTCCCTGAAGAGGTTGAAGTTCCGACAATTACTGGAACGAGGACTTTCATCACCCCTTCTGAAATCTCGGGGAGCGCCGCAACAAACTCCTCTGAGCCACTCCTTCTCTCTTCCAAGGATATTGTCGAAGCGACTCCCGAGGACGATCTCTGGGGGATTTTTGACCTTGAAGAGTTTACTGAAGGAGAGGATCTCCGGTTCGGTGAGATTATAGAAGAAGATGGAATTGAACCAGAAATTATCGATACTGCCGAAGAAATCGAGCCATTTGTATTTGAGGAGGAAGAGGAGCATTCCACGATTATCGATGACGTTCGGACCGATTTTGTGGCTGAACCTGCAAGAGAGCGACCCTCTGTCAGAGATCTGGAATCTGAATTTGAAGAGAAGGAGACTTTTTCTCCCAATCAAATTGAAGAACTTGACTCCAGCGATTCCTTTCTCCAATCAGATAAAGATTTTACCAGGCTTTCTTCTCAAGACTTTCACTCCGGGGAGGAACCGTCTGGGGTCACCCTGAGCGAAGATCAACTGGCAACGGTCATTGCAAAGATTTCAAAAGAAATAATAGAAAAGATTGCCTGGGATGTCGTCCCCGACCTGGCTGAATCGATAATCAGGGAAGAGATCAGGAAGATCAGACAAGGATGATTAACTGCTCTTGTCTTGGGAGATAGCTGTAAAGAAGCAAAATGGGGATGTCGTGTCCCCATTTTCTATTCCGCCTGTCAGGCAACTTCGGTTCATATGAGGTAATCTCTAATTAAGCAGGCAACAATGAGGTGCTGAATGACATATAAAGAACTGGCAAAAGTGTACGAACCAAATGCTGTTGAAGAGAGATGGTATAAGGAATGGGAAGAGAAGGGATACTTTCATGGTCGGTGCCAATCCGGAAAGAAGCCGTACAGCATAGTAATTCCTCCTCCCAATATCACCGGTGTGTTGCATATGGGACATGCCCTGAACAATACGCTTCAGGATATTCTTTGCCGATGGAAAAGGATGTGTGGTTTCAGTGTCTTATGGATGCCAGGAACCGATCACGCCGGCATTGCGACTCAAAATGTCGTCGAGAGACAACTGGCTGCCGAAGGTAAGGACCGGCATGAGATCGGACGTGAGGCTTTTATAAAGAGGGTCTGGCAGTGGAAGTCCGAATCGGGCGGCCAGATTATCGGTCAGTTGAAAAGGCTCGGCGCCTCATGCGACTGGGAACGGGAACGGTTCACCATGGACGAAGGTCTTTCCCGATCCGTTCGGGAGGTTTTTGTCCGTCTCTACGACGAGGGGCTGATTTACCGCGATAACAGACTGATCAACTGGTGTCCCCGCTGCCATACGGCACTGTCGGATATAGAGGTGGAACATGAGGATCATGCAGGTTCTCTCTGGCATCTCCGTTATCCCGTAATTGGCTCTGACAGTTATCTTGTAGTTGCCACTACCCGCCCCGAGACGATGCTTGGCGATACAGCCGTAGCTGTCAATCCACTGGACGAACGTTACAGGGATATGATCGGCAAGAAGGTTCTCCTCCCTCTTGTTAACCGTGAAATTCCTGTCATTGCCGATGAACATGTGGATCTTGAATTCGGGACAGGCGCGGTCAAAATCACCCCGGCACATGACTTTAACGATTTCGAGGTTGGTAAGAGACACAATCTGGACAGGATTAATGTCCTGGATGAATCTGGTATCATAAATGCCGCCGGTCGCCAGTATGAAGGTCTGGATCGTTTTGCCGCCCGCAAAAAAATTGTCGCCGACTTGGATCAGCAAGGGCTTCTGGAGAAGATCGAGGATCATTCCCTTGCGGTAGGGGGGTGTTACCGCTGCAAGACAGTGGTTGAACCGTACATGTCGCTCCAGTGGTACGTGAAAGTGGAGCCTCTTGCGGAAAGAGCCCTGAAGGCAGTCAGGAACGGCGAAACCAGAATTCTCCCGCAACAGTGGGAGAACACGTACTATGACTGGATGGAGAATATCCGTGACTGGTGCATTTCCAGGCAGATCTGGTGGGGGCACCGGATTCCGGCCTGGTATTGTGATCACTGCAGTGAGGTAACCGTAAGCAAGACCGAGCCGGATAAATGTGCCGGGTGTGGCAGCGATGAAATCTGGCAGGATACCGATGTGCTGGATACCTGGTTTTCATCTGCGCTCTGGCCTTTTTCCACCATGGGGTGGCCGGACAAGAGTGCGGAACTTGACTTTTATTATCCCACTGCCTGTCTGGTAACCGGTTTTGATATCCTCTTTTTCTGGGTCGCCCGGATGATGATGATGGGTCTGCATTTCATGGGTGAGGTTCCCTTTCGCGACGTTTATATACATGCTCTGGTACGGGATGCCCAGGGAAATAAAATGAGTAAATCCAGGGGCAATGTTATTGATCCTCTGACAATTATCGATAAGTACGGCACAGATGCCTTTCGTTTCACCCTGGCGGCTTTTGCGGCACAGGGAAGGGATATAAAGCTCGCAGAGGAACGGATTGCCGGTTACCGTAATTTTGCCAACAAAATCTGGAATGCTTCCCGTTTCGCCATGATGAATATGGAGGGGTTCGAACCCGAAAGCGTCGATTTGACAAAGCTGGAACTCTCTAATGCCGACCGCTGGATACTCTTCCGTTTCAATGTCGCTGTCACTGAAACTACAACGGCGCTCGAGGCTTACCGGTACAATGACGCCGCAAATGCCCTCTACCGGTTTACCTGGAGCGAGGTCTGCGACTGGTATATCGAACTTATCAAGGACGACCTTTACCGTGGAGAGGAGCAGAGGCGGACGACTGCACGCTATACCCTCTGGCTGGTTTTGGAAAACCTCATGCGGCTACTGCATCCGTTTATGCCGTTTATTACCGAAGAGATCTGGCAGGCGCTTCCCGGTAATAAGCCTGCGGCAAGTATCATGATTGCCGAATTCCCCACAATCAGGGCGGAATGGGATTTCCAGGCAGGGGCTGAGGAGATGGAGCTGGTTATGGAAGTGATCCGCGGCATCCGCAATATTCGCGGCGAGATGGAGGTGCCGCCGAGTCGTGAAATCCCGGCAATCCTGATCTCTGCTTCGGAAAAGAGCGCCAGCCTGCTCAAAAAGAACGAGTTTTATATCATGAGCCTTGCCCGCCTGTCAGATCTGGCAATCGGTCAGGGATTGGATAAGCCTGCTGATGCTTCGGTTCAGGTTGCGGGAGATATAGAAATTGTTGTTCCCTTGAAAGGGCTGATTAATGTTGAAGAGGAAGAAAAGAGACTTTTGAAGGAAATTGGTAAATTTTATAAGGATGTAGAATTCCTGAGTAAAAAACTGGAAAATCCAAGTTTCGTCGAGCGTGCGCCTGAAGAGGTGGTGGCAAATGAGAGGAAAAAGCTGGAAGATTTTTCCAGTAAGGTACAGCTCCTTGAAGATAGCTTGATAAGGATCAGAAGTTTGAAGTAATATCCGAATATGCCGGCTCTTTCGGGCCCGGAGCGCTGAGATGTTTCAACAACAAGGTTTTCTTTACACGCTCGTGTTTGTCTTTGGGGCAGTTGTCGGTTCCTTTCTGAACGTCTGCATCTATAGACTCCCCGACAGGGAATCACTTCTCTTTCCTCCTTCCAATTGCCCTTCATGCGGTTATAAAATAAGACCGTATGACAACATACCCTTGCTGAGTTATCTCCTCCTTGGGGGGCGTTGCCGATCCTGCAGAGCGCGAATATCGATGCAATACCCTGTCGTGGAACTGACCAGCGCTCTGCTGGCCCTCTCTCTTTTTGTGAAATTCGGCCCAACCCCGACTTTTTTTGCACTGTTTCTCTTCTGCTCTTCAGTTGTTGTCATATTCTTCATCGACCTGGAGCACAGAATAATACCGGACGTCATAACTATACCTGGTATTGTGACAGGTTTGCTCCTCTCGTTTTTCATCGACGATGTTTATAAATTGGACGAAATAGTTGGCTGGAGCAACTCTCTGATAGGGATCCTGGCTGGCGGGGGAAGCCTGCTGCTCGTAGCCGGCGCCTATCAACTCGTTACCAGGAAAGAAGGAATGGGCGGCGGAGACATCAAGTTGCTTGCCATGATGGGCGCTTTTCTTGGATGGAAATCGGTGCCATTCATAATTTTTGCCAGCTCCCTCACCGGCTCCCTGATCGGAATTACCCTCATGATAGCACAAAAAAAAGATTCCAAACTTGCACTCCCTTTTGGCCCTTTTCTTGCGTTTGGGGCTATCCTCTATATTTTTTTCGGTAAAGAGCTGATAAACTGGTACCTGAAAATTTAACAAGGTCTGCGGGGATGGAGTAGTCGATGAAACTGTATCGTTTCAGCCTTACCTTTGCAATACTTGCTTCCCTCATCTGCCTCCTGATTCTGACCTGGTTTCTCCTTAGTCTAGTCTCTTTTAAAACCGCCGAAAACGACCTGATTTCGCAGCGAAATGAAGAAGGACGTCTCTTGCTTGCTTCATTTATCAACCTCCTCCCTTCGCAATCTGCTCAAGGTGATTTGGCAACGGCCCGTCATTTTGCCGAGAGACTTTCGATCGAGAAACAGTTTGCGGGTCTGGTTGCCGTTGATGAAAGAGCGAGGGTGTTCTTTGCTGTCAAGGATAAGGAAGGTGTTGACAAAAAACTGTGCGACGTTCTTAACAAAGGTGTGGAGACTTATTTTCTTTCCGGGAAAGGTCTCTTTGTTTCTCGTTATGCTCCGATTAAGGCTGATGGCAGGATTATTGGCGCGGCAAGACTTACCCTGTCATTGCAGGCTGAATACGAACGTCTCAACAAATCGAGAAAAATATTTCTGGCCTATTTTTTACTGGACTTTCTGCTTCTGCTCGGTCTCGGTTCATATCTCCTCTCGAGGTTCATAGTTGTACCTATCAGGAGGCTGTTGGCTGCGACCGAACGGATTGCTACCGGCGATCTGAGCCATATGGTAACTCTGCCTGGAAGCTCGGAGCTTGCCGAACTTGCAGACGCTTTCAATAAAATGGTTGATGCTCTCAGAGAGAAACGTGAAGATATCGAAAGATATATTTTGTCTCTTGAGACGATCAACAGTGAATTGCAGGCTGCCAGGATGGAGGTGATTCGTTCAGAAAAAATGGCCTCAATAGGCTTGCTTGCGGCAGGAACCGCCCACGAGATCGGTACTCCTCTTGCCACAATAATGGGCTATGCCTCTATTTTACGGGACGAATTGACGGATGATCCGGTTAAAGTCGACTATCTTAACAGGATTGAAGCGGAGTCGGGGCGGATCGACAAGATCGTGCGTGGTCTGTTGGACTATGCCCGACCAAATCCGGCCTATTATGAAAAGTTAGATTTGGGCGAGCTCCTCTCTGCGACAGTAGAAATGCTTGCGGGACAGGGAATTTTCAAAAATATAGAGACTTCTCTCAAGGTAGAAAGCGACTTGGCGAAGGTGCAAGCCGACCGTCACCAACTGCAGCAGGTTTTGATTAATCTGCTGATTAATGCCAGGGCAGCCATGCCGGATGGCGGAATTCTGCTCATTGACGCAGCTATGGGTGACTATCACTCCCAGAGGGACGATCTTTCACATCACTATTCACGAAATATAAAAGGGGGACGGAGTGAGGCTTACGAGCGCTCTTTTGCGGCCTCTTCCCGGGTTGTTACTCAGATGGTGAAGATAAAGATCTCTGATGATGGTGAAGGTATCGCAGCTGAAAATCTTGAACGGATATTCGACCCATTTTTCACGACAAAGGCGCCTGGAGAGGGGACAGGACTCGGATTGGCCATAAGTGCACGCATAGTAGATTCGATGGGGGGGAGGATTACCGTCGAAAGTTTGAAAGACCACGGAAGCACTTTTACCGTCTGGCTTCCGACTCCCGACGATTCCTTTCCTGTACAGCCCGAATCCTGACGCCCCGTAGTTTCTTGAATCGGCTCTTTTCACTGATTGTGCGAGATTTGATTGCCGTTAATCTAAACCTTGGATGCATGATGGAAGGTAGCGTATGACTGAAAAAGAAAAGATTCTGATTGTTGATGACGAAGAAAATCTTCGTTCCATGTTGCAGGTACTTCTTAAAAAAAATGGATACATTGTTGATGCCGCTTCTGACGGGGCAGATGCCCTTCAGAAGGTGCAGAATAGTAACTATGCATTCGTCCTGTGCGATATAAAGATGCCGAACATGGATGGCCCGGGTTTTCTCAGAAAAGCTGCTGAAGCTGGTATCCAGTCGACCATTATCATGATGTCAGCCTACGGAACCATAGATACGGCTGTTGAGTGTATGAAACTGGGCGCTTATGATTATATTTCGAAGCCGTTCAAAAATGACGAAGTCCTTTTGTCACTGCGCAAAGCCGAAGAACGCGAGCGGCTTAAAAGGGATAATATTCGATTGCAGGGTGAGGTGAACAGGGAATTTTCTTTTGCCAACATTATCAGCAAGAATAAGCGGATGCAGGAAATATTCACACAGGTCAAAAAGGTGTGTGACTTTAAGACAACTGTGCTTATCCTTGGAGAATCAGGCACCGGTAAGGAGCTGATCGCTAAGGCAGTGCATTATAACAGTAAACGCAAAAATGCGGCATTCGTTGCTTTGAATTGCGGCGCTATACCTGAAAATCTATTGGAAAGCGAGCTGTTCGGACATGCAAAGGGTGCTTTCACCGATGCCGTATCCGACAAAAGCGGACTTTTTGAGCAGGCTGACAAAGGCACCTTATTCCTGGATGAAATTGGGGAAATGCCTCCTTCGCTGCAGGTGAAACTCCTCCGCGTCCTGCAGGAAGGCGAAATAAGGGCGGTTGGTTCATCCAGCACAAAAAAAGTTGACGTTCGTGTAATTTCAGCTACTTCCCGGGACCTGACAAAAGAAGTTGAAGAGGGTCGCTTCAGGGACGATCTTTTTTATCGACTCAACGTTTTCAAAATAAATGTTCCGCCGCTCCGGGATAGGATGGAGGATATTCCCTTACTGGTTAACCATTTCCTGAAGAAGCATGGTGAAAAAACAGCCAGAGCAGATCTGAAACTTGCCACCGATGCACTTAAGATTTTCATGAATTACAGTTGGCCGGGGAATGTAAGGGAATTGGAAAACTGCATTGAACGCGGCCTGGTCATGTCTGATGGAAATGAAATTGACGGGAGTTGTCTTCCCGATAATCTGAAAGGGAAGATACAGTACGGGTCGCTTGCCGGTGCTCTTTCCGATTGCCTTTCTATCAAGAAGGCGGATGCAATTGTGCAAAAAGAGTTGATACAAAAGGCCCTTCAGAAAACCGGCGGCAATAGAACACATGCCGCACGCCTCTTGGAAATAAGTCACCGGGCGCTTTTGTATAAGCTGAAAGAGTACGGGATAGAATAGATTGGATAATAATTTCCTCCTTCGGCGCGATTGATCACTTCAGATCAGCGGTGGCCAGTGGGATGAAGCTGCGGATAACGGAATAATCCATGAAAACTGGATGGCCGGTATGTAGGGTAAACGATTTTTTCTGCTACCATATTTATTGAAGAAAATGTTTGAATTTCTCGAGGTATTGGCTTATCGTGAGCAGTTGATAAAACAAGGCTCTTAAGCCGATTGCAAAACCCCGCATTTTTCGTTCCAACAACGGTTCCAACCAGGAATCTTGTCCCGACTCAATGACAAATCATCTCCCCGGCAGAGGCATTCGATGAGAGGAAAGATAATAGAGAGTCAGACCTTGAAAAGTGTCTGCAGACAATTCGGGACGTTCGCGCTGGTTGGGTTGACCGGTACTGCCCTCCATTATTCGTTGCTTTATCTCCTTGTTGAATTCGGAGGGGTTGGGCCATTAGTTGCGTCAGGTTGTGGTGCGCTGATCGGATTGCTCGTCAATTACTTTCTGAACCATGGATTGACGTTCAAAAGTGACCAGTCGCACTATCGTGCCTTCCCCAAATTCGTCTTGATTGCCAGCATTGGTCTTGCGATTAATTTGGCTTTGATGGCCTTACTGGTAAATCGGCTGCAAATCTACTATATGCTTGCCCAGGTTTTAGTCACGGGGGTCGTGTTGGTCTGGAATTTTTTAGCCAACCGTTTCTGGACGTTCAGGATGGATAGTTCAGGAGAGGGAAACTTCTCAGGTTCGGCAATGGACGGAAACTGGCGTGACAGGATCACCCCTCTCTTCAGGATGGGAATGGCCTTGCTGGCTTTGGTGTTGCTGATCCGGCTGATTACCCTCCCCTTTTACCCGCTGATTGACCCGTCCGAAAGCCGTTATGCTGAAATGGCCCGCAAGATGTTGGAAACCGGTGTCTGGGTCACTCCTCAAATCAGCTATGGTGTGCCGTTCTGGGGGAAACCACCTCTGGCCGTCTGGCTGAACGCAATAACTCTTGGCATTTTCGGGGTCAACGAGTTTGCCGCACGACTCTCTGCCCTCTTTCTATGCACTGGTTCGGTCTGGATTGTTTATCGCCTCGCCTTGGGGAGGGGAGAAAAGGCTCAAGCCTTTGTTGCTCCAGCGATTCTTGCAGGGATGACACTCTTTTTCGTCATGGCCGGCAGTGTCGCAATGGATCAATGCCTGAATTTGGGCGTCACTCTGGCTTTGGGTTCGTTCTGGCAGGCTTTGCGCAAGGGGAGGCGGTTTTATGGATATCTCTTTTTCATCGGTCTCTCCATCGGGATCATGGCTAAAGGCCCCATTGCGTTGGTTATTGCAGGCATTCCAATTGGCCTCTGGTCGCTGATCCGCAACGAATGGAAAGTGCTTTGGCAGCGGTTGCCCTGGGTCAGTGGCACTCTGTTGATGCTGGCCATCACTCTCCCATGGTTTTTGATTGCCGAACTCCGCACACCGGGATTTCTGGAATATTTTTTTATTGGTGAGCACTGGAATCGTTTTACGGTAAAAGGTTGGCGGGGTGACCTCTACGGAAGTGGCCGTGCCCATACTAAAGGTACGATCTGGCTTTATTGGATGCTAGCGGCGCTCCCCTGGTCCCCCCTTTTTCTTGCTCAGGTTTTTCAGGCATTTTGGCGTAAAAAAGCAGCCATGCTGCTTCATTGCTCCGATGGCTGGAGGCTCTATTGCCTCCTCTGGATGCTTTCGCCGCTGATCTTTTTTACCTTTTCAGCCAATATCATCTGGACCTATGTCCTTCCAGCTCTCCCTGGTTGCGCCTTGTTGCTTGCCGAATGGCGGCGTGATGACAGGATCGGCTGGTTTTCGAATGACAGGATTGCATTCTGCGTAGCTGCTCTGGTCCCTCTCCTTTTTCTGGGCCTGGTGATTGTCTGGCAATTCGTCCCATTTCAGTTTCTGCGCACTCAAAAGTCTCTGGTGAGCCAGTATCTGGAACTCCGGAAGGGGAGCGGGGGGAAGCTCCTCTATCTGGGTGACAGTCCCTACTCTGGACAGTTTTATACCTCAGGCAAAGCCGGCGCCTTACCCAATGTCGAGGCTTTTCAGGCTGCAATCGCCAATCCTGATCAGATTTATTTCGCTTGTCCCAAGAAGAGTTGGCCTGATCTTTCCGAAGCCATCAAAAGCCGTTTACAGCCGGTCGGTTCACACAATGGTTTTCTGTTGCTGTATCGTTCTTCTCGTCTGCAGGGAGAATGAGATCCTTATCAACAAGTTATGACCCGGGCGTTTGATATGGGGAGTCTGCCGATACAATTGATTGTCAATGCTGACGATTATGGCTATTATCGCTGTGTCAGCCGGGGGATACTCCAGGCTGCAGCCTCAGGCGCGGTGACTGCTACTGGAATACTTGCCAATGGGCCTCGGTTGGAGGAACAGATTGGTTGGCTCGGTGAGTACGGGGATCTCGAGACGGGTATCCACCTTGTTTTGACCTTCCGCCGTCCCTTGGCCTCTCAAATGGCGGAAAAGCTTGGTAAGTGGGAAGGGAGCTTTCCCTCACTCCTAGCCATGATCTCTGAACTGCTTTCCGGGCGGATAGATTTGGATATAGTACGTACGGAATGGCGTACCCAAATAGAAACGCTCCTTGGTTTTGGAATAAAACCGGGCTTTCTGAATTCCCACGAGCATATCCATATGCTTCCGAGGCTCTTTTCACTCGCATCCGAACTTGCCGAAGAATATGAAATTCCCCATCTCCGCCTGACCCGCGCCGAGTGGATGACCCCCTTTGATTTTTCTTCCATATCAAGGAATTTTCTTCTGCAAGGGATGGAATCAGTCAATCTTATCCGGATGGGGCAGGTAATCCCTTTCTTCATTGGATTGAACTGCAGCGGTAAACTTGATTTGACTTATCTGAAAAAACGGTTTGCCAGGCTGAAACCAGGGTTGACGTATGAATTGATGTGCCATCCCGGCCTTTTTGATCCCAGCGAAATAAAAGACCTGCGTCTTTTGGCCTATCACGCATGGGAAGATGAGTTGGCCTTGTTGACCGGCTCTGAGATCAAGGAATTGCTTGAGGAATTCAACATCCGCCTGGTAAATTACCGTGAATCAGTTCCATATCCGCGCTAATCGAGATATCCGATAACAGGTATTTTTTAACATTAACTATAGTTTCCCGTGCCGGGAATCCGGAAGTCCACATGAAGAATCAACTATCAACTTCGCCTGAGATTACTGTTCTGATCCCTGCCTGTAACGAAGGGGAAGTCATTGAACGTGCATTGGAAACAGTTACCCGGATTCTTGAAACTGTTACCAGTGAGTGGGAAATCATCGTAATTGATGATGGCAGCCGGGACGACACCTATGAACGGGTTTCTCTTTACGCTCAAACCGAATCACGGGTGAAGGGGGTCTCTTTCAGCCGTAACTTTGGCAAGGAGGCGGCTTTGCTGGCCGGTTTGAAGTTTTCGCGGGGTAGGGCGGTAATAGCTATTGACGCGGACTTGCAGCATCCTCCCGAATTGATTCCGGAAATGATCTCTAAGTGGCGAGACGGGGCGAAAGTCGTCCATGCTGTGAAACGGAACCGCAAAACTGACAGCATGGGGAAACGATTAGCCGCTTTGACCGTCAATCAGATCATCTCGCGGATGGGCGGCATCAACATTCACAATTCTTCCGATTTCAAATTGCTGGATCGGCAAATCGTCGATATATTGGCCTTTCAATTGCCCGAGAGGGAACGTTTCTTTCGAGGATTGTCGAGTTGGATAGGATTTCGGGAAGAGTTTATAGATTTCGATGTTTCCAGCCGCATGGAGAATGAATGCAAATGGTCGTTCTGGTCGTTAGTGGAGTTATCCATAACCGCCTTGACCTCGTTTACCACCCTCCCTTTGCGCATCGTCACTTTTTTGGGACTGTTGACCCTCTTGTTGGGTTTTGCCGTGGCCAGTGACGCACTTTGGTCCAGTTTCAACGGCGAAGCGGTTTCCGGCTTTGCGACTATCATCATTACGCTGCTCTTGATCGGTAGTTTCATCATGATTAGCCTTGGTATTATCGGTGAGTATATTGCCAAGATATACGAAGAAATCAAGGCGAGGCCCCCTTATCTGGTCAAATCCACAGTAGGCACGTGCGACAAAAAGTAAGAAATGATAAGAACTAGAAAGCAGGGTTTTTAGGCTGGAGACCGGGAACGATGGCCGGTTTTCTCCTTTGTTAGATGCGCACTTTACCGCCGCCCAGCTGTTTACCATGGCCAAGGCGTTGCGTATCAAGGCACGATTATTGCGCCTTTTGGCTTTCGCATAATCGACCACCTTGAGCTGTTAGCGTCATCAAGGATTACAATGGCATCGTCCGCAATTCACTGATCAATTTTATGTTATCAAAACCAGAATACCGACCTGAAACCAAAAGACGTCTATAAAAATAGCCGCCTGCTTCAATGAAACAGGCGGCAAAGGACCTAAATTCCTGATCAAAACAGCCACTAATTCTTGTTGGGAGTGGTAGATGTTTTGTTGCAGGGTCTTGATTACCTCGGGCAACTAGTCCCTGTGCCGGGAACACGGATACGATCCCGCGTTTTTGTCCCGGCAAATGCTGAGGCACAGAGCGACAAAGTTAAGAGGGTTGCAACTGCGGCAATTACGATTTTTCTGCTGTTCATGGTAACTTCCTCCTTTGAAAGATAATGTATCTCTGTATGAGCATTTGTTATGCCAAGTCGGTATTCCATCGAAATCACTCAACTTAAAGTCCGCGGCAACAAATATAATTGGTTGAAAAGGTGCATAATATGCACCTCCAGATGAGCTTTTTGCACTTCCATTTTCATCCAGAAATCCAGGGAACCAGATCTATATTCCATTGTTCGGAACAGCACTTCTGAGTCGGGGGTGTTGTCCCTGACCTCTGGCCCCGGGAAAAAAGCAGATAGACAGACTGGCTGCCAAGGGACTGATCATTCCGGAAATCCGTGTTGAATAGTCGGGCAGTGAATTGGCGTTTGTCGTTGCAAGGGAGAAAAATGAAAGATAAAATCGTTTACCGACCTGGCCAGATTATAACCGAACTAACCAAACATCAGTGACAGATTCTAAGTGCCCTTGAGATTCCAATCCCTGGCGCGGCATAGTTATAATTTTTCGGGAATTTAGGGTCTATACCGGCATAACAAGGGCAAAGGAAAAAGTGGATATATCGGGAAGTAAAGAACTGTTCCTCACTGCTGTTTCGAGGAGGATAGTCCGGAAGTCTCGGCTCAGGGATGCTCTTTGGCCGTCCAGATGGTTTTTATCTCTTTGTCCGAAAGCTGTCGGTTCCGTGATCTCTGCTCCATCGCCGAAATAACCCGGGCCGGCCGGATAACGCACATTGTTTCCAACTGATTCTCTGATAAACGGATGCAAAAAGGGATGCAACAGTCATCAAGGAGAAGAAAAAGGGGTCAGCTATCTAGCTAAACCACTGAAATCTTTGGAGTGGGAAACGGGATTCGAATCAGGCTGGACAGAAAGGCCTATATTCATCTGAATCCGGTGCGGGTGCGCATCACAGAGAGGCCAGAAAACTATCGTTGGAGCAGCCAGATGGCATATCTTGGAAATGAAAGTTATTCATGGCTGGAAACCGATTGTATCCTATCTCAGTTCTCCAAGCATCTAAAGTAAGGCCCGTTTGAAATTTGCGAAATTTGTAGGAGAAAGAGTCTCAGAAGGGCGCCGTCCGGTATTTCATGGGGAAAGCAACATTGACAGTCGTATTATTGGCGACGACGATTTCATTTTCGATCTGATTTTGGGGGGAGACGCTCCGCCGGAACAAAAACCAGTCGTTAATAGAGTAATTGCAGCCGTAAAGAGGCTTTATGGTATCACGGATCACGGATGATAGTCTCAGGACGCAGAGCCGTAAACGGCGGCTTTGCGAAGCTCGTGGATTGACTGCATGGGCGACAGTTGAACTTAGTGGAGGCAAACTTACTGAACTGGCGCGAAAGTTGGGACGAGAGCCATCAACTCTAACCTGTGTGGTACGGTGCACTGAAAAACGGGATAGAAAAGATCCTTTACTTGCTGAAAAAATGGAAAGGTTACGGCAGGACTTGCAGATATCAAGTTGTCAAGTCCTGACCCCCTGACCTCAGCAAAACCCTGAAACGAATGATCCGACGACTCTTTAATGACACGCCATATCCCTACGACAAAGTACCGGTATGGCAATGCCTTCAGCCTGCCGTACAGCTGAGAAATCAGGGTTCAAGCTGTTCTTATGGTATAATGCTTACGGTTTTTCGGACAGGTCGTAACGCTCTTTATAAAAAGTCAAAAGAGAAAAGGATGGGTGGTCTCGTCTGCTTGTCCCAGAGGAGAGATCCATAAAAAAACGGGGGCAGGTTACCCCGCCCCCGTCAAAAATCAGTCAACAGCTGACTAACCTTTTTTTACCATGTGAATACCGTGCCGACAGATATGATGTTCTGATTCTGCTTGGAACCGTCATACCACTGGTCGAGCGCATAGGTGTACTCGCCCACCAGGGTCAGGTTCTTTGTGAGGGAGTGATAGACACCGGCAGTAACGCCCTGCTGCGACTTTTTGATAAGGTCGCCATTGTTGTCATTGACCATGCGCTGATCAAACTCTGTCGTCTGCGCATAGCTGATGCCGTACTGGGCGCCTAGCTTGGTTTTGCCGCCGATAGTGTAGGTGATGTGGGCAAGGCCGCCGACTGTGAGGCGCTCACTCCCGGCGTAATCGAGGGCATCAAAGCCATCCTGGATCAGGGTGAGGCCGAGGGCCTGACCGCCGAAGGTAGAGATCGTGGTCTCAAACGGGCCGTAGACAACCTGGACGCCACCGCCGCCGCCGATGGAGGTAACTTTCCTTGGGGGGCCACCTAAAGTAGGTGCCGCTCCCGCTCTAAACACATAAGGTTCACTCGCGGTCATGCCAGCTTCCTGGAATAAGCCGTTGAGCCATACCTGAACCTTGCCATCCTTGAAGGTCTTGGCGTAGGAGATCTCCGTCTCAAAACGGGGCTGATTGAGAACCTTTGCTTCGTAGTTTCTATTTACTTCATAAACTTCACTAGGATCTGAAGCATCACCAACTACAGCCGTTTTACCAGTGATCCTGCCCGGATCGTTGATGCTGACCGCAACCTTGAAGCCGTTCATGTCAGGCGTGGTATAGCGGAACTGTGGTCCAAAGGAGGGGTAAGGATAGCCCCTGCCGATAAAGCCGAGGCTTACCCCTTCGCCGGTCATGTTCAGCGGCACGCCAAGACCGATCAGGGTCATGTCGGTAAGGATGTTCTTCCCGAGGTAGAGGTTGAGGGCGCGGCCGGCGAGAACCTGGCCGAAGCAGCCGTCGGCGGTGAAGAATACTTCACGGATATCGATCGAGGTGCCGCCGTTATCCATACCTGGTCCGAGACCTGATCTGGTGCCGGCATTTTCTATCTGGGGATAAAGGCCGATCCTGGCGGCGTAGTCTACGCCGTTAATGGTCGGTGACTTTACGTTGAAAGCGAAAATGCTCGGCAGGAGACCGGTACGGATACGGAACGACTGCTCGGCAGGGGAGGCTTGATACAATCCGGTGATACCACTGTCACTATCAGGAATATTATAGTGGTTATTCCCGCCAGTCCTGCTGCTCTTTGTGTCATAAACACCGAACACGTTGATCATACCGTCAAAGCTCATCTGCCAGCCGTTCTCACCACCGACGACGAACGCCGCCTGGGCCGGGCTTGCTGCTACCGCTACGAGAGCGGCCAGACCTAACAGTCCGGTAACCATCTTACTCAGTCTTAATTTCATTTTTTCCTCCTTCTTGATAGTAACTACAGATAGGTTACTCCAAGCAAATTGTCCGGGGAGCATCTCTTCCCCCGGTCGCCTGTCTGGAGTCCGCTAAATACTACAAAAACTCACTGTCAAATTTTACCCCATCTTTTTTGATACCTGCCCTGATCAGGGGCAATGTAGGGATAGGAATTTGTTTTTGCTGGTGTATGGAAAATACACCTGGTGCGGGGTGATGTCAACGCAATTTCGGAGGATATGACGATATTTCAAGGAGAGCAGAGCGGATAGAATGGTGTCAAACCTACACATTTGAATCGGATGCAATGGTGTCAAACCTTCCTTTTTCCTGCCTCCCACCGAAACCTAAATTCCCGAAATTTTATAACTATGTAAATAGTAGCTCTTTGAAATGACTAGGTAAATCTTAAGCTTTTGCCTTGATTTTACCCTCATTATAATTATAACCATATTGAGGGGGATCGCCCTGGCTTATCAAGTTCATCACCTTAACAAAAAACCGGTATTACTTACGTTTATGAGGCTGTCTCAGTCTGGGACAAGGAACTCAAGCAGGCTCGGAATAAACAGGTCTGTGTCGGCAAGATAGATCCGCTGACCGGTATATTTGTTCCGTCCAAGCGGCTCAGTCCCA
>CAIWTU010000027.1 GCA_903915655.1 uncultured Geobacter sp.
ATCGCCATGCATGATCAGGAAAGGCGGGTCGTCGGCCGAGACATAGGTCAAGGGGTTGATTTTATCCAGGATCCCCGAGTTGGGGTCGGAAGTTCCGGCCAGTTGTTGAAGTACGATAGCGGGATAGCCGCTGAAAAGTGCTCTCAGGTCCGTTGGGCCATAGAAGTCCACCACACACTGAACGCGGCTGGATTGGCCCAGAAAACCGCCTGCAACATCCATCCCTGCACTTTTATCGGAAGTCCCAAGCAAGGAGGCCAGGTGCCCGCCGGCGCTGTCACCGAAGGCGCCTATTTTGTCCGGGTTGATGCCAAAATATGCAGAGTTGGCCCGCAGAAAACGCACCGCGCATTTAGCGTTTTCTACCTGGCCTGTTATCGTATATTGCGGCGCCAGACCGTAGTTAACGGCTGCAACGAGAAAACCTCTTTTGACCATTTCGGCTATTTCAGGAGAGGCGGCCGCATCCGACTTGTCGCCTCCGATCCAGGCGCCTCCGTGAAGGTATATCACAACTGGCATGGGCCCCGGGGCTGTCTGTGGATAATATATATCCAACTTGAGGTTGATAAAGTCCGTATTGCTATAGGACAAGTTTTTTTCAATGCTTCCCAGTTTAGAAATATACGCGGGTGCAGTTGTCGAAGGCGTATTTGGGCCCGTGTTGGTTGTGGCTCTGCATGCGCCCATAGATATTACGATGCAAAGAATCGCCAGGAAAGCAGTTTTTAATTTTATCGTCATAACCATCCCATTCAATTAACATCATACAGCATCCGATTTTGCTACTTTTAGCCAGGTGCCGTTTTGGCTGGCTGGAGTACGGTAGGCCGCAGGTACCAAACCCTGCGGGTACATCCAAAAGCCGTTTAATGACGCCATCCTTTGGAATTGCCTGGAGGAGGTCCTGCTTGGCGCCGCTGTTGAAACTGAAAACATGAACTGATCTCCACCGTTGTCATTGCGGGCGTAGCGCGGCAATCCCGTTCCCCATCGTCGTTGTCATTGTCGGACTTGGCCCGGCAATCCCGTCCCTTATCGTCGTTGTCATTGTCGGACTTGACCCGACAATCCCGGTCCTCATCGTCGTTGTCATTGCGAGCGTAGCGCGGCAATCCCGTTCCCCATCCACCTTACACGTCAGGTTAGCCTTTACGGGCTTGTCGCCCACGGGGCCATGTATTTAGCGGGGCCCGTCACTGTTATCGGATTGCGACAGAAAAACCCGCTTGGCATACTCGTTCCTTTTTACGATGAAATTGCAAGGCACGAAAGCGCAAGGGTTGAAACTCGAGGGTGTTTTATTACCCGGATTTGCCACTGGCAATCATAGACATCGTCAGCCCGACCTGCAGGGGATTGCCGTTGGTAATTCAGTTGATACGGATCTCGTGTTTGGATTTTCAGGAATTATGTTTTTTCATACTATCAGGCTTCGGGTAAACATATAGACAGCGCCCACTACATTAGCAGTGGGCGCTGTGTTGTTTAGCTGGGATTCTTTGTGTGTTTGTCGATAAGTGGTATTCTAGCCGCGTCTCCGGCTTGATCCGATAATTGTTGCCGCCACCGCCTGGTCAAAGGTCTGTTTCGGCATAGATCCATTACGGTTCAGGTCTGTTATTTTTTGTTCGAGCGTTTCAGAATAAGCCGAGTTGATACTGCAAATGCCAATATCAGAAGAATAATTGCTATAGAAAGAAATGGCGTCAGTGAAGTTCCATTATTGGGCTTGGATGTGATCGTCGTAACTTCGGTCATGACCTTTGTTACGGGCAGTGTCACAACGGCCGTCACCGGTGTGTAAATAGTTGATGTGGAAATCACGGTGGTTGTGGTCGTCACAGACATAGTTGTCGTCTGTGTCGCCATCGCAGTGGTTGTCACGGGCATAGTTACGGTCAGTGTCACCGTCGCAGTGGTTGTAACAGGTATTGTTATGGTCTGGGTTACCGTCGCAGCGGTTGGCACCGCAGTTGTAGTGGGAGCAGCCGTTGTAGCGGGAGCAGCGGTTGTAGTTGTAGCGGGAGGCGGCACTGTCGATGACGGCGGGGGCGTTGTATCGGTGGGTGTCGTAAACCCGGCAGCGCCATGCTGGCTGGTGATAGGTGGCCCTGTCGAAGTCGTGAATGTGACGGCAGAAAGATTGATGCTGCTCAACAGAAGTGTGCCAATTGCGATTGCGCCAAATACCGAAATTTGTACTCGTTTACTCATTTACCGCTCCTGTTGTCCCTGATGAATGTAGGACAGTATAACTGGTGTTGGTATAATATAGCTATCAGGGTAAGTATTCGGACTGTTCGGTATCCTGGAGGTTGATATGAATAAAAAGTGGAGTATCAGCTGGTGGGAAGAACATACCGGGGGTTTTGTCGGGAGGAGAGGGATGTGTGAGGGCAATAAGCGGTCAGGTTTCAGAACTAGGGGGAGGGCGGTGGGAAAGGAAATCAGCAGTCAGTCCCCATCTGCCAGAAACTGAACCGGGGCGCAAACGACCTAGACCGCTGAGAAGGTTGTATTTTTTATCGTGACAGTTGGATTGGGGCTTCTCGTCGGTACCGGTATTTTGCGTGATTTAAGTAGAGTGATGTGTTCTTCCATCCCCCATTTAGCTTTATAGAGGCAATCTTCAACAGAGCTACCGACTCCGGTAAATCCTTCTAGATCCGGCGAATAGAAAGAAAAGAATGAAGGGTCTTCAGTGGCTTCAACTATCAGGGAATATTTTATATCAATCATTCGCTTTCTCTCCACCTTCACGTTTCAAGCCTGCAGCCTTCAATATCGCGTTCGAAGTCCCGGTCGGTATTTTTTTAGAACCATGATAATCTATACGAACCAGCTTATCACAATCGCTTTTCCCGTAGTAACGAATCGAGCCTTTCTCTTTAACGATCTCAAATCCATTACGTTCGAGAAGCCGAACCAATTCGCTAAATTTCATTACTTTTCAATGCTTCTTCCAGATCTGGTACCACTAAACAATCAGAGTATAACATCACAAAAGCTTCGTGACTATAACCTGGAATAAAGCATCAGAATATCTGCCGTTACATGTCTGTCAATTTTATTGGAAGATAGCTCGCAGCACTCACGGTCAGCTTTGAAGGAATCCCCTCTTCCTGACCGAATGCGTTTGATTCGGAAGTTTGGACAATGTCCTACCCCTCAAATACCAGCGGGAAATTGATGCAGTACTCCGTGCCTTTCTCCCGCTTTAATTCAAGTGTCCCGCCCAACTGATGCACGGCAAGGGTCTGAATGAGCACCATACCCAGCGATTTGGTACTGCCGATGGTTAAACCCTCGGGCAGACCTATGCCGTCATCCCCAAGAGACATCTCGATGCGGTCTTCTTTCTGACGGATGATGATGTGGATCTGGCCCACCTGTCCCTGCGGGAAAGCGTATTTCAGAGCGTTGGTGACAACCTCGTTGATGATGAGACCGCAGGGTATGGCGAAGTCCAGAGAAAGCTCGATACCATCAATATCTATAAGCACACGGGGAGGCACATCCCTGGAATTATGGGACTTTATCAGGTTGCCCACCAGGTCATCGACGTATCCTCCGAAGCTGATGCTGGCAAGGTTTTCAGACTGGTAGAGCTTGTTATAAACGAGAGACATGGACTGGATGCGTTCCTGGCTTTCCTGGAACATGCGTTTATCGTCTGCGTCCTTGAGGAAACCGGACTGCATACGTAGCAAACTCGAGATGACCTGCATGTTGTTCTTGACGCGGTGGTGGATTTCCTTGAGGAGCACTTCCTTTTCGGCCAACGAAGCCTTGATTTTCTCCTCGGACTGCTTGCGCACTGTGATGTCGCTTACGCTCCCGATAAGCGCCAAGGGCTTTCCATTCGCATCTCCCATAACAGTAAAGCTATCCTGAAGCCAGCAGTATTGCCCGTCTTTGCGCTTGAAACGATACTCGGTTGTGTATGCTGTGCCATGGGCATTGGCAATGGCATGGCCGAGTGAGCTTTCGACATTCGCCCGGTCATCAGGGTGCATTAACTCCACTACCGATTCAACCGGCAGAACATTCATCTCGTTCGGCGTAAAGCCGGTGATTTTGGCGAAAACAGGGCTTAAATATTCATAAGAGTTGCTCGTCAGGCTGCGTTTATAAGCCGCATCCTGCGAATTATCCAGCACCTCTTGAAAGCGTTCCTGGCTCGTTCGCAGTATATCTTCGGCCTGCTTGCGTTTGGTGATGTCCGATACAATGCCAGCCATTCCCGATGGTTCTCCGCGTGTGTTTCGAACAAGAGTTTTACGATCAAGGATCCATTTTACCGTACCGCCCGGAAGAATGATGCGATATTCAATTTCAACGCGACCATCCCTAAAAAGAGCCTTGGCGGAAGGGGAAACTAAAGCTTTATCCTCCGGGTAGACGGCCTCGAGCCAGAAGTTCGAATTATTTGTCATCTCCGTTATCGGTAGACCGTAGATATCCGCCATACGCGGGCTCAAAAACTCGTATCGCCCCGATAGATTGGCAGACCAGACAGCATCCAGAACGTTTTCCAAAACGTAGCGAAAGCGTTCTTGGCTATCCCGTAACATTTCTTCGGTATGCTTGCTGCCGGTGATGTCCCAGGCGATGCCACTAATGCTTCGAGGAACCCCCTCTTTGTCACGCACTGGGCGTCCGCGGGAAGATATATAATGTATGCTGCCGTCGGGCCAGACCGCGCGATAGTCAGACTCGTACATCACTCCCTCTTTGATGGCGCGTTCCAGAGCAGCTTTGATATTTTGACGATCATCCGGATGAATTACCGCAAAAAATTCAGCAGCTTCACCGCTGAATTTCGCAGGATCCAGTCCCAACATAGCACAGGTATGGACATCGAAAGTGCGCTTTCCGGTAACAATATCCCATTGCCACACACCCATGTGGGCAGAATGCAATGCAAGATCAAGTTTTGCATTACTCTGACGCAACCAATCGTTGCTCTCATTCAGTTTTTCGATAGCTTGATTCTTGTCTTTGAAGAGCGTATCGATGGGCGTCTGGAAACCGGTGACCAATATGGCTTCGTAAAACAGATAAAAGGCCACGATATTCAACAGGTGCCCAATCAGATTCGCAGAACTGTAAACCCCGACATAACGGGTGAAAGCTATTTCGGAAGATATGGTAACGAATATGGCAGTCACTATCAGCCAGAATATGCTTGTTTCAAAAATGGTGCGTTTCCTGAACAAGGCCAGGATAGAGAGAAGGAAAACAGCCGAGATAATATACTCGCTGTAGATCTTGAACTGCGTCAAACCTTTTCCATCGACATAACAGGCAGGGAATATGTGCCAGTGAAAAATCGACAAAAACACCAGCGAAGTAACGATGGAATATACTGCAAAGATGGCCCAGGGCTTGACAGATTTTCCTGCAACAGAGGGGGCTGCCAGGAAGCTGACAGCCAGCAGATAACGCCCGGCTATCCAAAGCTGTGTCGGCAGGTTGGCGGAATTGGCCGGGAATACGCCCATGCCCTTGAATGACAAAGTGTGAACCAGCGCGATTAGGCTGTAGCATACAAACGAAATACCGATTACCATAAGATAACTGTTGTGCAGAAGTTTGCGGGCATTCCACGCATAGATGAAAACGGCACAGGCGATTACGATGCTGAATACTTCCGCGACGCCGTGAAACAACAGGTAACCTTGGAGTCTGGTAAGCAAGATGCCACCCAGGACTAATATCCCCGCGCCTGAAGTTAAAAATACCTTGCGCACGGTTTTTGAACCGGGCCTTTGATTTACATCTGTATTCGAAGGTTCAGCCAACGGATACACCTCACCTGGATATAACTCAATGACCAGTCTGAGGTAAAGCGCAGGTTTTGTTAAGATATAGCAGGTTCACGTTACTGATACTGGAGGGTCATGGTTTTATACGGCCATCACTGCCCCTAACAAACTGCCGCAGGGTTTCGGTATGTCCGGTGGCGAGACCAACGTGAATCCCGGCGTGGTCCACGCTTTCATTACGCTGGGAGTTTATTCACTGGTTTTCATCGCACTGGGTTACTACTTATTCCATAAGAGAGATGTGACAGGCCAAAATCAGAAGACTTAAAAACTGATCTTTTGCACACGGAAGGACGGGGATAGCTCCGTCCTTCTGTGGTATTTATGAAAACACCGGTTCAACTAATCAGTTTTGCAGCGGCCAATAGTGCGTGAATTCGCGTAGTATCAAACACGGGCAATGAGACATTCGCTTGATGAATCAATAAACCAATTTCGGTACAACCAAGAATAACGCCTTCCGCACCGCATGCCTTCAATGTTTCGATGATATGTACGAACTGCTTTCGAGATTCGTCTGATATAATTCCAAGACAGAGTTCATCGTAAATAACGTGATTTATAAACTCAACACTTTCTGCATCCGGAATGATAACTGAAATTCCTCTGGCTACGAGCCTCTCTTTATAAAAGTCCTGCGTCATCGTGTACTTTGTGCCAAGGAGCGCTACTTTTTTAATATTGTTCTTCACCAATTCATCTGCCGTTGAATCTGCAATATGCATAATTGGAACGTTGATTCGCTGTTGAATTTGTGGAGCGACTTTATGCATAGTATTTGTGCAAATCAAAATAAAATCAGCGCCGGCTTTTTCCAGTTGTTGTGCAGCATCCGCCAAAATATCTGCGCTCTTATCCCAATCACCAATGGCCTGGCATTCTTGAATCTCTGCAAAATCAACACTACAAAGTATTATCTTTGCAGAATGAAAGCCCCCCAGCCTTTTATTTACTGTATCGTTTATGACTTGATAATAAGTCACTGTGCTTTCCCAGCTCATACCGCCGATTAGTCCAACGGTTTTCATCTTGTTTATTCCCAATGAATCCATTCTTCCTGTTATTGTATTTTGTTCAACTCTAAGCACCATGGCCTCGTCTTAAGCTGATCCCTGCCAGGAGCATCAAGCCGACAGCATAAGCGCCCAAGACTCCGATATCTTTGCCTATATTGGTCAGACTTTTTCCCTGCAACATCATAGCCCGGAGGCCATCCACACCATAAGTCAGGGGCAGAAATCTGGATACCCACTGCAGGAAAATCGGCATCTGGTCCACCGGGAACAATAATCCGCAAACAAATATCTGAGGCACGATTATAAGAGGTATGAACTGTATCATCTGGAATTCATTTCCGGCAAAGGCAGAAATGAAGATTCCCAGGCAAACTGCCAGTATGCCTATCAAGATCTGGAAGACGATAATCTGCCACAGGCTGCCGGTGAAATCGGCTTTGAGCACCCATATGGAAAAGAAAAAGAGTATCAGGGTTTGAATCATGGTAAAAAGCAGGAAACCAAGAAGATAACCTATAAGGATGTCTTGCCTGGATACCGGTGAAGCCATTAACCGTTCGCGGGTCCCTTGAGAACGTTCTCTTAGAAAGGCGATGCCGCTGAGAAGAAACCCAAAAAACAGAACCAACATCGCCAGGATGGCTGGTAACGTGGAATTCAGCAGGTCCTTGGAAGGCATAGAATAGCCTATCAGGCTGGAAATCACCAGTGGAACGATCAATATCAGGGCCAGGGTTCGTGGATCGCGCAGCAGTTGTGTAATCGTCCTTTGGGCGATCGTCAACATGTTATACATTGGCCGTCACCTCCCCGAGTCTCACAAAATAGAGAAATGCATCTTCCAGATTAGCATCCGGTTTTCCGGTTGATGCTTTGAGTTCGGATGGTGACCCCATAGCAATTATCTTCCCCTCACGCATGAAAGCCAGTTTTTCGCAGTGTGCGGCATCATCCATGGTGTGGCTGGATATGATTAAAGTAGCACCCGCGCTGGTGAGGCGTGCGAAATATTCCCAGAAATGGGCCCTGAGTTCCGGGTCAAGACCAACGGTTGGTTCATCCAGAAACAATAAAGGAGGCTGATGCACAATGGCGCAGGCCAGGCTGGCCCGCTGTTTCATGCCGCCGCTTAACTGGGTTATTGAGATGTTGCGTTTGGCCCATAGTTCAACCAGTTTGATAACTTCATCAACTCTCTGAAATCGCTGGTGTTTTTCCCTCATGCCATAGATGCGTGCAAAGAAATCAATATTTTGTTTAACTGTCAGTTCTGAGTACAGTGATGGCATCTGGGGCATATAACCGATGTTTTTGGCGTTGGCTGGCGAAGGAGGATTACCCGAGCATGAAATGCTGCCGCTGGAGGGTTTCAATAACCCTGTCAGGAGCCTGATCAGAGTGGTTTTGCCTGCGCCGTTGGGACCTAATAATCCGAAACTGCTTCCCTTGGGAATTTCCAGGGAGATGTCGTTAATTACCTTGAGACGGCCATAATTGAAAGTGAGTTTCTCTATACTTATAGCTTGGTCAGGCATAGGCGCCACCCCTTTTTATGGCTTATTTGTTATTCATCAAACCATATAGAACGTAGTTCACGATTGTTTCTGACACTTTTCCATGAGGAAGCGGGTTTAATTCTTAAATGCTGATAATCAATCGCACTGGCTAAGTTTTTAATTTGCCCCCGCAAGCTGCGCAGAAGGCGTTACCCTCTACTATTTTGGCCCCGCATTTTGGGCACGTTGTGGCTTGCGCCGCCCTTGTTTGCATCACCGATGATAATATTCCTCTTGCCCCCGCAGTGTTTCTGGGATGTAGCCTGGCGCTTTGTTCCAGCAGGTTACCAAGTCTGGCCGTTTCATGCACTTGTGTTAATTTCGCTTTGGCCGTGCTATCCATCGCGGCAGCTCTTTTTATCGTTTTACCGTGAAGGTTATACAGCTTCTCTCTGATGTGTTTCGTTTGCAGGAGTAGCTTGATGATTTCCTGGTCCGAGCTATTTCCCATTGTTTTTACCTCCCTTAAAAATGTCGAAGGGGTTGACGACTCCCGGGTTGTCTTTGACTGCCTGTGCCGTCATCTGCCCAACATCGTCGGCGGTATAGTGTGTTACTTTCCCGCTGGAGTCTTTAACGTCCAGCGACCCGTCTTGGCCCATGTCGATTCTGTTGCCTTTTTTATCCGTGATGAAACCGGAGCCGTTTTTCGGAGCCACCCACTTGGTCCCGTCCTTGGTGGTCAGAGAGGCATTCCCGTCTTTATCCTGTTCGGCAACGTTTCCGTCAGAGTCTTTGGTTTGCCCGGAGCCATCTTTGTTGACATCTACTGTGTTGCCCTTGTCGTCTTTAAGGTGCATCCCACCCTTGTCGTCTGTATTGATGTCCACAGTGCCCTGGCCGTCTTGGACATGGGCGCCGGTAGCGGCCCCGTCCTTTGCGTCGATCCAGTTGCCTTTGTCGTCTTTATAGTGGGTGACACCCTGCCCGTCGGTATTGACATCGATGGTTCCCTCGGGGGTTGTGACGTGGGCGCTTGTAATATTGCCGTTGGCATCCGCATTGATAAAGGAACCATCATGGAAATTGGCTTTCACACCGTCTTGATTGGAGATGATATGGTCGCCTTCCTCAGTCTGGATTTCTTCGGAGCCGTCTTTTCCCATGGTCACCTTGTTGCCATTACCGTCATCAAGGGTTCCGGACATGTTCCCGTCTTTGTCTATTTCCATCTTGCCCATGGAGGAAGTTATGCTCCCCGAACCGTCACCGTTAAGGGAAATAACGTCTCCATCGGCGGTGGTAAGAGAGCCTTCGGGATTGCCTTCTTTCGGGCAATGGAGATTACCGCCGAAAGGAGAGGTAATATCCATGCTGCCATCTCCGTTTTGCTTGACGCCGCCGGTTTTGCCGTCTGCGGTGGTGATTTCATAATCACCATTGGGCTTTTCGACGGTTAGGGTCCCATCGGGGGTCCAATCCTTCTTGGTGCCGTCGGGGTACTCGACGTACTTTTCCCCATCTGTGCCTTCTACATAAACCGTTCCGTCGGTATACTGTGTTTGTTTGGTTCCGTCGGGGAGCGTGAAAACGGCGGCCCCGTCGTTGCTCAGGACGCCCTTGGTGCCGTCCGGCAGTGTGGCAACGCCTGTTCCGTCCGGGAAGAGCGTTGAAGTAGTGCCGTCTGGCCTTACCTTTGTGATGCTGCCGTCGGGATGCTCCTGGACGGTGGTTCCCGCCGGGTCATTGGGATTGGTGGAGATCGACGGGCCATAGTCTTCAGGCGCCTGGTAGGGAGGGGCCGAATCTTCAGAATCGGACGAATCATCTGAATCGCCGGAATCATCCCCTTCATCGGCCCCGTCCACGATGGCGGATGAGCTGAAGCCGGAAACGCCGGCAGATATAAACGACGCCCACATATGATGCTCGCTTTCAAAATCGAACATCGCGAACAAGGAAGAATGCCCGGACGGGCCGTGCATGAAGTGGCTCAATGCGCCCAGGGCTACCACGGGAGGTAAAAGGTTCAGCACGCCGGCCATTTTTGCGGGGGCGCGCCTGACCTTAAGGAAGCGCTTCAGTATTTTGGAAGCGAGAATCAGCAGTATGGCTATCCATGCGAAATAGTAGCCGATCCCGAAAAATGCGCCGATGATGCGCAGGCGCGCGTCGCCGTTGATCGCCGAGGTGATCGTTGGGGACATCGTGTAAAGCAGCAGGCCCAGCAATGCCAGGATCAGGCCCTTCACCTTGCCGAGGTTCAGGCTGCCCCAGTACATGAGGACCACGGCGATTATGACGATGAAAACGAAACCCGGGAATACGTCCGGGGTCGGTCTCAGGAAAAGGTTCTTGGGTATCACAAAGATGATGCTGAGGTATTTTGGCAGGGTATTGGGGTTATGGATGTTGTCCGGCAGCGTCATGTAGTCGGCGAACGGCAAGAGGAACGCCAGTGAAAAGCACAGCTTCGCCAGAACAGGTGACCAATCGATCACCACCGCCTGCCAGGGCGAAAAACGTAAAGGCAGGCGCTTGAAAAGCTTCAATACGGCCAGGCCGGTAAGAGTTCCGACCACAAGTCCCACGATGCCGTTGAGGAAATACCCGATGACGATACCCAGGATCAGGGAGATTAATGCGGGGAGTCCGTCCGTAGTGAAAAGCCACTTGACGCGTCCTGCGAGTGATTTAGGCCTTGTCCGCATAGCTGCCATGATGCACCTCTCATAAAACCGGAGAATTTCCGCTCTTTCAAGGCGAGCCGGGATGGAATTGGGCAATTATATAGGGAATCACATCGCAGTTCAATAGGATCCCCGACTGGCGTATCAGTTGGTGTGAACTTTCCAATTTATCCGCAAAAGTCTATGGTCCTTGCTCTGGGCACGTGCTATATTCTTATGCGGTTAACTTATGCTTGCCGTTTAACTGGAGGTGTGATTTATGCCTAAAGCCAAAACCTCTGCCAATTCCACCGCTCTGCCAAAATCCCCCACCGGTATTTATGGGCTGGACGATGTCACTCAAGGCGGCTTGCCCAAAGGCAGGCCGACCCTCCTGTGCGGAGCGGCGGGCACCGGTAAAACGATGTTCGCGATGGAGTTTCTCTACCACGGAGCGGCGGACTACAACGAACCCGGTGTATTAGGGGAGCGGCTTCGAGCAGATATCGTCAAGCTGGCATCACAATACCTGCGGCCGGAAATAAAGAGACCAACAATCAGAGCGATGGAGACAAAAACGTCAACCATTGAGTGAATAGAGTCAGCGCGGAGCGCCAGGCTGCCTGTCGCGAAAGACAGGGTGAGTTTAACGGCAACTAATCCTATATTTACGCCTAGGGAAAGCCACCCAACTCTGATTATTGCAATTGGTATTTGGTGGGCACTATCTTTTTCTGTCATCTTGCTAGGCCTGTCGTTCGACGCTGGTTTTGTCTCATCCGGTAGCCTCATAATCTAATGTGATCCAATTTATTTATTCCAGATATGCCCCCGCTGCCAATCTGAAATAATAGATCAATCCCTGAAGCCATTTTACAGGTTATCGACTGCGGCTTCGGATTGTTCGAAGTCAAATTTATAAAGCTTATTCGGGCTTTCCAGATGATCGATATAAAGGATGCCATCAAGATGGTCAATCTCATGCTCTAATGCCTGGGAAAGCATCCCCGTGGCCTTTGTTCTCTGCGGTTTACCCTGGATGTCCAGTCCTTTGACTGTTACTGAAACTGCGCGTTTTATCCTACCCTGGTAACCGGGTATGCTGAGACAACCCTCCACCAACTCTCGCTCACCGATGCGCTTCACAATGGCTGGATTGATCACGGCAAATGGCACTTCATCAGGCATGGACAGGACTATTACCCGTAGAGTTACCCCAATCTGCGGAGCTGCCAGACCAACACCATTTCTATCTTTCAATGTGTCTATCATATCCTCAATGAGGTTAAGGACCGATTTGTCAACCACCGCAATCCGCCTTGCTTTTTTGCGCAATACGGGATCGGGCAAGCATCTGATAAGTCTAACAACCATATTCTAATCACCCGAGGTTATTGAAAAGTTTGTAATGGACTCCGTCGGCATAGATTAGAACGAGATAACTTTATCCGCTTCTTGAAGCCAGACTACTAATTCAGGCATTTTGGCCTGGATAGCTCCACGCATCAGCGGCAGATTTCTGGCCGTTCCGCAACGAGTCAGACACGTGCCGCACACTTTGACCGGG
>CAIWTU010000028.1 GCA_903915655.1 uncultured Geobacter sp.
TAGTTGAAAAAGTTCGGTGTCTCTCATAATGGATCTACAAGTATCATTTTTAACAACTCATTAACAAGAGACTACCCACTTGTAATAGCGAGCAGCCTAATTAGCTGATAGGAGTGGCTATATAAAGGGTCATATTTACTGATTCCCAAGCTGAAGGTCGCGCGTTCGAATCTCGTTTCCCGCTCCAATAAATGCAAGGGGTTAGGCAGTCTGCCTAACCCCTTTTTCTTATCTTATTTGGTTTTGCCTCCGTTTTGCGTCCGTTTGTTTTGGTAAAATCAGAAAGGCGTGCATCATCCTGCAACCCATTGCAACAAATAATGAGGAGCGTGTGAAAAAACGGATGGAATAAATTTCGAGTAAAAAGCCAGGGGGTGACAATACCAACATTTATTCTCTTTTCGAAATTACTGATTCCTCCATTTTGTTCTCTCCATATGCAAATCTGAACTCCTCTATCAATATTTTTGATGCCAATGCCCCCATCTTTACGTCAAATCTTCAGTTTTAGGAGGTATACCCACAAATTCTGCGGAAGAACCAGAAAACTAATCAGTCGCACTTGGCTTCACTCTTTTAACGAAACAAAGAAAGAGTTCCTGTATTCAAATTTTAACAGAAAAATTAGGACTTCACCAAGACAGTACACCCGCCGGAAGACCAGCAATTTCAATTTACCAGATGGAAAGTTAACTGCTCCTTCCAAAAACAGTTCAATCTTATCTCGGTTCTTCCTGAACGGACTGTGCCGTCCACTAAGCCAGTCCGATGGTTGTTCTGGGGGGGGCGAGGGCATCTCTTTTCATGCAGACGGGCCTCTCGTTGTAACATAAATGTAACTTGACTTACTGGACAGCGTTGAAGTAGAGTAAAAATGCAATAAAAGGGAGTAGCTATCAGCTGGAGACATGGCTGATCCCAAGTCCGTCAACACAGTCGTAAGACTCGGATCGGGAACGATATATATCGCAAGCAAGACTTTTATCCAAAGCGTATTACGCCGCGGGTAAAGGTCTTTTTTTTTACCCCGGCGAAATCTTAATCGTCGGAGGTAATAATAATGAACAACATACTTAAAACCACCTTTCTCCTTTCCCTGCTTACCATCCTACTGGTCGCCATGGGTGGCGCAGTCGGCGGTCAGGGGGGAATGATCGTTGCCTTCCTGATTGCAGCCGTTATGAACTTCGGTTCCTACTGGTTTTCTGACAAGATCGTCCTGAGGATGTACAACGCTCAGGAAATCACCCGCGAGATTCACCCCTCCTTCTATGGTATGATAGAGCGACTTGCCGCTCGCGCCGGGCTCCCCATGCCTAAAGTGTACATCATTCCCGATGACTCACCCAATGCCTTTGCCACCGGACGAAATCCCTCCCATGCCGCTGTTGCCGCCACCGAAGGCATTCTGCATGTTCTTACGCCTGATGAGCTGGAAGGAGTCATGGCACATGAACTGGCTCATGTTAAAAACCGCGATATTCTGATCTCCACCATCGCTGCGACCTTCGCCGGGGCCATATCTATGATCGGCAACATGCTCCAATGGGGCGCCATGTTCGGTGGGCGGAGAGATGGTGAAGAGGGCGGAGGCGGCCTGATCGGTTCACTGGCCATGGCTATAATCGCTCCGATAGCCGCAATGCTGATCCAGATGGCGGTTTCCCGTTCCCGCGAATTTCAGGCGGATGCCTCCGGAGCGGAGATCTGTGGCAGGCCACTGGCTCTGGCCGGTGCCCTGCGCAAACTGCACACCGTTTCTCAAACCATACCGATGATGGATGCCCGTCCAACCACGGCTCATATGTTTATCGTCAACCCGCTGACCGGCGGTGGGATGATGGCGCTCTTCTCGACCCACCCCCCGATGGAGGAGCGTATCTCACGACTCGAAGCACTGTCCACCCGAACACACTGAATAAAACCCTAACAACCGCGCCAACACTGGCCGGTACAACAGACAGGAGGAAACTATGCCTTACACCAGAAATCTATTTATCAGGGAACCGAAATCAACCAAAAAAAAGAGAAAAGAAACTGAGCAGTTGCAGAATGTTATTAGGCTGCGCATCAACGATGATGAGAAGAAAACGCTGGAAAAGCTGACAAAGACGACATCCAAAAGCATTACTGAAATCATGCGGGAAGCAATTGATCTGTGGAGAGCCAGGCAGCGCAAGCTGTGCATGTGATCTACTACCCAAGGAGATAGCAAAATGAAGAGACATCTTACCAAAGTTTTTACCGTTATGGCAGCCGTGCTGTTTTTAAGTATCACAGTTCTAGAATTTCACGCCGAAGCCAGGGCTGGCGGCAGTCGTTCTTCCGGTAGTCGCGGGGCCCGCAGCTATTCGCGGCCTGCAGCAGCACCTTCATATCAACCACCGCCACGGCAGCAGACTAGGTCTGCACCTGGAGCCTTTCAGCAACCAGCCGGTGGCGGTTTTATGAGAAGTATGGCCGGTGGTCTCGCGGGGGGTATGCTGGGAAGCATGCTATTCAGCAGCTTCGCTGGTGCTGGCGGAGGTGCAGCTGGTGGCATGGGTGGTGGCGGTGGCATCGGTATGTTTGAGATCATTCTTTTGGCGGGTGGAAGTTATCTTATTTACCGCTATATCAAGAAGAAAAGGGGGGAAAGCCCGTCATAACAATTGATCGGAGATAATGTCGGTTGATCTGAAAGCTGACAGCAGACGCTTTATGAAAAAATTAACTATTGGGAAACCTAAACAAGGAGAATGAATTATGAAATGTCCCGTATGTACCACTGTAAATCTTGTCATGACCGACCGCCAAGGTGTTGAAATCGATTATTGTCCGGATTGCCGTGGGGTCTGGCTGGACCGTGGTGAGCTCGACAAGATTCTCGAACGATCAGCTTCACAGGCATCGGCCTCTCCACCGCAATCACATCAACAGTATGCACCACAACCAGAGGCCTATGCGAATGGCCATGGTGATTCCCATGGGTACAAGCCGCACCAGAAGAAATCGTTTCTGCAGGAGCTGTTTGATTAAACGAACTCATCTTTACTTCCGGCAGCTGAATGCTGATCACCACTCCTGGCTCGGGAGAAGATACTTCCTCCTGAGCCTTACGAGTACTTGATTTCACCGGAGAAACCTACTATGAAACAGTTCGTATTGCTTATTCTCGTAAGGGGAATTATGGCGCAATGCGGCTGCACGACTGAAAAAGTACCCGTACCGCAACAGCAGATTTCTGCTATTTCACTCACCACTGCCGACAAAGAAAAACTGCTGGCATTCCAGAAGGAGATCCTGAACATTGAAAACCTTACGGACAAGGCTGTCAAGTTAGCAGCGATGAATTGATGCTGTAATTAAAGGCGGCGGCGTTTCGATTAATCGCCCTTCAATAGTTGACAAGGCAAAGGCTGAATGCCTGCTGGCGGGAGAAGCACTAGCAAAAAAGGCCATTCCGGAAGCTTTGCCACCAGAAGTGAAAACTCTTCTTAACGACGGCAGTACAGGTCTGATTGCAGCATATAAGGCTTATGCAGAATCATTTGATGCCATCAAAAGCTTTGTCACGGACAAAAACCCAATGGCACTGCTTGAATACCGGAAGAAAAATACACAGGCTCAGGAACTTTATAACGGAGCTGCTGACAAATTCAAAACGATTATGACGGCAGCCGGCATATCGCAATAACACTGCGATCCAGCGCATCGAACGTATGAGGAAAAGAAACTGATGTCAGAGCAATTGATTATGTGGTGTGTTTTCGGCCTGCTGGTAGCCATCATGCTGGCCATCGATCTCGGCCTGAACCGCAAGAGTCACGAGATTTCATTCCGTGAGGCGCTCACCTGGACCGCAATCTGGATCTCGTTGGCGCTGATCTTCAACGCCGGTATCTACCTGTATCTGGGGCAGGCCAAGGCGTTGGAGTTCTTCACCGCATACGTTATTGAAAAATCGCTCTCGGTAGACAACCTGTTTGTCTTCATCATGATCTTTACGTACTTCCATGTGCCACGGCTCTACCAGCCGAAGATTCTGAAGTGGGGCATAATCGGCGCAGTGGTGATGAGAGCGCTTTTCATCTGGCTGGGTATCGAACTGCTGGAGGCATTCCACTGGATGATCTACGTATTCGGTGCGATTCTGATCGTGACCGGCATCAAGATGGCTTTCGGCGGAGATGATAAAATCGAACCGGAGAAAAACCCGCTGGTCAGGTTGGTCAGACGGTTCGTCCCGATCACGAAACGGGCCCAGGGAGATCGGCTGTTTATCTCCAAAAGAGGCGTTCGGGCTGCCACTCCGCTCTTTCTGGCTCTGGTGATGGTCGAGTCTAGCGACGTGATATTTGCTCTGGATTCCATACCGGCCGTATTTGCCGTCACCAGAGATCCGTTTATTGTCTATACCTCCAACGTCTTTGCCATCATGGGGCTCAGGGCGCTTTATTTTCTCCTCTCCAATGTCATGGGGATGTTCATCTATCTGAAACTAGGGATATCGTTTGTCTTGGCATTTGTCGGAGTAAAGATGCTCCTGGCTGATACCAGGTTCGAGATACCGGTGCATTTTTCACTCGGGGTTATCTTTGGTGTGCTGGCGATTTCCATAATCACCTCGATCGTTGTCGGGAAAAAACGGAGTACTCTGGCTCCGTAATTCCAGGTATAATAAGCAAAGCAGTCAAAGGTGTTTCGTCATGAATGGATTGAATCCTCTCTTCTCACGCAGCAAAACAGACATAATCGTTAAACAGAAAACCCTCATTCGCAAGGTGTATGCCTGGATGGGCGTCGGACTAGCTATGACAGCGTTTATGCCGTGGCCAATTCCATAGCAAAGGAACTCAAGTCACGATTCGGAGCGAGCATGGTAATGCTGTTTGGTTCCTTCGCCAGGGGTGATTTTCACAGGCAGTCCGACATCGATCTTTCCGTCTGGGGAATCCCTTCAGCCGCGTATTACCGGGCGGTTGCCTTTGCCAGCGGTTTCAGTGAAAAATTTAAGGTTGATCTGGTAGATGCAGAATATTGTTCCGAATCGCTTCGCCTGCACATTGAACGGGAGGGGGTAAAGCTGTGAGCCGCTTATGTACGATCCTTGCCCCCCGGATAAGAAGCGAGCTCAAGGAAATCGTTTTTAAATTCGACAGAGACGGTGATGTTAGTGAAGTCGATTATATTGATTATCATTAGAATTAATATGACTTTAGGATTTAAGGATGGTGAAAATTATGTTGATGCATAACCCGCCACACCCTGGGCTTCTGGTGAAAGAACTTTGTATAGAACCGTTGGGAATCTCAATTACGGCAGCCGCCAAGGCTTTGGGAGTTAGCAGGAAGGCGCTTTCAGAACTTCTTAACGGCCATGCCGGGATCAGCCCGGAAATGGCTGTTCGATTTTCGATTGCTTTTGATACGACTGCAGAAAGTTGGCTTACACAGCAAATGCAATTTGACTTATGGCAAGCTGAACAAAAGCGCGACAATCTTCATGTCGAAAAACTAATTGCCGCTTGATAGGAAAGGTGAATTGATCATAGTTATATGCAAATCCGTTTGACCACAGAATGAAATTTGCCAAAACTGGATGCGTACGGCGACAGATGAGGACGACTAATGAAAAACGCGGATAACTACGGTAAAAAATTGGCTGCTCTGTACGAACTAATTCAGGAAATCACTGTCGACGCCTACGGCGGAAATGAACAACTCTGGGCATTCCGGCAGGTCATATAAGACGAAGTGAACTTGCCTTGCGCCGGATTAGTCATCGGCAAGCCGATTTCGGTGGTCGAAATCGACTACGACGGAAATGAGCGGCGCGGCTTGACAGCAAAGTGCCGGAGCGTCGACGGCTCCGAGCATATTATGGCGGCGTCGGATGTTCTGTTCTCCAGACGGTCGATCTGTGCCTGTTATATTGCCTGCTACCGCAAGTGGCTGGGTATAGAGCCATTCCCTCCAGAGGTTGCCGCAGCCATCAGTAATCCGCTGCACAAAGAGACGGAAACTGACCTTGACCAGAGTCCTCCCGTCGAACTCGTTCTGCTCTCGGTTAAAGATAAAGCAGCGCGCTGCCGTATACTGGGAAGTGATCTTTTCGTCACGTTCCGCGCAATCGGGTTATGGGATCTGGCCCCCCCCTCAAACTCAAGAATTGGGGTAGATGGAATCCCGAAGAACATTACTGGGGTGAGAAGGGCAAACCGATTTTTAATCAGTTCGAAAAGCAGATAATTCAGTCTTGAGAATCAATCCCACCACCTACCGGAACCCCGCAACCTGGGCTTGGTAAACGGTAACCTGAACAAAGCGAACCGCAAATTCCATTTTGCACTTACTGCAGGAGATAAAGAAAGATTTGCCGTTTTCTCCCTTTTCCACCGGAATTTCATGGCGAGCGTTGCAGTACGGGCAGTCCGCCAGGACTGGTTGCTGAATGGCCGATTTTGCTCCGGTCTTCCTTGGTGCTTTGACAATCTGAGCCGGTACGTTCTCGCTTATCTCTGCTGCTGTATCCTGCTCTCTCTCCGGCATGGTTGGCTGCTCCGCTTTCTTTCGCTCACGCTTTGGCGGGCGGGTTGTTGTGACTAAATCTATTCCGGACTTGGACGGCGTTGGCAGAGGCGGCAGTGTATCCCCCTTCAAGACCCGCTTCCAGGCTGTTGGTAACGAGGAGATGGAAAATTTTATCGGTTTGCCACCCTTGATCTGTGCAGCTCCCCCCGTAACCACGTAATAACGATCCCGGTAGAGCACTAATACCTGCTCCCCGCTCACAGCTGCCTTCATTCCAAAACAATTTCTATTCTCCAGCGAGAATGATACTGATTCACTCATGCGATCGGTTCCTTTTTCTTTTTGATGTTGTCATTTAAAGGGATTATCTACCATTTTTATGGGAAACAGGGATATATTTTTCCGGTAGCTAGACTTCTACAGTTCGGCCAGAGTACACTCCTTCTAGTTCAGAGCGCGTCATGCTGAAATATACAGGATTACTTATCGCCTTTTCATCACCATAGTTCAGCTGCTTCCCACCGGTCTGGAGGCACGGTTTTGAAAAAGACCGCAGATGCTATCGGACCGAGGAACATTTTTACTACCGAGGCAACATCGTCAAATGATTTGGGAAGGTGGTCCTGTTTCAGCTTTTGCGTGAACGCCTGCCATTGAACCTGGTATCCAGGTACGCCCTCCGATCCGGGGTGTCTGGCGTGCAGCCGAAGGTCATGCTGGATGCGACCGAGAGGGGGAGAGCAACTCTCGGCGGTTATATTGTTAAATCCTGGGGGGCCGACTATCCCCAGCTGGCGGCGAATGAGTTTTTGTGCATGACTGCGTCAGAGCGGGCAGGTTTACCTGTACCTGAGTTTCACTTGTCGGGAAATCGCGGTCTCTTCGTTATGAAGCGGTTCGATATGCCAGTTTCTGACGGATCTCCCCTGGGCTTCGAAGATATCTGCTCCCTGCAGGCTTTGGGTACCGCCCAAAAATATAACAGTAGTTGCGAACGGGTTGCACTGACCATCAAGGATTTTGTGTCGGGAGAGTTCCTGCAGGGGGCCCGTGAGCAGTTTTTCGCCTCGCTCGTACTATCCTGTATGATCAGGAATGGCGATGCCCACTTGAAGAATTTTGGCGTACTGTACGAGCGACCTGGGGAACCGGTCAGATTGGCACCTGTCTATGATATGGTGACGACGGTGGCCTACATCCCTCGGGATCTCCCGGCATTGTCACTGGCCGGCGCCAAGTAGTGGTGGCCACGGAAAGTGTTGGAGAAGTATGCCGTGATTCACCTGGCATTGCCGGTCGGGAAAATTGCGCTAATTTTCGAAGAGGTGGCGGAGGCGGTGAACGATACCCGGGGGATGCTGACAACATACATGGAGGATCACCCTGAGTTCCGGGAAGTGGTAAGCCGGATGCTGGCCGCTTGGAACGACGGAGTAACCGCAACCTTATCAACGTAGGTTTCTAAATAATACCGTAAATCGGGGCAAGAATTTTCCTTGAGGTAATTGAGCATTTCCGCACACTCCCGTACCTTTGAGATGGCAAGGGACAATAAGATTGGTGCTGTTTACGAGTCGATGGCCCACCTTTTTTTGCAGCGGACAACTACCCATCCTGACCCCCTGACCTGCTTTCATTCATTGCCGGGTGTGAAGTTAGAGGAGAGAGCATTACGCCGACTCGCGTGCCGAGGCTACGGCGTCGGTCGGCTTCCGAAGTCTCCGGACCAGGTCCGGCAGGATTGCCAGCAGATAGTCCACGTCTTCGTCGCTGCTCTCCCGGCCGAGGGAAAACCGCACATGGCTTATTGTGGTTTCCGCATCCAGGCCCATGGCAGCGAGGACCCTCGAACTCTTGAGGGCGCCTGAACTGCATGCGGAACCGGAGGAGACGGCTATTCCCATAAGGTCGAGATTGGACAGAAGTAATTCCGGATCTACAAATGGAAAGGAGAGGTTGGCGGTATTGGGGAGACGCTTGATCGGATGTCCGTTGCGCCTGACTTGGGGAATCCTGGCCATGATTTCAATTTCCAGTTGGTCGCGCAGCTTCTGTAGACGGATTTTTTCGGCACACATGGTACGTTGTGCAATTTCGCAAGCTTTGCCCAGGGCGACTATACCGGCCACATTTTCCGTGCCTGCCCGGCGGTTTTTCTCCTGGGGCCCTCCGTGAAATATAGGATATGTTTTTATCCCTTTACGGATTATCATTGCGCCGGTCCCTTGCGGGGCATACAGTTTATGTCCTGAAAGGGAGAGGAGGCTGATGTTCAAATCCTTCCAGTCGACAGGAATCTTCCCGACAGCCTGCACCGCGTCGCAATGGTAATAAATACGGTGTCTTGCGGCAATTTCTCCGATTTCATGGACGGGGAAAATTGTACCGGTTTCGTTGTTAGCGTACATGGCGGAAATCAGGATGGTCTTCTCAGTAATGGCGGCTTCCAGCGCTTCTAGGTCGAGCATTCCCTCCGCATCGACATCGATACAGGTAACCTCATAACCGAAGTTTTCCAGGTAGAGGCAGGGGGACAGCACAGAAGGATGTTCAACCCTAGTGGTAATTATGTGATTCCCTCTGCTACGAAGTGACGCAGCAACCCCTTTTATGGTGGCATTATTCGCTTCTGTTGCACATGATGTAAAAACGACTTCGGCCGGATCAGCGTTGAGCAACCCTGCTACCTGTTCCCTGGCGTTCCCGACTGCCCCATGCACCCTGCGCCCTGCCCAATGGGTGCTGGATGGATTGCCAAAGAGGTTACGGTAAAACGGCAACATTTCTTCAAGCACCTCCGGGTGTACCGGCGTTGTGGCGTTGTAATCTGGTCAAGCCGATTTGACTGGACAGTGATTCCGGTTTTATCTGGACAGGGTTTCCGATTTTAACTGGACAGTGGTTTTCTTCTTTTCTTCCTGTCGTAGTTGTGGTTTCAGGATGTCCAATTACTTGTTCTTTGACAACA
>CAIWTU010000029.1 GCA_903915655.1 uncultured Geobacter sp.
CCAGCGGCTGGGCGTAGTTCCTTCCTTCAGCAGGCCACAGGTCAGTGACGACAACCCCTACTCAGAATCGCTGTTCCGAACAATGAAATATAGACCTGGTTATTCCAAAGGCGGCACATGGATGTCTGGTCGCATGATCGCAATTGTGCGGACCATCAAGAAAAGAACAAAAGGATTGGAGCGCATGAAGGAGTAAAGCAAGGCTACCGGTGGCAGTTCGGAAAGTTAAGGGAAATCTCCGTTTTCCCCTTGACAAAACTTATCATGGATGTCCCTGTATTTCCCTAGTAGAGAATGAAATACGATATCTCAAAAGAGACTGACGTTAAACCATTTATGGGCATCGGAGGTGGGAAGAGAGATGAGAAAAGTTATCACAGGTCTTATATTGTTTCTGACCGGATGTGTTATAGCTCCAGATCACGTGAAGCCGGTTAATAATTTCAAATTGGAGAAATATCTTGGCAAGTGGTATGAAATTGCAAGACTGGATCATTCGTTTGAACGAGGATTGTCCAGTGTGATGGCTGATTACACCCTGCGAGAGGACGGCGGTGTGAGGGTGATAAACCGCGGTTACTCGGAAAAGTATAAAAAATGGAAAGAAGCCGAGGGCAAAGCTTATTTTGTCAAGAGAACGGATCAGGGTTTTTTGAAGGTTTCCTTTTTTGGGCCTTTTTACGCCTCTTATGTTGTATTTGACCTTGACCATGAAAATTATCAGTATTCGCTCGTGAGCGGGCCCAACAAATCGTACTTCTGGATTCTATCCAGGAGCCCGGAAATAAAGGAGGATCTAAGGGATGCGCTCATTGCAAAAGCGGCGGCATCAGGTTTTGACGTAAGTAAATTGATATTTGTAGAGCATCATTGAGCGCACGACAACCATTCCAGCCAGTATAGAAGATCATGGATACAGGTTTCCAAGACTGTCAGACTTATTTGCACATAAGCTGTTAGTGTTGGCCGCCCCATCATGTTTTTTACACTTCCATGAATGGACAAGGCTCTTGCAGAGATAATCCCCAAGTGAAAGAGGCTCACGTTAAGGTCAAACGACAGTTAAGATCAAACCCGGCAAAGCGGATGCCGCTCGAAGAGATGCTCGCAGCCTTTCACGAACTGCGGTTTGCAGTCCTCGCGACGGCCGACGAAGGCAAACCCTATACCTCGCTGATAACCTACGCCATGACCCCCGGTTGCCGTACGCTCATTTTCGCGACATCCAGGGTCACCAGCAAATACAGGAACATAAGGAGCCAGCCGGCTGTTTCGATTCTACTGGATAACCGTTCGCAAAATGCCCGCGACCTCCAAAACGCGCAGGCGGTTACATTGCTTGGCACGGCGAAAGAAGTGAGAAGAAGCGCGCTAAAAGCGGAGTACCGGGGGGCGTTCTTAAACAGGCACCCGGAATTGGCCGACTTTATCGACGAGCCGGGGACGTCGCTTATCGCCATCACCGTGTCGCAGGCAATTCATGTAACCCGTCTTGAGGACGTATCCTGTTGGCCATAGGCGGAAGTCGATGGGGTCTGCCCTGGACACGAGAAACCTTCGAGGATCAGACCTACGCATTTGACAAAACCAGATAAACGAACGGCGAGAAAACCGAATATTCAACCAACGGCAGCACCGGTCAGCGGGGAAAAACCCACGCCGAGCCGGTGTGCCTTATCACGTTATCTGAATAGTGCATCCTCTATCTTTTTGAGTTTTGCCCGTAGCTTCAAATTTTCCTCAACGTGAGCATTTAACGAATTGCGAACAGAGGTAAAAGCAATCGTCATGCTTGCCAGTGTGTAAGGTTGCCAAGGTTCAGAAGGTGATTTTCTGAAACACAGCACTCCATCAATTACAGCTTCATCTTCCATGAATACCTCCGTATCAGATAACAATTGGCTGTTGCGGTGAACCCGCAAAGCCTCACACCGTTGGATAAAGAAAATGGAGCAAATGCCTGATGTCTAAGTACATAGCCGATGTGAGAGATGGCAAGCTTTCACTTGAAACTGTAAATTGCATAATTCAGCATATTGCAAAACATTTAGTAGTGACTGAAATTCCAGAAGTCATTCTAAATTCTGGGAATAAAATTACTCACAAATTAACAGATTTGCCAATTTATCTTGTCAAAGGGAATAAAAGCTGGGCTGGAATAGCTGTGTGCTTCCCTGGCAATAAAGAAGACCTTCAAACCGAAAACATTAGCACACCTTATATCCGTTCTATTCTCTATCCGATCCTTGAACTCAGTAGGCGCGTTAAAACAAATGAGCATGGTAGATTTGAGTGCATATATATCATTGGAGAAAATATATCTGAAGTATTGCTTCGTAAATTCAGATTGCTGAAATTTATAACCAAGAATTTGATAGTCCTCTCAAGAAACATTATACCCCTTGCAGACCCACCAATAGCAATTAAAGAGGTGTCTCACGGCAAGATAAATGAAGATTTTGTACAGAAATCATTATGTCTCAAGCTACGTTCACCTGAAGGACTATCAATTCCTACCCGTTCCGGCAATATTAATGTCGGGTACATCAAGCACGAATTAAAAACTCACTGTGGTACAAAAAACCCTGAAAAACTGGATATTCTTGGCTATGACAAAGATGATGGTTCTCTTATAGCATTTGAAATAAAGGGGCCAACATGCAGCCGAGTAGAACTTGAAAATTTATTTCTACAAGGGTTTGAACATCAGAATTGGGTCGAGGAAAACAAGCGAGCTATTAAACTTTTCTACGAGGGACCGCGTAGGAGAACGATAAATGTGCCTAAAAGGCCTAGGTTGCTTCTGGGTTTCTTTGGAGAATCTGTACCGGAACTCTTTTTTGATTTGAGAAGGCAGGCCGAGAGAGAAGATAAAGACCTCAAAATTGACTTTGTTAGATTGTCGTTGGATATGTTTAACGAAATCTATGTTAACCGGTTTCCCGACCCTGACTCATTGGCCTGTTTGATGACTCCAAAACCTAACCAATGGAGCCTTCGCGGAGATCCATACTTGTGGGAAGACATGAGCAATCATCTTGCAATGACCAAATTGCCGGAGTTAATGGAGGACTTGATCTCAATTATTGAAAAAACATTTCTTGAGACAACAGGCAAACCGATAAGTCTTGAAAATAGCTTCCATGTACAAAAATATAGCCACGGCGGAATGTCTAGCGGGCATATTGACCCGGAATTTTGGAGGAACACACTAATTCCGCTCTTTATCGACAGATATCAGCAATACTGTGGGGGGAAACAGGAGCCCACCCCGATCAAGCTTGAAAAAAGGAAATAACAGAAATAACATCCAACCAGGCGGCGGCACTCAGTCGGCGCGGAAAAACTCGCGCCGCAGGTGCGCCCCCGAACCGTTCACGCGCAAACGGGTGTAATAGAGTGATCCGCACTTTAAAACGGAAAAAATATCTGGAGGGTTTATGAGAGGTTCGATCTATGGTTTTCTGCTTGCATCGGTAATGTTGCTCAGCACTGCATGTTCCCCTGGCCACATGGTGAAAAAGGACGGACGGCTTGACATCAGGACCGTAGCGCCCGAACCGGGCAAGGCAGCGCTCGTAATCGCCAGAACTACAAGTTTCGGCGGCGCGATCAACTTCTTCACCTATATTGACCGCAAGTTCATCGGCGTGACCCGTGGACAAGGCTGTTTTGTGAAGAAGGATATCGAGCCGGGCCTGCAGTATCTTATCGCCAGGACCGAAAGCCTTGAAACAGGCAAACTCCAGTTCGAGCCCGACACGATATATTACGTACAGCAGTCTCCGAGAATGGGATGGTGGGTGGCAAGGGTGACTATGACACCGGTTTCCCCGGACCATCTTGCCGAGGAAATCGGAGAGAATGGCTGCGAGGAGTATGAGATCGATAAAAAAGACATTGCCGAGGACCTGACGGACCACGAATATAACGAGGCCGTTACTGACTATGAGCGTGAGATCACGGAAGGTTTCCACAAGGAGTTCACTGACTACAAGGGATTCAAGGCGCCGCAGAAATAATAGGCGCAGCCGGGAAGATGTATTTCCCGGCACACGGGGAGAGTTTATGATTACCCGCCCCCCGGTCCGTACTGATCCGCATGGTAGGAGCTGTTAAAAAACTGAGAGGTCGGCCCAAGAAAGTTGAAAGTGTGGGGGATTTCCAACCAGGCAGACGAGACATTGTTCAAGATAATGCCCGTTATGGCAAAATTGTTTCGCAACGTGTTCAACGAGCAATTGGCGGAACCAGTCGCACTTCTCATCCAGAAGAAATCAATAACAAGCTTTCCTCATCTGGATGGCGTTTGAAACTAGGAAAATCTACCTGCAAGGCTTTTTTGGACGACAAGAGCATTCAGCATGAATTAGACTTGAACGTTACATAATACTTAAACGTGGATAGTCGGGACGCAAATAATAAGTTGAAATGAGCTGGTTATAGTCCAATTTCACTATGCGAACCAAGACGAACCAAGTCGAGATTATCGTCATCCGGTTTCAGGTAAATCAAGATCAAATCAGGTTTTATGTGGCAATTTCTGTGATCCGCCCATTCACCGGAAAGCGGATGGTCAAAGTTTCGGCGAGGCAATGTCACATCGGCGGCGAGCAGACTCACGACATCCATAAGGGCGGCATCAAGAGTTTTGCCATGCCGTCCTGATTTTTCTCGTTTGTAATCGCGCTTGAAGCGACTGGTGAATCTAATCTCTCTCATTCAGCATCTCAAGGAGGTTGTCGGCGGAGCCAACAACAGCGAGTTCACCACGGCGCGCGGCCTTCATTGCCTCAATGGTTTCGTCATTGGGAACGAGCGGTTCAAACGGCAGCATCTTTTCTGTTGCAATTCGCATCATCATCATGCGGAAAGCATCGGAAGAGGTGAGGCCGATAGAGGCAAGTACAGCCTCAGCTTCAGTTTTAATACGTCCGTCAATCCTCGCTCGGACAACAGAGTTTTGGGTTGCCATATAAATTCCTCCTCTTGAGCTACATTGTAGCCCATGGACGGCATAGGGTCAAGATTATTCTCGACAGATTATTCTCAACTCAAGGGGAATAAGGGGACAGGCACCATATAGGAGTCTGTATAATAATAAGTGCAATTACAGTGAGTTGCCAACCCGGCTTAGGACCGGCCCAAAAAACAGGCCGGTCAAAGCCAACCGCCGTTGGCCCCAAGGCAAAGGCTCCGTCTTGGTGGGCAACGGTGTAACTCGGAGCTAAAAAAGGAGACGATTATGAGTAAATGTCGGTATTGTAACTCAAGTTCATACGGTTCATGCTCAAGTAGCCCAAGCAAAAAGCACGAACACATCGCAGATGAACGTCACTGTGAGTTCTGTGGTTCCTCTTCTTACGGTAGTTGCTCCAGTAGTCCGACTGGAAAACATCGACATGGCCATGGTGACAATAAATGTATCTGGTGTGGTTCTACTTCAACAGGAAGCTGCTCAAGTAGCCCCTATGGCAAACATGAAAAGTGATTTAATATCTTGAGGCACAAAAGAATAAAAAGGGTCGTGATCAACTCAGCCTTGAATACAGGAGTTGACACACGACCCTTTTTATAAAATAGTTACAATCCAGAAATCAAAAATAAAAAACCCCGGGATCGTCACCGGCTCAAGGCCGGGAGAGGATTTCTCCGGGGGCTGCTTTCAAATAATAGCTTTTACGGGTGACACATGCAAGCAAATTATTCGGATCAACTTCGTCAAGCAATTTCGCACGAACGCCTTGACGCTTACCGTCAACGCGGTTCCGGCAATGATGATACAGAGCTGTTTGCCCATTATGCCTGGAACATGGCATTATCAGAAAGCCTTTACACCCCGCTTCAATGCTTGGAAGTCAGCCTCCGAAACGGAATTCACGATGCCACCACGGCATATTTCAAAACCGATACATGGTTTGACTTGCCTGGAAAACTGTACCCGCAGGAAATAAACAAAGTTCAAGAAGCAAAAAACACTCTTATCAAAGGCTATAAGCCGCTCGACGCGGGAAGAATAATACCGGAACTGACATTCGGTTTTTGGACAAGCCTGTTTGATGTACGGTACGAAAAAATATTCTGGCCGTGGTTACTGAAGCCAGTTGTCCCCAATATGCCCCGTCACATCAGAATAAGGAAGAATCTATCAAAACGCCTCAATCGTATCCGAACGCTCAGAAACCGGGTATTTCATCATGAACCAATTTGGCATTGGCGCGATCTCCAGAATCAACACACTGACACACTCGAAGTCATCACATGGGTAAATCCAGCAATGCGGACATTTGTGGAGCAGTTCGACCGATTTGAAGAGATTTACAAGAATGGTGTCGGCGAATACCGGAAGATTATCACTGAACTACCTTAGGGACTCGGAATTTGTAAAGATACCATTTATCGTAGGTTGTGTTGAACGGCTTCATCGTGAAACGCAACAGTAAAAACGTCGCGTTGAAAGGCTAACGCGACCTACGCTAATCCAGAATAATACCAAGTTATACTCAATAAATGATAAATAACGTAAGTAAGCCGAGTTATTTTAGTTATTTGAAAATGGATAATTATGCACATTGATTGCAATTTGGTATAAAAGGTAAATTAGCGAGTTCCATGTCCCTAATAGAGAATGTCCAACTTGCGGCACGACCCGTCCGCCCGAAAAGGCTGGGCGGCGGGTCAGCCTTATGGCGTTCACACTATCTCCTGGAGCACTTCACTTTCTCGCTGTAGAGTACTCACTAATGTACTACGTGGGATACCTAGAGTTCGTGCAGCCGCTGACACTGTACGTCCTCCGTTAAGTAATTCTTTCGCTGCTTCTATTTTTTCAAAATCAAGCGCCCGCGGCCTCCCACCTTGCCGTCCCCTGCGTTCCGCCGCTCGTAGACCGGCTATCACGCGTTCGCGAATAAGAGCTCTTTCGTATTGGGCTAATGCGCCAAATAAATGGAAAAGTAACTCACCTGTGGCAGTGGTTGTGTCGATTGTCTCATTCAAGGACCTGAAACCAATACCACGAGACTTGAGGCCAGCAACGATATCAATGAGATGTGTCAATGAACGTCCCAGGCGGTCAAGTCGCCATACAACAAGAATGTCACCTTCAGAGAGGTAATCAAGGCAAGCCTTGAGTCCGGGACGGTTGTCCTTAGAACCAGAAGTCCGGTCCTCATAAATATTCCGCTTATCTATCCCGATATTCAAGAGTGCGTCTTGTTGCAAATCCGTTGTCTGTCGGTCATCTGCTATACTGACCCTGCAATAGCCGACAAGCATGCTTACTTCTCCACGAAAAACGTTATTTATTCTGTTCTCGTGAATATCAAAACCAGTACCATTCCGTCAATGTTTTTCGTGATAATTTCTGATGTTTTTGATGTTATTATCGGTAAGGTACCTGGAGTGATAACTACTTCGCGTAAAACAACTGTTTTTCGTGATTTCTGAGAAATGCTCTGAGAATGGGGAGAAAGCTGGGGAAATATTTAGTGAGGTGGTAATTTTACAGATGGCCCCTTATTGCATGAATGTTGGGGTACCCCCTTCTATACCGGGCTGGCGGTCATCGATGCCGCGAATGATTTGCAATTATGTGCTTGCGTCCCGTTTACCGTCACTCTGCGCCGGTTGACCGGGACCGAAATAAGGGAATATGTCAGCAAGGAAAACCCGGTAGACTGCGCCGGTTCCTTCAAGATCGAAGGACTGGGAATAGCTTTTATGGAGAAGATGGAAGGGGAGGATTATACCGCCCTTATCGGATTGCCGCTCATAAGTCTCACTTCCATGCTGCGCCGGGTCGGAATCAATCCGTTGCTCAACGGCACCGGCATGTAAAGGCGTGGCAATGGTGTGAGGTATCAAAGATTAATTGAATTTTGACGCTGACTAATGCAGAAATAAGCGGGCTACCGTTAAAATAATGATTCCCGGATGAATGTGAGGTTAGGGTTATGAAACTTGAATCTCCTGTCAAGACGGCCGCCGCGGCAATCGCCGGGGCCCGCAGCCTGGTGATCACCGCCGGTGCGGGGATGGGGGTTGACTCCGGACTGCCTGACTTCCGCGGACCCCAAGGGTTCTGGAAAGCCTATCCTCCCTATAAACGGCTGGGGATCGACTTTGTCGGTGCAGCGAACCCGGCCCACTTCGAGCAGGATCCGGCCTTCGGTTGGGGTTTTTACGGACACCGGACCAACCTTTACCGCGATATCGTGCCCCATGCAGGATTCCATATCCTCCGCGAATTGATTACCCGTCTGTCAATACCGACCTTCGTGGTCACCTCCAATGTGGACGGCCAGTTTCAGAAGGCCGGTTTTGTTGAAGCGGAAATCCTGGAGGTTCATGGGTCCATTCATCAGCTGCAATGCTCCGTTCCCTGCTCCAGGTCCATCTGTGAGAACCGGGAACAGATTCCCGTGGATACAAACACTATGCGCGCCGAACGCATACCCCGCTGTATCAGGTGCGGGGCCGTGGCGAGACCGAATATTCTGATGTTCGGTGACTGGTCCTGGATCAGTGACCGGTCCGACCGGCAGCGGCAAAGATTCGAAAAATTCATCGACGCGAACGCTGCATCCATCGTTGTGTTAGAACTGGGTGCAGGGACTGCCATTCCCACCTTAAGGAACCTGGGCGAGCAACTCGGAAGGCGTTACGGAGCAACAATGATTCGAATCAATCCAAGGGAAGCGGAGATTGATCCGCCCCATGTCTCTCTTGCCCTTGGCGCGTTGGATGGTTTGCGAAAGATCGCTGCCGCGCCGGACCTTTCAAGAAGGTGAGACGGGTTCTATATTGTGGAAGCAGATGCCGTCGCGGTGCATAAGATATTTTTTACCTTTCAGCCTGACCTGCTTTTCAGGCCGGGTTTTTAATTTGGATTTAATAATTCCCTGTTTGTTGACAGCGGGCTTGTTGAGGGTGTAAAAAAGGACTAATTTATATTTATTGTGATTGGAGTCTTGATGTATCTGTGCAGGAGGGAATGATTTCTTTGTGGTAGATAGGCCGTCTGTTTCAGTTAAATACTGAGCAGGCGGTTTTTTTTTGAGATGAACTGGCAGAAAACCTCTTTATTTTATAGAATTACATGGTAAGCCCTGTGGTATTTTGCTAATAATTGGTTTCCGTCCGGAAAGGGTGCTTTTTCCCCCTGACGGCGTCAATCTTCGGGTTTACTTGTGCGGCGTACCGATGTACCCCTCCTCGCAAGCCCTTGATTTCCTTGCAAGGAGAAAAAATCCCCACTTTCCGAATCCGAAACCTGTAGGTTCTCATCCTGGTTTTTCTGATGAAAGCTGATTACCGGTCCGTTGTAAATCACAAGGTATTATGCAATAGAGGAGAGAAGTTTAGTGTTGACCGGTGAAAATAGAGCAAAGATTGATAAGATTTGGGATGCGTTCTGGACTGGGGGGATTTCCGATTCCCTGCGGGTGATTGAGCAGATGTCGTATCTTTTGTTCATAAAAAGACTGGATGATATTCACACGACGCGGGAGAAACAGGCCAACCGGCTTGGCAAGCCGATCAATGAGCCGATCTTCGCGGCAGAACAGGAAAACCTGCGCTGGTCGCGCTTTCGGGAGTTCGAGGCTGGGGAGATGTTTCGCGTGGTTAGCCAGGATGTCTTCCCCTTCATCAAGAATCTGCATGGCGGCGAGGATACCGCTTATGCCCGGCATATGAAGGATGCCATCTTCATGATTCCCACCCCGGCCCTGCTGGAGCGGGTAGTGGAGCAGATCAGCCAGGTGCCGATGGAAGACCGGGATACCAAGGGCGATTTGTACGAGTACATGCTCTCCAAGCTGACCACCGCCGGCAGAAACGGCCAGTTCCGCACTCCCCGCCATATCATCAAAATGATGGTGGAGTTGATGCAGCCCCGCCCCGACGACATCATCTGCGATCCGGCCTGCGGCACCGCCGGTTTCCTGGTGGCGGCTGGCGAATTGAATTCTTGAGAGAAAACCATGCCGACCTGTTCCACAACGATTCTCTGAAGCGCTACTTCAACGGAAAGCTCTTCAACGGTTTCGACTTTGACTCCACCATGCTGCGCATTGCCAGCATGAATATGATGCTGCACGGAGTAGAGAAACCGGCCATCGAGGCGCGGGACGCCCTCTCCGGCAGCGCCGGTGACATTGCTGACGCCTTTACCCTGATCCTTGCCAATCCTCCTTTCAAAGGGTCGCTGGATGAGGAGACCGTGGCCAAGGATCTGCTGCGGACGGTCAAAACAAAGAAGACCGAGCTATTGTTCATCGCCCTGATGCTGCGGCTGTTGAAGCCGGGCGGGCGCTGCGCAGTGATCGTGCCGGATGGTGTATTGTTCGGTTCGTCCAAGGCGCACCTGGATCTGCGCAAAATTTTGGTGGACGGCCACAAGTTGGAGGTGATGATCTCCATGCCTTCCGGCGTATTTCGTCCCTATGCGGGAGTTTCCACAGGGATACTGATCTTCACCAAGACCAATTCCGGCGGCACAGATCACGTCTGGTTCTGCGATATGCAGAGTGATGGTTTCTCGCTGGATGACAAGCGTAATCCGGTGGAGCAAAATGATATTCCCGATGTGCTTGAGAAGTGGCATGCCCTAAAAAAACTCCCTCCCTTTCAAGGGGAGGGTCGGGGTGGGGATGGGGATGGGGTGGATTCGGACCGCACCGCCAAGTCCTTCCTCGTGCCGGTGCAGGAGATCCGCGACAACAAGTATGACCTTTCCATCAACCGTTACAAGAAGGTGGAGCATGCGGAGGTGCCCTACGAACTGCCGCAGGTCATCATTGCCCGGTTGGAGGCGTTGGAACGGGAGATTGCCGGGGAGTTGGCGGAATTGAAGGGGATGGTCGGTTCGACTCCGCTCACCGACCGTAAACCCGTTCCCTGAGCGGAGTCGAAGGGAACACACCGGAGGCAAAAGATATGCCTTACATGTACATCCTCGAATGCGCCGACGAGAGCTACTACACAGGAAGCACCAAGGATCTGGAACGCCGCCTGTGGGAGCATCAGAACGGACTGGGTGCAAACCATACAGCCAAGAGATTGCCTGTAAAGCTTGTCTACTGCGAGGAGTGCGACCGCATTGACGACGCGTTCTATCGAGAAAAACAGGTTCAGGGATGGAGTCGAAAGAAGAAAGAGGCATTGATGGCGAGTGATTACAACCAAATACATCTGTTGGCGATGTGCAAGAATGAGACGCATTGTGCGAATATTGGCTTCGACTCCGCTCAGCCAACGGGCTCTGTCACAGCTGAACTAACAGATGACCTCCCTCGTTCCCTAAGCGGAGTCGAATGGAACGATGCTGAAACGTGCGATAAGGGGATGGTGGGATGAAGTTTCCTCTGCCGAAAGGATGGGTATGGGCGAGATGCCATGATGTCATTGATGTGCGGGATGGCACTCATGATACTCCGCAAAAAGTTGAAAGCGGCATTCCAATGGTGACGTCGAAAAATCTCAAACCATATGGAATTGATTTCAATGATGTTACATACATATCAGAAGAAGATTATGAGGCTATTGAAAAAAGGTCCGGTGTAAATGACGGGGACATTCTTTTTGCCATGATTGGAACGATTGGCAATCCAGTTCTTGTAAAAAAGGATCGTCATTTCTCAATCAAGAATGTTGCCTTGTTCAAAATAGATGAAACGAAAGTTCATGCGTCTTTTTTCAAGCTCATGCTTGATAGCCCACTAATAACACAGCAACTTGAAGCCAATTCTCGTGGAGGGAATCAAAAGTTTGTTTCCCTCTCCAGTCTTAGAAATATGCAGATCCCACTCCCCCCACTCTCCGAACAAAAGCGCATCGCCGCCATTCTCGACAAAGCTGATTCTATCCGGCGCAAGCGGCAGGGGGATTGAACAGCAAACTCTCTCAATTTGGTGGAGTTGCGAGTGTCTTAACTCGCGAAAAATCAGAGGATATATCGCTTTTTGTGGAGATGGATGTGCCTGGACACAAGCCACTAGGATATGAACTCAGCGTTGTATCAAAGGGTGTTGGATATGCGATTTCTTGCGAGGTTCTTTCACAATATCGGGAGGGTTTTAACGAAGCATTTAAACATATAGACTCTCACGACGGCGATATCCAGTACTACACAACCGAAGGAACCCGGAAACCTGTACGCCCAACTTGGGAGCATAGTCCCTTTGAGACCTCCCTTTTTCAAGTGCCAAAAATGTTTTGTGAACCCGAAGAACTGCGACGTATTCTCGGTTCGGTGACGCAATATCATGCTTTAGACGTAAGTTCACGCGCTCCCGTTAAACTGCCACAGCAAATGAAACCGGCTGAACTTCCTGGCGCTGATGGCGAAGATTTGATTCCATTCCTGTATTACCTGCGTGAAAGTAATCGAGATCGTTATGAGGCGTTTGAAGATGTTTTAAAGGCCGCGTTCCCAAGCTTTGAATCACTCAACTTTCCTCCTGTTGCAGCTGGTATGCTTTCATTGACATGGAAAGATAAAAACTTTAGTAAGCCATTTTATATGCATGAAGTTTCAGAAGGTACCCTTCGTTTTCTACGGTTGGTTTCACTATTACAGAGTCCTGGTCTTTCAACTGTTACAATGATCGACGAACCTGAGGTTAGCTTACATCCTGAATTGCTTAGCATTCTGGCCGACCTAATGCGCGAAGCTTCACAACGAACCCAGCTTATCGTTGCTACTCATTCTGATCGACTTATCCGTTTCCTTGAACCCAATGAAGTGGTTGTCATGGATAGTGATGACGATAGTTGTACTACGGCAGCATGGGGAGATTCCTTGGATTTGGACAACTGGCTGAAAGAATTCAGTCTTGATGAAGTCTGGCGAATGGGCCGACTGGGAGGACGGTCATGAAAATCACCTTGATCGTTGAAGGAAAAACCGAGAAGGCATTTTCCATATTTAAAAAAGTTCCTTGAATCCCATCTCCAAGGCAATATGCCAAGACTGGATGTAAATCCGTACGATGGGCGAATCCCTACGGGAGAAAAATTAAGCCGTGTTGTTCAGAATTTGCTGGTTGGCAAGTATCCGTCTGATCATATCATTGCGTTAACTGATGTTTACACGGGCAGTCAGCCACCAGAATTCCTCGATGCTACAGATGCAAAGAATAAAATGCGACAATGGGTGGGGGAGGGACCACGATTTCATCCACATGTAGCCCATCATGATTTTGAAGCATGGCTATTGCCGTATTGGACTTCTATACAGAGACTTGCTGGCCACAACAAGAAGGCTCCAACTGGTAAGCCTGAAGCCGTCAATCATGGAAACCCTCCAGCGTACCGAATCAAAGAAATTTTTGAGATCGGAACGTGTCGGGATAGCTATATTAAACCGCGTGATGCAGGGCGAATCTTGAGTAATAACGATTTGTCTGTGGCTGTTAGTGAGTGCCCTGAATTGAAATCTTTCGTGAACACTATAATTTCGGTGTGCGGTGGCGAAATTATTCCATGATTTATTGGAGTTGCGGCAAGTGTTACCAACGCATTCGCGAAGTCAAATACAGGTGCTTTTGCGTGAACTGGCGAAATCGGAAGAGGTTCATAACAAGGGAACGACACGAGCAGCTCGGTGGTACTCTGGTCCCAATCTTTTGGATTGCAACTAATTCAACGCATTTGTTGCAATACTTTTGATGCTATAAATCAATGCATATTTAAAAACCAAAAAATATTAGCTGTTTATATTGCTTTGTGATTGCAACAAATTTAATTTTAGTTGCAATAGCATTTTAGGCACTTCCTGAAAACTGACTGGCTCGAACTCTACGAAACTGCCCGCAAAGCCGAGTAGAACGTGGCTTCGACTCCGCTCCGCCACTAGAAAGAACTGGCATTTTGCACCACATAACCCGGAAATGCTGGACTATGTTGGTACAAAATATTTGTACCACATAGCACAATTTAATGGTATAGTGTTGGTACAAAAGAGGTGTTGGTTATGAGCGGAAAAGTAAAAGACGAGAGCGTTTTCAGGATGCTGCAATCAGAGCGGGACCGCTGTGCGCTCGTCATCGAGAAGATAAACAGCGAACTCGACAAGCTGCCGAGAGGGTCTCTCGGACAAAGGAAAGTGAAGAGCCACGGGAGGGAATACATCTACCCCTGCCTGAGATACCGGGACGGTGCAGGAGTGAAGTTTAAGCATCTTGCTCCGGAGAAGGCAGAAGAGCTGAAACCGGCACTTGAGCGGCGCAAAAAGCTGCAGGCCGATCTGAAGGCCAATAAGAAACGGGTGGTAACCCTGAATGCCATCCTGCCAAAGGGATGATATTTTGAATATTATTTTCGAAAAGAGTTCTTTTCTGCAACCGGTCACGGATCTCTTGCGTGAAATGGACAATGCCGGTCTTTTCTCCCATGGCCTGCTCATAGGAAGCTGGCCAATGCTGGTTTATAGCGAGTACTTCACGCTTTCCTATGCTCTTGTGACAAATGACATTGATTTTGCTGTCGATAATGCTTTGAAGGTTCCCGCAATTGGTAGTGAGAGTATTCCCGAAGTTTTGGAACGGTTGGGCTATACTGCTGTTCAGGACTATTCGGGTATTGAGACGTTTCTCCAGGGGACTTTTGAAGTTGAATTCATTACCCATCGTAAAGGTGGTTCCGGGCCTCCGGCAGTGGTCATCCCCCCCTGGAAGGTTTCTGCCCAGCCGCTCCCATTTATTGACCTGCTTTTTATCAGGCCGGTTACAGTTGTTATCAACGATTTTAGTATCCGCATTCCATCACCAGAAGCACTTCTGCTGCACAAGCTCATTATTGCCCAGCGCAGGACGGGACTGAACAAGGATTTTAAGAAAGAGAAAGATCTTCAACAGTGCTCAGTGTTGGCAGAGGTTGTAAAGATTGAAGAGATCCAGCAGATTATTGCGGAATATCGCCTTTCCAAGGACTCTCGGAAATCGATGGCTGAATCATGTACGGCCATTGGGTATACTCTCCCGTTGCTGGGGGGAACGTTGGATTATGGAACTACACCATTACCTTCCGGTCTTAGCAACGGAGTAATAATGTCTACCTTCACCTTCCTGAAAACCGATTGGCCCGAACTCTACGAAACTGCCCACGAAGCCGAGTAGAACGTCAACAGTGCTCCACGGACAAGTTGCTTCTACGTCCGACGCTCGCTAGAGCGGGCAGTTAAGTGGCTATATGCCAATGACTCCTACCTCAAACAACCCTATGCCGACAATCTGGCCGCCCTGATCCACGAACCAACCTTCCGGGAGAATCTGGAACCCTGCCTCTTCCCCAAGATCCTCACCATCCAGAAAATCGTCAATTTGGCCGTTCACAGCGATAAACCAATCAGCAACAGCGATTCCCTGCATAACCTCAAAGAACTATTCCACGTCCTCTACTGGCTGGCCTGCAGCTATTCACCAACAGCGGCGGAGATCGGTAAACCACTGGCTTCGACTCCGCTCAGCCAACAATCTTTGACCAGCCAGCAGAAAGAAGGGCTTGCCCTGAGCGGAGCCGAAGGGCGGGGCTTTGTCGATTACGTCCTGTGGGGCGACGACGGCCTGCCGCTGGCGGTGGTCGAAGCCAAGCGGACCAGGAAGGACTCCCGCATCGGCCAACAGCAGGCCAAGCTGTATGCTGACTGTCTGGAAAGTATGAAGGGGCAGCGTCCGCTCATTTTCTTTACCAACGGCTACGAAACCTGGCCCTGGGATGATTTGAACTATCCGCCCCGCAAGGTGCAGGGGTTCTACAAGAAAGACGAACTGCAACTGTTGATCAACCGCCGTAGCAGCATCAGGGAGATCACCAGCGCTACCATCAACAAGACAATAGTGGAGCGCTACTACCAGCATGAGGCCATCAGGAGGGTAGGGGAGGACTTCCAGCGTCGCAAGCTACGCAAGGCGCTGCTGGTCATGGCCACCGGCACCGGCAAGACCCGCACCGTGATCGCTCTGATCGAACTGCTCCAGAAGTGCAACTGGATCAAGCGGGTGCTGTTCCTGGCCGACCGGACCGCGCTTCTAACCCAGGCCGGTAACGCTTTCAAGGAACATCTGCCCCATTCCAGCCCGGTCAATATCACCAAGATCAAGGACGACACGACCAGCCGGATTGTGCTCTCCACCTATCCAACTATGATGAACTGTATCGACGATGCCAAGGGGGACAACAAACGTTTCAGTCCCGGCCATTTCGACCTGATCGTGATCGACGAGGCCCACCGCTCGGTCTAGCAGAAGTTCCGCGCCATCTTCGAGTATTTCGATGCCCTGCTGCTGGGGTTGACTGCCACGCCACGGTCCGAGGTGGACCGCAACACCTACCAGCTCTTCGAACTGTAGAAGGGGGTTCCCACCTTTTACTACGAACTTGAAAAGGCTGTGGCGGATTGCTTTCTGGTGCCGCCCAAGGCGCACTCCGTTCCACTCAAGTTCCAGCGCGAAGGGGTGAAGTATAACGAACTTTCCCCGGAAGAACAGTCCGAGTACGAGGAGAAGTTCTGGGACGAGGAGGCCGGCGGCATGCCGGAAAAGATCGAATCATCGGCCTTGAACAACTGGCTGTTCAACATCGACACGGTGGACAAGGTGTTGGAGTACCTGATGCGCTACGGTGTCATGGTAGCGGGAGGTGACCGGCTCGGTAAGACTATTATCTTTGCGAAAAACCACAACCACGCCATGTTTATCCAGGAGCGCTTCGACAATAGTTATCCGCACCTGAAGGGGAAGTTCTGCCGGGTAATAGATAACTACGAAACCTACGCTCAGGATCTGATTGATAACTTCTACCAGAAGGACGGCGACCCGATCATTTCTATCTCGGTGGATATGCTGGATACCGGCATCGACGTGCCGGAGATTGTGAACCTGGTCTTCTTCAAGCTGGTCCGCTCCAAGACCAAGTTTCACCAGATGATGGGACGTGGAACCAGACTCTGCAAGGGGCTGTTCGGCCCGGAAATTGACAAACAGGAATTCTACGTCTTCGACTACTGCCAGAACTTCGAGTTTTTTGCCGAAAATCCGGAAGGGATTGAGAGTGGCAGCCAGGAGTCGCTCAGTAAAAAGATCTTCAAGCAGCGGCTGAACCTGCTGCTGCAGCTGCAAAATCCTGACTACCCGGCTTCCGACAGTGAGCATCGGCTGCGGTGTGGCCTGGAGGATACCCTTCACGGTGAGGTCGCGGTGATGAATCCGGACAACTTCATCGTCCGCCCCCATCGCCGGCACCTGGAGAAATATGCTGTCCGTGAACAGTGGAGTAAACTTAGCCAGGAGGATACCCTGGAAGTGACATTCCACCTGGCGGGGCTGCCGGTGGAACTCCCCCAGGAGGACGAGACTGCCAAGCGCTTTGACCTGCTGTTACTGAACATGCAACTGGCGCTGCTGGAAAAATCCGGTTCTTTTGAACGGTACCGGATCAAGGTAATGGAGATCGCCGAGAGACTGGAAGGGAAGGGGACCATTCCGATGGTGGCGCAGCAGATGGAGCTGATTCTTGATCTGCAAACAGAAGGGTATTGGTCCGGCATTACCTTGCCGATGCTGGAGGAGGTTCGCGTCCGCCTGAGGGATCTGATAAAATTTCTGGACAAGGGCGAGGCGGTGATCGTCTATACCGACTTTACCGACACCATCGGTGATCATATCCTAATAATTGTACCGGGCTATGCCAGTGCCGAGGAGATGCGCCAGTACTGGCTGAAGGTGGAGAAATTCATCCGCGATCATGCCGATCATATCACCATCAACAAACTGCGCATGAATCGGCAGATCACGAAACAGGATTTGGATGAGCTGGAGCGGCTGTTGTTTAAATCGGAAGAGGTGGGCAGCCGCGAACGATTTGAGAAAGTCTTCGGCCACCCAGATCAGATTCATTGATCAGATCATCAACTATCTGACCCAAAACGGAACCATGGATCCCGGCCTGCTATACGAGCCGCCATTTACGGACATTCACGACGAGGGGCTCGATGGGGTTTTTGGGGATGTGGGTGCGATCAGGATCATTTATCTACTGGAAGATATAAATCAGAATGCAGCGGCGTAAAGTTTTTCAGGCAGGGGAGAATAATTATAAATATCAAGGTGTCTATATGGGGTCAGGCTTTGCGTATGGTTTTTGTCAGATGTAGTTCTCACATCAAGGCGAGGCCAGCGCTTTTATTTATTTTTCTATTGAGTCCATGATCTCCTTCTTCTTACCGGATCGGCATTCAATACCTTATCGCCACGACTTGATCCCAGACTGACTCCGGTCGGCCCCAGATGCAGAAACGTTCCGACCTTACTGCCGGACGACATTATGGGGACATTCTTGTCTATTTATTTAAAGGTGAATCTCCATTTTCCCCTTTACAAAACTTATCATGGATGTCCCTGGAACTCCGACGCTCCCCTTTTGTACATACCTTGACTTTATGTTTCGATTGCATTATCGTCTTACAATATCCTTATCGATGGAGGTTAATATGGAGGCAGTAAAAATTTCACCCAAATTCCAGGTGGTCATCCCGCGCGAGATCAGGGATAAGCTCCATCTGGTGCCGGGGCAGAGATTGCCGGCCAGGCATATGACAACCGCATTGAGTTCATTCTCGTAAAAGACATTAGAGAAATGAGGGGATTTCTGCAGGGGATCGATACTTCGGTGGAAAGGGAACCGGACAGGGCATGAACATCATAGATTCCTCAGGATGGCTGGAGTATTTTGCCGATGGACCTAATGCGGAAGACTTTGCTGCTCCACTCATGGAAACCGACAAGTTGCTTGTACCGACGATATCCATGTATGAAGTATTCAAAGTGGTCTGCCGCCAGAGAGGTGAGGACGGTGCTTTGCAGGCAGTGGCCCTGATGCAGCAGGGAGAGGTGGTCGACCTTTCCTCGTCAATCGCATTGCAGGCTGCCAGAGTGAGCCTCGATATGAAGATTCCCATGGCCGACAGTATTATTTATGCAACCGCCAGGCATCACAACGCTATCCTGTGGACTCAGGATGAGCATTTTGACGGCCTTTCCGGAGTAACTAATATTCAGGGGACAGAATACCAATTTTGATTTGACTTATTAAATACAGCCTATGGGCTTGATCACAAACTGGCAGGAGTTAATTGCTTATGAATATGTCGAAAAAGCACAGCAACTGAGACGGGCAGCGGACGGGGCGACCGGCCGGTAGTGATGATTTTGTTCAAAGAATCGAGCAGGTAACAGGTCAGGATTTAAACATCGGGATGCCGGGGAGACCGCGAAAATAATCTTGAAAACGGCAGTATATCCCCGAAATTCACTAAAACGGTATTATGTTTGAATGCATAAGTAAAAGTTGAAGTGGAAGCCTCCGGTGGTGTTAAATAGCTTGTATGAGCAAGCAGTAAAGTATTCTTCTAATTCACCGATATATTCGAGATTTTGTCAATCCGTACAAGCTAAATTACCAAGTGTCAATTCCAGATGGAGGCATTTAATGAGCAAAAGATTCGCATTTGATATTATGACCGTATTCTTTGTTATCCTCGCACTCACAATGACAGGATGCAGTGGTGGTGGGGCAGAACAGATAATCATCAGCGGTCCACGGATTGGAATGGTTACCACTACCGAAGTGGTAATAAACTGGGACACACTATCTTCGCTTCAGGGTGCTGTTAGTTACTGGGCTGCAGCTGAAGGAATATCTGAGGGGAAGATTCTGTCGAGAACGGGAACTGATCGCCAAAGTGTTACAATCACCAACCTTAAACCCAATACGAAGTATAAATTTATTGTTGAAGGCGATTCGACAGTAAGGTCATTTACTACTGCGACGACAGAAGATAATACGTCATTCGTTTTTGTTACGATGGCCGACAACCGTGGGCCATCAGACACGGAGGATCTAAAAGGATTACCTGCGGCATTTATTAACATCATTAATGATGCCACCAAAAGAAAGGCGGTATTTGCAGTGAACGCCGGTGATATCTTCTTCGGGAAGAACCCGGACATAAAGACGTTTAGACGGCTCTACCAGAGCTTCAAGAAGGCTATCCATCCTCTTGCATCCCAAGTACCCTATTACATCTCCCCGGGCAACCACGAAATGTCTCCGTTTAAATCTTCAAAAGATCAAGTAGGGTTCGACCCGGTTCAACTCTTCAAATCGGAATTTCCACAGCCTGCACAACTTAAAGGCTACGAAGGAACCGTCTTTTCATGGGACTATGGCAAAGTTCACTTTGTTTCCATGGCTACAAATCAATTCGACCACAATATTAAAATACCTGAAAATGCCATGTACTACATCAGCGACGCTCAAATTTCATGGCTTGATGACGATCTGCAGAAAGCCAAGAGCAATGGTGCACAATTCATATTCGTTTTTGGCCATGCCAATGCCTACTATGATCTGAATTGGCCGGAGACGGATGTTGGTGATCTGCAAAAGACGGACATTTCTCAGAGAGACAAGTTCTGGGATGTTCTCGTTAAATTTAAAGTTGATGCTTACATCTGCGGACACCGCCACTTCTCTGATGTTTCAACACACCGTGAAGTTGTGCAGTGGATGAACGGCAACAGTGGCTCAGTTCCACCGGCTGATGGAAAAAATCAGTATACCGTATGGACGGTTGATGGCAGTACCAACACCGTTAAGGCAGAACTGGTGAACGATACGGGAACCACAGACTTAACGCGAACGTTCTCAAAATAGATAATAGTATAAGTAGGAGGGTCAAGTATCCCGGTGCTGACTGGAAAGGCGCCAAAGGTGCGAGGGATATCATTTCCCACCACTATTTCGACCTGAATGCCAAGGCGGTATTTGGTATTTGCCAGCAATATTCCTATAAATACTATGCGACTTTCCGTTGCCATTGAGAAGTATATGGAATTCGGTGGCGAGTTAGAACGCTCGAAGAACTCTAAGATTACAGATGGGGCTAAAGCAGATCTGATGCTGCTAGTAAACGTTGTCGGAGACCGTCCTATGAATGCCGTGACTCCAACAATGGCGTTAAAGTTCCGTCAGGCATTAACAAGAATTTTAAAACGCAGAACGCTTTCTGAAACGGGTCAAAAACCAAACGGAGTTGCGTAGTGTAAAACTTTTCCATAAAGAGTATTTCCCCTAAGTGGTACGCCTAATGCAAAATCCTCTGTACGGAGGAAAAAACCATGAGTAAATCCATTCTGATTTGTGACGACGAGCCGTTAATAAGAGCGAGCCTGAAGAGCATGCTGGTCGATCTTGGATTTGATGAAATTCTGGAGTGCGGAGACGGTAAAAAAGCTGTAGAATTGGCCTTGGCAAGCTTTCCGGATATGGCGATTCTGGATGTATCCATGCCTGTTATGGACGGAATAACTGCCGCGACGGAAATCAGAAAAAAGCTGAAAATACCGATTATGCTCCTGACAAGCGTCTGTGACAGCGCGACTGTAAAACGGGCATCGGCGAGCGGAATTGCCGCTTTTTTAACCAAACCTCTCCGGCAGCAGGATCTGTTCCCTGCCATAGAAATCGCCCTTCACCATGCTGAAGAGGTTGAAGAGCTAAAAGAAAAAATCTACGACCTGCGCGAGCTGATTGAGAACCGAAAGATCATTGAAAAAGCCAAAGGTCTTATAATGGAGAAAAACCGCACATCTGAATCCGAGGCGTACCGGATCATGCAGAAGAGTGCCATGGACAAACGTAAATCGCTGCTGCAGATTGCGAATATGATATTGAAGGAAATCTGAAAAGCTGTCTCACTCGGAGACGCGGAGTGCGAGGAGAAAGTCAAAACAAAGGATTATGGTTTAACCCAAAACCCTTATGCTTTCATCTCTGATTCTCTCCGCGTCTCCGCGTAAACCGTTTTTAGATCTGACAGTAAAGCCTCAATAGTTCCTTCCCACCGGACTCTCGGCTATCAAACGCTCAACCATTCCCTCAATCTCCGTAATTACCTTGCAATCCATCTTTTTTATCCACCGCTTGGGTATGGCATCCATGCCGTAATAGGCGCCAGCCAGCATACCGCAGATTGCTCCGGTCGTGTCAGCATCTCCCCCCTGATTAACCGTTCCGACTAGACACTCCTCAAAACTTCTTCCGCGAAAAAACCAATGAAACACTGTCTGCATGGTATCGACGACATACCCGGTTGTCAAACCACGATACGGCACATAATTAAAAGTGGGAAATCTATTCACAAGCCCATCCAGATGGCGAAGCAACCGACTTTTTCCGGCGCCGCAGAGCGCCAGGTGCAGCAGTTGCCCTAGACAGAGACAGGCGGCATCGGATAACTGATTGTTGTGGGTGATGTGTGCCTGTTCAAGTACATACTTTTTGAGCAGCTTTCCATCCGGGATCGAAAAAAGGACCGCAGGCAGAAGTCGCATGGCGGCGCCGTTTCCGGCGTCCCACTCATTTGGTGGTGATTCCAGCTGGCCGTGAAGCATATAGGCACGAATCCCCTTGCGACAGGTGTCGCCACAGTCGACGGGGCGGGATTTGAGCCAGGAGGCGAAGTTATCGGCAATCGCTTCCAATGACCATCCCCGGTTTTTTACAATTGCCCGGGCGATACAGAGCGCCATCTCCGTGTCATCTGTTACCTGCCCCGGCTTGAGACGCAACCAGCCGCCGCCGATAATATCGCGAAATGTGCCGTATTTTGAGGCAATCTCTGATGCGGTCATGAACTCAACAGTTGCCCCAAGGGCATCTCCAATTGCCATGCCGATAAAGGCTGCACGGGCGCGATCACTGACTTCTTCGAGGCTGTACCGGTTGAACATTGTTAATTCCTTTCAGGGCTGGCACATTCTATGCTTAAACAATGCCAGTACCGGCAACGACGCCTGTGGGAATATTTCCTGCGGGTTTTTTTCATTTTATAAGGAGCGAACCATGGCAACTGCATGTGAGATGAAAGACAAGATTCAGGGGCACCCATGCTTCGGCGGCAATCACAAAAAAAATGGTCGTATGCATCTGGCAGTGGCGCCAAAATGCAATATCAAATGCGGTTACTGTTTGCGCAAACATGACTGTGCCAACGAATCCCGCCCCGGTGTTACCAGTCGCATCTTGACACCACAGGAAGCGATCGAGAAGGTGCGGGAAATCATGGTAAGCCCGATCGCCGGGCCGATCATCAAGGTAGTCGGCATCGCCGGCCCCGGAGACCCACTTTTTAATGAGGAGACCTTTGAAACCTTTGCAATGGTAAAGAGTGAGTTCCCGCACCTGATGCTCTGCCTCAGTACCAACGGACTACTGCTCCCTGAATCGATTGATCGTCTCTATGAGATGGGGCTGCATAGTCTGACAGTAACCATAAATGCCGTTGACCCAGAAGTAGGCGCACAGATCTACCGCCACGTTTTCTATCACGGGAAACAGTATACCGGCGTAGAGGGGGCAAAAATTCTGATTGCCAACCAGTTTGAAGGAGTTAAGAGTGCGGGCGAGCTGGGGTTGACCATCAAGATAAATACGGTGCTGACCCCGGGAGTCAACGACAGCCAGATCCCGTTGATAGCGGCACGAGTAAAAGAATTTGGCGCATTCGTCATGAACATCATGCCGATTATTCCACAGGCTGAACTGGCGCATATTGTACCGCCAAGTGAAGCATATCTGGCTGAAACAAGAAAAGCCAATGAGGGGGTTATCGGCCAGTTCGCCCACTGCAAACAGTGCCGAGCCGATGCCATCGGCCTGATCGGCCAGGAGCTCATTTTGACTATCGCTGAAGCGCCCTGTCCGACACCATGACAATCGATACGTTTTGCACAGGTGACATCGTTCCCTTTCTGAAGCTGGCTGCGGCGGAAGAGTGGCTGGCGGAACCGTGGGAATTCAAGTTTTTGCTGGCGGAGTTTTCTCAGGGATGTTTTACCGCCCGGGGAGATGATGCCAAAGCGATAGGGTTTGTGACCTCGCTCCGCCATGAGCGGAGCGGCTGGATCGGTAATTTAATCGTACATCCCGCATATCGCGGCAAAGGCATCGGAGAACGGCTCTTCAAGAAAGTTATCGAGGCGCTGTTCGACAGCGGTGTTGAAACGCTCTGGCTGACGGCTTCAAAATCCGGCATGCCGCTGTATCAAAAATTCGGCTTCACAAGCATCGATACAATCATCCGTTGGGGCGGCAGTGGTCGGCAGCGCTCCACCGGGCAGGAAGCGGCGGCAACTGACAAGGCTGTTGATGCGTTGCTGAACGACATTGACAGCCGGGCCTGGGGCGACCGGCGTGACGCGCTGGTCGCAGTCACCGCAGGGCGCGGGAGGGTGCTGCAGGAGGAATCAGGCTTTGTTGTAGTGCAGCAGTGTGAAGGATTCAGGCAATTAGGGCCGTTTTCCGCTGCCGGTTGCGGCACGGCGGATGCTCTGCTCAAAGCAGCGTTGAATTTAATCCCTGTCGGAATCAGGGTTTGCCTGGACGCACCCGCTTCGAATCGTACGGCACTGAAGCTTTTCAATCAAAACAGGATGCGTATTTCCTGCAGCAACGAGTTGATGTACGCGGGCGTCAAGCCGATGTATCAGTCGGAATATATTTACGGGTTGTCGACCATGGGCAGTTGTGGATGAATATGTTGGATCTGAACATGTTGTGCAGATGAACCTAAGGAGTCCATCATGACACCAATTACAGAGATAATCATCGACGACACTACTCTGAGGGACGGCGAGCAGACCGCCGGAGTTGTTTTTTCGAAACGCGAAAAGATCGCCATCGCCCGAATGCTTGACTCCATTGGTGTCGGCGAAATCGAATGCGGTATTCCGGCCATGGGTAGTGAGGAACAGGCGAGTATCCGCTCCCTGGTGGATCTGGGGCTCAACGCCAGACTCATAACGTGGAACCGGGCGCTGGTGCCTGAAATTGAGGCAAGTATCGCCTGTGGTGTGCATGCGGTAGACATTTCGCTGTCGGTTTCCGATCAGATGATCGTCCATAAACTGCAAAAAGATCGTGATGCGGTCAAGGAACAACTGAAAGTTACGCTTGGTTTTGCCAAGCAGCATAATCTCTACGTTTCAGTGGGTGGGGAGGATGCCAGTCGTGGAAACATGCGTTTTCTGGTGGAGTTGATGGAAATTACCCGTTCCATGGGTGGTGACCGCTTCCGTTTCTGCGATACACTCGGCATAATGGATCCGTTTACCATTTTTGACAAGGTATCGTACTTGCGGCAGGCTGTTCCGGCAGTTGATATTGAAGTGCATACCCACAATGATCTGGGAATGGCCACCGCCAATGCCATCGCCGGAATCCGTGCCGGGGCGAAGTTCGTCAATACGACCATCAATGGTTTGGGGGAGCGGGCCGGCAATGCGGCGCTGGAAGAGGTGGTCATGGGGCTCAAGTATGCCTGTGGTATTGAAACCGGCATCGATACTCACCGTTTCCGGGAGATGTCGCTCTTCGTTGCCAAAGCTTCACATCGCCCCCTCCCGGTTTCCAAGCCTGTGGTCGGTTCGCGGGTTTTTGCCCATGAGTCAGGGCTGCATGCCGACGGGGTTATCAAGGATCCAAACAATTACGAAGGATTTGACCCGGCAGAGGTCGGCCTCACCCGGAGCATAATTGTCGGCAAACATTCCGGCTCTGGTGGCTTGATCGAGCGTTACCGTAGCATGGGCATAGTTGTAAATCGAAAACAGGCGGGACCTCTGCTGGAACTGACTCGTGCTATGTCGTGCAAACGGAAGCGCGACCTGAGCAATTGCGAACTTATTGCTATTTATCTTGGTGCAGAAGTGCTGCCAAAAGCGGTCTAAGGAGAATATCATGTCTGTAGCCGGAACTAATTTTGTACCAATTGCTGATGCGGCGCTTCTACTTGAAACGACCGAGATGCGGGTGTTGATGATGCTCAAGAAAAAAGAGCTGATCGGAAAAATGGTGGAAGAAGCGTGGTACGTGGATCATACATCCCTTAATCTTTGCAACAAACCTAAAGCTGCAGACATAGTCAATCCGGGTGGGTGCGGCGGTGGATGTGGCAGCGGCTGCAGAATTCACTGAATGGTGAGGTGGACATGTCAATAATCGTCAAAGCTTCAGATCTCAAATTCAGATATCCGCGAGATGTCGCCAATCGGGAAGCGCCTAAGTTTACCGGCCTTCCCGACCAAACTTCCTTCAATCGTCACGACCTTTACGAGATTTTGCCTATTCTGACAGCTGTCATGAATGAGCTGGAGAGCGCTGACAGCGAGGCGCTGCACCTGGTTGAGGATATCCTCAATGTGATGCCGAGCTTCATCAGCACTCGCGAAGAGGTTTTTGATTATCTGATGGGGTCGGCACAGGAATGCTTGAGATCATAGTTAGTTTCCGTCCGGAAAGGGTGCTTTTTCCCCCTGACGGCGTCAATCTTCGGGCTTACTTGTGCGGTGTACCGATGTACGCCTCCGCGCAAGCCCTTGATTTTCTTGCCAGAAGAAAAAATCCCCGCTTTCCGAATTGGAA
>CAIWTU010000030.1 GCA_903915655.1 uncultured Geobacter sp.
GCACAGATTTCGCTAAGATAACTGATGGACAGGTGGCTCTTGTGGAGAGCCGTTTGAATAATCGACCAAGAAAGTGCCTGGGATTCAGAACGCCAATTGAAGCCGCTGCTTCATCTGTTGCACTTCGACATTGAATGTGGGTTTTTAACAAAGCAAGAATTCCAGTCTTTTTAGTATCCTGGGAACAGACGACAATGTTCGGTACATATTCTCATATTAGCCGTATTTTTATCAGAGGATAGCGAAATTAGCTTAAGGACTTTCTCATTGGCCTTCAATCAACAACTCGGATTTAGTTCCTTGAATTGATTCCCCCAGTGTTTATCATTTAGGAGTGACCAAACACGTTCATTGATAAATACATCATGCTTGGGGTGGATGATAAAGAAGAAATCCCGAATCGGATTAGTTTTCGCGCGGTAACCTCTAATTTCACAATTAAGGTCTCTTGTTAATGGCGTAAATCTATGTAAATATTCCGGTTCCTTTTCACGACTACGTTGACTGTAAACAATGATAGTTTTTCCTTGACGGTAGTAATCTTCAATCTCGTCTCTAAAAGCATATTTTTGCCCCGTTGTAGTCCCATATTCAACCTTTGGGGATTGAACGCTGTTGTCAGGGTCGAGAAAAACCAAGGAGCAATCCTTTAAACGCGTTAGTGCTTGTTGATGCCACTGGTTTCGCGCATCGAATCCGCCAGGAATTTCCTTCCTAAAGAAAACTGTCTTTCGAGGTAAGATTCCAATTTGCTCTATCTCCGAGACCGAACGATTTGGATGTCGAACGGTTTTCAATAGTTGGTTTAGAGTTGGGTCACAAACTGGCAATATGTTCCCAAAATCCGTTAGGTTGCCATGAGTTTTAGAATCCGGGCCAGTAAGGTACCAGTTTACCCCGAGTTGTTCATTAGCACTTTTAAATATGAACCTGAGCAACCCAAATTTGTAGAAATCTCCAATATCGCCAACATATTGATTTTTCATTTTATAACATCCATTGCATGAGTGTAATTGGATAAGAACATTTACACAATCCCCCCTGTCACCCGCGCACTTAATGCTATTTGCCAGATGTTTGTAGGTGCAATTTTCTATTCGGGTTTGCCAAGTGAAGTTCGGCTGAATTTGCATAATAAGAACAAATGTGCTACTTTGTATTTATACCCCATCGGCACTTATTTCTGGGCCGATTAACAATATGAGCTATCAGCTGTCAGCACTCAGCGGTCAGCTTATTAAATAATATAAAGAACAACTTGGGAAAACCCCTTTAACCCGCCGGAAAAAACCGATTTGTTTTGTTAGAACGAAAAACGAATACCATGCCTGAACCCATTTTACTCACGCACGAGAAATTGATTCGTTTCCTTAAAAAGACGCTTTGATTGTGCTTACATAACGTGACTACAATTCGACTGTCGATTTGACCCAAACGATTCACGGCGATCAGCTTTCAGCTATCAGCGCTCAGCGCTCAGTAACCAGGAAATGGATCCCGGATACTGCAGTTCCGGGATGACAGGTGTGAGTAGGAGTAAGTTCGAATATCGTGCCTGACCGAGACCTCAGAACAGCAAAATCGTTTCCTCAGATAAATCTCGCGATTTCCTCCCGCAAGGGACACCGATCGGGACGTTTAGATGACACCGGCGATCAGCTGCCTGACCCGCCAGAGGCGGACCTAAGGGCATGTAGGGAGGGCACGGACGAGCTATCAGCGTGCAGCATTGAGATGTGCGACATTCGTGCCTAAAATATTGACAATCATTGGCATAAAGTCTATGTTTATTGATATTAATCACGATGAAGACAGGCGACATAGGGTTTTGTATCTATGAAGTCCCTCTTCTTGTTGACATCTGCTATATAATTCATGTTAGGCAGGTATACCTGATCTGGCAGGGACACCGGGAGGCGCCAAGTGGAGAAAATCAACCCCTACTTTGAATTGACTTACAACGTAAAAAAAGAGGGTAAAAATTGGCTGGCTTCATGTGTAGAGCTTGGGACTTCTGTGTACGGCAAATCA
>CAIWTU010000031.1 GCA_903915655.1 uncultured Geobacter sp.
CTGGAACGCTTCACGGATTCCCACTTCGTGCTCTTCAGTGGGGTGATCGTAATGGCTACCTTGTACAGTTTAGAACCGCTGACAATTGCATCTATCTGCCCACCTTTGATTTCCAGATGGCAGACAGAGCCGTTTCTGACATAGCTTCGACCGCGGGGGAGACGATTGGCGTAGTCGCTGAACGACTCCATATGGTCGCACCACCCCTTCCCCCAGAAGGAGGCAGCAATCTTGCGTCCGGAAAGCTCGACCGGTTGCACCTTCAACCCTTTCTTTTTCATCTTTTCCATCTGCTTATGGGCCTTTGACCGTCGCTCTGCAACAGTTACGTAGGGCGCCCAGCCACGGTAATTCATGACTACTCTCTCTTTTTCAGAGTCCGGCCTTATCGATATCAAGCGCAACCAGCCTTAGAAGCGCCGCATCATCCATCTCTGTCAGCACTGTTTCGGCGCCTTCAAGCAGTTCGGTCGCAAGCCCGGCCTTGGCTCTAATCAATTCATCGATTTTCTCTTCAACCGTCCCTTTGCAGATAAATTTATGCACCACGACATTTTTCTTTTGACCGATCCGGAAAGCGCGATCAGTGGCCTGATTTTCCACTGCCGGATTCCACCAGCGGTCAAAATGGATAACATGGCTTGCTGCTGTCAGATTGAGCCCGGTACCGCCAGCTTTCAGTGATAAAACAAAAAATGGCGGTCCATCCTCGCGCTGGAAGCGATCAACCAGCTTTTTCCGCTCCGCCACAGGGGTGCCGCCGTGCAGCACCAGTCCGGGCCGACCGAACAGGGTGGCAAGGAAGTCCGCCAACGGCCTTGTCATCTCCCGAAATTGCGTAAAGATCAAGACCTTTTCCTGCCGTGAAGCAATTTCTTCTGTAATCTCCCGCAGGCGGGCAAACTTTCCGCTCCGCACTTCAGCATACTCTCCATCGCCGAGCGCCTGATCCGGATGATTGCAGATCTGCTTGAATCGCATCAGCGCCGACAGGATCTGACCGCGCCGTTTGATCCCATCCTGCCGCTCCTTGAGGGCTTCGGCAAGATTTTTAACCGCCTGACTGTAAAGGACGGATTGCGCCTTGCTGAGCCCGCACCAGGCTGCCATTTCAACTTTATCGGGTAGATCGGAAATTACACTCCGGTCGGTTTTGAGGCGTCGGAGGATATATGGCTGCACCAGGGCTCGTAGTGGAGCATATGATGGCGGCTCATGCTTCTCCAGGGAGTTTGCAAACTGTTTGAACCGCTGGGCGGAGCCGAGGAGACCGGGGGAGATGAAATCGAACAGCGACCAGAGATCGGAAAGCCGGTTTTCCACCGGAGTGCCGGTGAGTGCGATCCGGGCCCTTCCGGAAAGGGACTTAACTCCCTTGGCCTGTCTGGTGCCGGGGTTCTTGATCGCCTGGGCCTCGTCCAACACGATCAGATTCCATTTCAGCTTTTTGAGCCACTCCTGGCGTTGCAGCATCCCATAGGTGGTAAGGACCGCATCTGCACCAGCCAGACCGTTTTCAGGGTCGTTGGAAATCCGTTCAAACTCCTGTCGATCTATCTCCGAAGGGTGGAGCGAAATGACCCTAAGCGAGGGGGCAAAGCGTTCGAGCTCGCTTTTCCAGTTGGCCAGCAGTGAAGCCGGCAGCACGAGCAGGCTTGGAGTGCTTCTTCCTGCAACCCCCTTTTGCGCCAGTAACAGGGAGATAACCTGAATGGTTTTCCCTAACCCCATATCGTCTGCCAGGCATGCGCCAAGACCAAGTTCAGAGAGGAACCAGAGCCAATTCAACCCCGTCTGCTGATAGGGGCGTAGTGTCGTCTGCAATCCGGCTCCGGCCTGTACCGCAGTAAGCTTCGCCGGTTCCCGCAGACTTTCCAGCAGCTCCCGTAGTCGGTCCCCCGCTTCCGCAAAGGCCCAGCCGGACTCTTCAAGCGTCGGATCATTTCCGGAAAGATCCCGCCGGGCGCCGGCCAGAAGCCGCATTCCTTCTATGAACGAAAGTCCGTCATCACCTGACTCGGCCTGAACCTTTTGCCAATGGTCAAGAGCCTCGCGGAGTTTCTCGCCGTCCACCTCAACCCATTGCCCGCGCACGAAGGCCAGTCCGCCGCCGGAGGCTGTCAAAACGGCAATTTCGTCCTGGGTCAACTCGGCACCGTTCAGGGTAAGACCTACCCGAAAATCAAGGAGCGCCTCTGCCGAAAGAGTTGTACCAACACGGGAGCCGATCTGCAGTTGTACCTTTGGACGAGGCCGCTTCTTCCACCAGTCGGGGAGACGGACAACAAGGCCGCTCTCTTCCAGCTGCCGCAGGTCCTTAAGGAGAAGGTATGCCTCATCGGGAGTCCAGGCCAACGGGTGATATATGTCGCCGCTTTCCAGCAAAGCCTTTACCCATGGACATCTGTTCCCTGCTTCGTAAACCGGTTCCAGTAGACGGAGGAGGGTTTCTCTACTGTTCGTCCCGGCATATTCGCGGAGCGCCTGGTCGAGCGGCAGATGTTGCGCCCGGGCGTTTTTACCGAGCCGGGGGACGTAGGTGGAGATGAAGGCAAACGGAAATCCATTATCCTGTTTATTCTCTGCGAGATGGAAACAGACCCGCCCCACTTGCCGCCAGAGCGGGGCATGCTGGTGGAGAAATCCGGCAAAGCCTTCAGGAGTTCCGGCGATTATTTTCATAACCCGGTCATCCAAAGCGAGCCAGATAGAGGCCAATAGATCGGGGGTGCAGTATTCACCGCCAGGCATCGGTGGCAAGCTTAGATGAATTGTCGCAAGGGTTGATGCATCCGGAGGGGGCAAGGGTTCGAGTCGTTCAGCTGACGGCTGGCTTTGGCAGAGCTGAAGCAGGTAACGGGCACCGAAATCGCGCCAGAATATCCATGAAAGAGGCCAGTCCGGTGAAGACTTTACTCCGGAGAGAGCCATGATCCCGGCTGACTGGGATTCGGCAAAAGCGTTCACTATCCGGTCATCGTTAAACGAATCCCTTGCGGAAGGATGGCCGCACGAAGCAGAATCCGAATGAATCATCACCAGATGACCGGATGGAGTAAGGGTAAGTTGCACTATGAGATCCTCATCCTCGATCTGCACCGAGAGATGATACTTAATTCGCTTACAGTCAGGATTGCACTGATAATCCGGAGTATCAATGATTAATCAGAGATTTGATCTCTTCAAGAGCGGCTAATTCATTTTTATCAGCACCATGCCCGAAGCAGGATCAAGTTCCCGTGTAACAGCCACATCCAGAATCTCTGTGATTACTACTTCGAGAACAAGGAAGGCGGCGCTCCCCTCGCGAAGGCACCCGGCTTTTACGGAATCACGCTTACCGTACGCACCATGAAAATGCACCCGCGGCTGATCCTTGTCCCAGAATACAGTGCCGAAACCGACAGTTTCATGGCTTTCCTGAAGTTCCCGCCATACGGGCTTAGGGGGCATCTCGTCTCTCTCCGGGCCGACAACAAAGCGTCCCCCCTTCATCCCCCCCACAATATTGAAACAGGCCGCGCGTATCTCTTCCGTGCGACATATCTCGGCAATTCCTCCCAGCAGATCCTCGCCATCACCAAAACGGACAACAATAATTCTGCCAGGTTTTCCTATCTGATATTCCATATGATATCCCCTTTAAGTTAAGACATAACAAACTGTCACGGTTTAATATATGCGTTTAAACTGATGGTGAGTTGTCCAACAACTTCTGCAAATCATACCAGCTCTTCCTGCCAATAATATCCACAATAACATCGACATGGTCAGTATAGCGAGCTAATTCCAGACTCAAGTCGTTGGTTAATGAATTAAGTACGTCCGTACCCTCAGCCCCCCCCTGTTGACATTCAAGCAAATCAGGGTATTTTTATAATTGTGATATTTCAACTCATTTCACCCTAGCGCGACAGTTTATTACGGCACGAGCTTTCATGCCGTAATAAAATCAGGAGCCTTATGAGCAAGAAAAAATCGTGTTCAACGACACCATGATAAAGAACCTGAAACCGGCAGCATCAAAATATATCCGCTCCGAAGGTAATGGTTTCACGATACGTTTCATGCCGTCAGGCGTTAAAACATGCCTGTATGCGTCTGCTGCAGAGTTTCTGACTGTCTTCGACCGAGCCCCAGATGTCGCCATCAACGCGCTTCACAAGGCGGCGTGATGGTCTGTCAGCTGACCGGCGAGCCGGCGACCTTATTGCTGGTGGCCATGGGGAGACGGCCTTGTTTTACTTCCGCGGCAGGCAGCGGAGGGAAAACAGAGAGCCCCGGTCCGGAGATGTCCGAACCACGTCGTGCCGGTGATCATCGTGCGTCCCTTCAACAGTTTCGGACCGCGCTCAGATCACGAAGGTGACGCCGGCGAAGTGATTCCCAAGTTCGTATTGCGCGCACTTGCCGGACAGCAGCTGACAATCTTCGGTGACGGTGAACAGACGCGCGACTTCTGTTATCTCTCCGACACCGCGCGAGGCATCGTGCTTGCCGCGACGGCGGACGAGGCTCTGGGGGAAACCATCAATCTGGGAAGCGGCAGTGTGCTGTCGATTCGCGACCTGGCACAGGCGGTGTTCGCTGCGGTCGCTGACGACAGCGCGTCGTTGCGCTTCGATGCTGTCCGGCCGGGCGATCTGCATCGCCTCTGTGCAGCGACGGACAAGGCGCGGCGCCTGCTCGGATTTTCACCCACCGTTTCTTTCAGCGAAGGGCCTTAGTGCCCGATGAAAAGCGGTCAATTCCATGGCTGGCGCCTGGTTCTCTACGGAAAGGGTGTAGCGGGCAGCACGGTCGGTATTGTTGGAACGGGAGCAGTCGGGCAGGCCCGACTCGACCGTCCAAAGGCAATTTACCCAGCGCACCGTTAATGGCTAATCTCGATAAAACGCAATTTACATCGCACCTTGGCTCCGCCGTTGATACTGTCCGCTGAGAAATTGCTCTGGAGACAGCAAAATTTATTCCGTCAGTCTTGAATGTTACAATCAGGTAAAAGTTTTGTGACAGGAACAATATAACGCACAATCTGGTCTATACTGAATTCTATTACATTTAAGTTTTTGGAGGACATCATGATTTTGTATGTTATGCGGCATGCTGAGGCGGTAGAAGCAAACGAAACATTGCAGGACGAGTGGTGTTACCTGACGGAAAAAGGAAGGACTGCAGCTGAAAAAGTCTGCGCTGCTGTCGCAAAAACCGGCCCGAAGCCGCGACTGACTATCACCAGCCCACTGACACGAGCGGTACAGACAGCCGAAATCGCGGCGCGAAAGGCTTGTCGCAAAAACATAGTTGTGTCAAGCGGTCTTCTTCTGCCTGGAGCTGAGATCCCTGAGCTGGTTACGCACCTGAAAAACTGCAAAGATGCTAAGCGTGTTATGCTGGTTGGTCACGAGCCCCAGCTTGGCTCATTGATTGCCGCACTTCTTGGTCACGAGAATGGCACGATCTTGTTGAAAAAAGGAGCTTGTGTTGCCTTGAAACTTGATCTGAGCACGGATACAAAACCTGCGAGTTTTATCGGGTATCTGGTTCCCGGTAAGGGACGGACTACGTCCTTCAAAAAGGCATTCCCGCAACAAGTTGCTTAATGCTATGCCATCAGTGCCCACCCCAAATAAACAGGACAAAAGCGTTAAAGAAGTTATTTCCTGCCTGGAAAGCGCAGAAAATAACTTTTCAGGCACTAAACACTTATGGCAAGATTCGGCAACCATTCTTGAACGCTCTCGGGGTGTTTTCTTTGCCCTATGGAAAGATCTGCTTCGGCTGAGGCGTCTAGTCATAAAAACAGCAGACCTTGATGATATTCACAATCTTCGGGTTGCATCGCGCCGTTTCAGGGCTGTACTGGAGCTGTTCTATCCTTTTTTACGTAAGGATTCGAAAGCCAGACTCAGAAAACGGGTACGCAAGCTGACACAGATACTGGGTGGCTTACGCAATATTGACGAGGCGTTGCTTTTCTTTCAAGCGAAGAGTTCTGCAGAAGCATCTGCCGACACTGCGCTAATTAAAACACTTATCAAATTACGCCCCGGAGAATTGAAGAGGATCGAGAAGACGCTCAAAGCCTTTAATCATCGTACTTTTGACACGATTGTACGGAAGATGGTTGCAGACGTTAATGAGTCATCTATTTTTGATCGGGGTAGTATCTCTCTGTTGGCCTATTTTTCCGATATGTCGATCCGTCAGTACCTACCGATACACCGGCTGCTTGCCGTTGCCACCGTACCTGAGCAACAGACGTCACGCCACACTTTACGGATTGCTATTAAAAAATGGCGCTACTTCTTCGAGATTATCTCTTTGATTCTGGAGCGTGATTACACTCATGTCCTTGGTCTGCTCAAAGAATATCAGTCGATTCTGGGACAGATGAACGATGTTACCGAGTTCGAACTGCTGCTTGACACTATTAAACTGCCTCCGGATGAGCGAGAGTATGCCAAGGAGACTCTCCTTGCAGAGAACACCAGTTTGCTGGATAGCTTAATAAAATTAATTGAGCGGAAACCGCTTGTCTACACATTTTTAATATAAGAGGACAGATGAAAAAGCCCCGCATCGCCGCTATTGATATTGGCACCAACTCCATCCGCTGTATTATTGCAGAAGCCTCCAATCATGGTAAATTCAAGATACTTGATGATGAAAAAGCCACGGTGCGTCTTGGTGACAGACTGGCCATGACAGGTGTCATCTCTGATGAGGCTTTTAACCGGGCAGTTGAAGCGATCAGGCGCTTCAATAAACTCGTCACCGGACTGAAGGTCGAAGTCGTTGAGGCGGTTGCTACCAGCGCCTTTAGAACCGCAACAAATGGCAAGGAGCTGATTGCAAAACTTTCTGAGGAATTGGGTCACGAGATCAGGATTATTTCAGGTGAAGAAGAAGCTGAACTGACAGCATCATCCGCTCTCTCAAACTTCGACATGTACGGAAAACGCTATGCCATGGTTGATATCGGCGGAGGAAGCGTTGAAATCGTTACGGCATACGGAAATCATGTAGAAGAGGTGTATTCCATTGACCTTGGCGCTGTTGTCATGACAGATCGTTTTTTAAAGAGCGATCCCATAACAGATAACGAACTTCGCAAACTTCGGAAACATATCCGGGAAAGTCTCAAACGAACCTTCTCCGGCAAGAAAATTTCCATTGATTCATTTATAGGATCAGGCGGTACCCTGACAGCTCTTGGCTGTATGGCTATGCAGATGCGTAAAGACAATTATGTCTCCATTCAAGGGTCTGAGGTGCTTCATGCTGAAGTAGTCCACCTGTTGGCTATGCTAATCCAGAGAGATCTGAAAGGTCGTCGAACCATTCCAGGCCTTAACCAGGATCGGGCCGACATCATTGTGGCCGGAGTAGTGGTGATTGACGAGATTATGCGTTTTTTTGACGCTAACCGGGTCTTGGTCAATGAACGCGGGATTCGCGAGGGATTACTTATCAAATCTATGAAGCGACTTGGTCTTGCCGCTGTAAGCAGCACACCTCCGACGTGGAGAGATTCCATCAAGGAGTTTGCAGTCTCTTGCCATGTCGATGAGCAGCATGCTACGCACGTTGCAGGGATGGCATTGTCAATTTACGATGCCTTGGCACTCCCCTTTGGCTTACAAAAGCCTGAGAAAAAATTTCTTGAAGCGGCAGCCATTCTTCACGACTCCGGATATTTAATCAGCTACGGCAGCCACCACAAGCATTCTTATCACCTTATTCGGCACTCCGAACTGTTTGGCTTTACACCGCGGGAACGGGAACTGATCGCACTAATTGCGCGCTATCACCGTAAGTCTATTCCTAAGCGAAAACACGACGCTTTCCGCTGCCTGAAGGAGAAAGATCAGGTGATAGTTGCCCGTCTGGGTGGTATTTTGCGCCTGGCGGACGGTCTTGATCGTCGGAGAAATGGTTTAGTTCAGGGGGTCTCCTGCTTGTTTGGCGGCACGACTATAACGATCAACCTGACTGCAACTGAAGACGTTTCAGTGGAAATCTTCGGTGCCAATGCTAAGAAAGATCTGTTTGAAAAGGCCTTTGGCAGTTCGGTTGTCTTTGTGGCTTCCTGATCAAAGCAGAAAGTTAAATACTCCCGAACAGCTCCTTCTCTTCATTTCAGACATGTAATTGTAAACTATCATTCGCAGGAGTTGTCAAGGGAGTTTTCGCATTTTTTAAGCTGCAGTCTTTGAGGCTTCCCGATAGTTGTGATTTGATTTTCTCGGGTTGAGCGTCACTTCTTTTGTACGTACCAAATTTCGGCAGGGGGAAAACGCCAAGTTGCAGCTCCACCTACCCCCATTCCCCCTCCCGTCAAGGGAGGGGGAATGACTTTCTGCGACTGCATCAAAGGTGAATAAACTAGAAAAGTAGCTGCAGCTGCACGCGGACCTGCTGATCGTCGGTCGGCGCTGCAGTCGCTGAAGCGCCACTGGAAGCTATGCGACCCTGTCTGTGAATATTGGTGTAATCGGCCTGAACCTTCAGGTTATGCTTGTCGAAGTACCATGATACCGCTCCTTGCGAATCGACCTGATGGTCATTGGAGATAGCGACGTTAGGATCGAGATAGC
>CAIWTU010000032.1 GCA_903915655.1 uncultured Geobacter sp.
ATATGCCCTGGCAGAGAGAGTGTAGGCGCCGTTGGCTGCAGCAGCCGTATTCCAGCTGTAGCTGTAAGGTGCTACGTTGCTTGCTGCCAGGAGTATTCCGTTTTCGAAAAATTCGACCCTGCTCACGGCAACGTTGTCACTGGCGTTGGCAGCGATTGTCACGCTCCCGCTTACAGTGGCATTATTGGCCGGTGAGGTCACTGTAACCGTCGGAGAAATGCTGTCATTAACGACCGATACAGAAACATTGCCCGATTGCCCGACGTTGCCGGCTGCATCATACGCCTTAGTCATCAGCGTATAACTCCCTGCCGCAAGCGCTGTTGTGTTCCACGAATAAACGTATGGAGGCGTGGTGTCCGTTGCCTGAAGGAGACCGTTCAGATAATACTCTACCTTTGTGACCCCTACGTTATCGGAAGCGGTGGCGGAAACCGAGACCGTCCCACCGACTGTAGCGTTGTTGGCCGGGGATGTTAGGGAGACTGTCGGGGATGTCATTTCAGGGACGGCGACGATGTTCGAGTAGGAGCTTTCGACACCGGATGTATTGTAGGCGGTTACCGCGAAGTAGTAGGCATGGTTCGGGTCAAGGCCGCTTATGGTTGCAGTGGTCTGTTTGAGGACATCGACAGGGGCAGCCCCTTGAACGGCGCCGGTCCCTTGAAAGGGGAGTGTCGATGAATCCGCCTGATAATAGATCTTGTAACCGGTCACACCCATATCTGCATTAGGCTCCCACTGGAGAACCACCGTACTGGCAATACAGGCAGAGTGGCCGAACAGGAAAAGAATCGCTGCGCAGACCATGGCCATAAAAAATTTTGACCTTGCAACCACTCCCTTTCTCGTTTTTTTTTCAGGATTCATTTCTTCTCTCCTCTTTTCCATACGACAAATGGTCTTGATCTCAATTCTTCACAACCCGGTCCATTGCATCTTGCAACAAAACAAAAAACCGGGCGCGTCATACCTATTGTTGGCATTTCGGCGACCCGGCTGTCTCAGTGAGACCCTATAGGCTTTCCGTCCCATTCTTGCGAATGGTTTAGTATTCTCGTATACCGCTGGTTGTGCTCTTACATTTCGCCACGATTATCGCCGCAAACTACCAAAACATATGTGAGTGAAATCACAAAATTGTCCTTAAAAAATACTTATAAACCAGATTTTGCCTTGTCAGGTTACAAAACCAGACAAATGCTAAAGACCTCGCTAATGTAAAAAAGTTGCTGCGTGATCTTTCACAAAAATATTTATGGTATAATGTCCCTGTAGACTTGGACTGCTCTTTATTGTTTTTCAGTTATCTTGTTGAAGATTTCATCAATACTGATTTCCTTTTGAAGAAACGAGCTGAATATGTGTGGTATTGCAGGGGCATGCAACGCAGGTCCGGATGCTGAAGGGCTGATTGCCAGGATGATTTCCATTCTTCGGCACCGCGGACCGGATGAGACAGGGATATATCTCGACTCACGGGTAGCTTTGGGGCACGCCAGGCTCAGCATCATAGGCCTGGCAAGCGGTACACAACCCATAAGCAATGAAGACGAATCTCTCTGGGTTGTCTATAACGGCGAAATTTTCAACTACCCAGAATTGCGCCTCGGACTCGAAAAAAGAGGGCACACCTTCAAAACGGAAACAGATACCGAAGTTCTTGTTCATCTTTACGAGGAACATGGACCAGAAGGGCTAAGCCTTCTTAATGGACAATTTGCCTTCGCGATTTGGGCCCCGGGAAAAGATGAGCTTTTCCTTGCCAGGGACCGGGTCGGTATCAGGCCTCTCCACTATTGTCAAATAGGGGACAAGTTCCTCTTTGCTTCTGAAATCAAGGCCCTCTTTCTGGATCCCTCGATCCCCCGCGAGATCGATCTGCAGTCCCTCTCTCAGGTTTTCACCCTCTGGACGACACTGACACCGAGAACTATCTTCAGGGGTATCCATGAACTCCCGCCGGGGCATTATATGCTTGTCCAACAGGGACGCATCGTGCGACAGGAACCGTTCTGGTCAATTCCCTATTATCCGGAGGGATCCCGCTGGCAGGGCTCGTTTGGCGAAGCTCTGGAGGAACTCCAACGGCTGTTGACGGACGCAATCAGGATCAGGTTGAGGGCAGATGTCCCTGTTGGCGCCTACCTGAGCGGGGGACTTGACTCATCCATCATTACCTCTTTGATCTCCGGCAATTTCGACAACAATCTGCGAACTTTTTCTCTCAGCTTCTCGGATCCTGCCTTTGACGAGACAACATATCAGCAGGAAATGGTCCGCCATCTCAGAACTGATCATAGCCAGGTTCCTATAACGAATATGGATATACGGGATCACTTCCCAGAGGTCATCCGCCACTGCGAAAAACCTCTGCTTCGTACGGCGCCGGTTCCAATGTATCTCCTCTCCAAACTGGTGCGGGAAAACAACTTCAAGGTAGTCCTAACAGGAGAAGGGGCCGACGAAGTTTTCGGCGGCTACAATATCTTTAAGGAAGCAAAGGTCAGGGCATTCTGGGATAGAAATCCAGAATCGCGCTTCCGCCCGCTCCTCCTGGAACGGCTCTATCCGTATATATTCAAAAACCCGTCACGGGGACGGGCGTATCTGCAGAAATTTTTCGCCGTCACTGGCAACGGTTCCGATGACCCCCTCTTTTCACACCGCATCCGCTGGAATAACAGTGGAAAAAACAACACCTTCTTTTCCCGGGAGGTCACAGGTATCCTTGGCGACTACCGGATGGATGAGGAAATTACCAATCTACTTCCTGCAGACTTTGACAAGCGTGACCTACTTTCCAGGGCTCAATTCCTGGAAATGAACATTTTTATGTCTAATTATCTCCTCTCCTCACAGGGCGACCGGGTCGCAATGGCCAATTCCCTTGAACTCAGGGTTCCATTCCTTGATTTCCGGGTTATTGATTTTGCAATGAAACTGCCGCCGTCCTGGAAGGTCAGGGTCCTGAAGGAGAAATTCATCCTCAAAGAGGCTTTTCGCGGCTTGATTCCCGAATCGATACTGTCGCGCCCAAAACACCCCTACCGGGCACCCATCAGGGATGTCTTCTTCGGAGAAGGGTCAGGTTACGCCGACGAATTTCTCTCCGAGGGATATCTGAAGAAGACCGGCTATTTCGACGCGGGGAAGACGAACCATCTGGTCAACAGGTTTGTAAAGGACGACCGGTTCGTCGAGAGTGAAACCCAGAATATGGCGCTGACCGGAATACTGTCCACTCAAATACTGCATCATCAGTTTATTGAATCTTTTGACTCCCGCAAAGTGGAGCCTCACAAAGTTGATAAACGCGTGGTCAGGTAGTTTCTGTCCGGAGTTTCCGGATGTAAACAGGTAAGGTCTGTTGCGCAGCGGGTGGTTGAAGGGCGTTCTGCCGTATAGTCTGCTGTTCAACTGTTCAACTGTTCAACTGTTCAACTGTTCAACTGTTCAACTGTTCAACTGTTCAACTGTTCAACTGTTCAACTGTTCAACTGTTCAACTGTTCAACTGTTCAACTGTTCAACTGTCCGCTATACGGATATACCCTGATTTAAGCCAGGAGGTAAGACATGACTGCTTCGCAACAATTTTCCGCCGATGTCCTCACAATAAACCTTGAGAAAGAAGCCGGGAGAATAGCCTCCTGCATCCGTGACTTTATGAAAAACCGGCTGAAGCGGAGGGGGATCGTGATCGGCCTCTCAGGAGGGATCGACAGTAGCGTAACGGCCGCGCTTGCAGTTAAAGCTTTGGGTCCGGCACGGGTCTTCGGACTCGAAATGCCGGAACGTCATTCCGCCGCAGAAACTACCAGCCTGAGTCGGGCGGTCATCGACCATCTTGCCATCGAGTCGCTCCGCATCGATATCTCTCCTATCCTGGCGTCCGTCGGCTTCTATCAGCTCTATGATAATGCTGTAAGGATGGTCATTCCCGAATATGCCACCGGATGGAAATCAAAGGTAGTCACCTCAAGCGTCTTTGAAAACCAGGGGTTCAGCATGATGTCCATCGTGGCCCAGTCTCCGGACGGGACAACAGTTAAAGCCCGACTCCCCCTGAAACCTTACCTTGAAATCGTGGCAGCGACCAACTTCAAGCAACGGACCAGGAAGATGCTTGAATACTACCATGCCGACCGTCTCAACTATGCCGTTGCCGGTACACCGAATCGCCTCGAGTACGACCAAGGGTTTTTCGTAAAGCTCGGAGATGGGGCTTCAGACCTCAAACCGATCGCCCATCTCTACAAAACCCAGGTCTACAGGATGGCCGAATATCTCGGCATCCCCGAGAGGATCCGGAACCGGCCGCCGACCACCGACACCTACTCCCTCTCCCAGGGGCAGGATGAATTTTACTTCTCTCTCCCCTACCATCAGATGGACCTCTGCCTCTACGGCAAGAACAAGGGTGTGGCACCGGAAGCTCTCGCCGCTGCCACAGGGCTGCAGGCGGAACAGGTTCAGAAAGTTTACGACGACATTGACACCAAACGTTCGACGACGCGCTATCTTCACCTTAAGCCGCTTCTTATGGAGAAAATAGCTGAAATCAGCGTGTAGCGTCTAGAAAAAACTAATCGCTTATCAGAAAGGACAGAAATGAACGAAATGCGTGAACAGATCAGAAGCTACATAGTCGATAACTTCCTTTTTGGAGATGACAACGGGCTGGACGATTCGGCCTCCTTCTTGGAGTCGGGAATGATTGATTCAACCGGTATCCTGGAGGTGATCGGGTTTCTGGAGGAAAATTTCTCTATCAAGGTCAAGGACGATGAGTTGATACCGGAGAACCTCGACTCCATCGGGAATATTCTCGGCTTCCTTGACAGGAAGCTTGCTACGGCTTGAAGATAGCGTGTAGGGGATGGATAGCAGAGAGCGGATAACGACGCAGAGATCGAACAGTTTATCAGTAAACAGCTTAAAGCTGAGCCACGACAGGATACCGGTAATCAAGAAAAATATTTTTGAAAATCCGATCAGTTATCGCTCGGAAACCGAGGGGAAGAAACGCATATGTCGGCACAAACCAGCAACAACCTGATCCACCATTTACTTGAAGAGAGTGAGCGGCTCCGACCAGATAACTGCGCCATGGTCCATGGGGATACCAGGGTAAGCTATAGTGAGTTGAACCGGGACGCCAACAGGATCGCCCGATTCCTCCATGACAGGGGAGTGACCCCGGGTGACCGGGTTGTCCTCCTCCTTGAGAATTGCCGTGAATACCTTGCCTCCTACTACGGCTGCCTCAAGGCGGGGGGAGTCGCGGTTCCGCTCAACCCGGAACTGAAACCGGACGGTCTGGCCTGGCTTCTCTCCTCGGTCGAGCCCCGGGTTGTCATATCATCTCCTAAATGCGAGAGGACACTCCATGCGTTAAGCCTCTCGCGCTTCTCCATCGGTACGCTGCTTCTGGTCAGGCCTGGACTCAATTGGCGGGAAAGCCCCGTTTCGCCCCTCTCCTTCGATGAGATCACCTTCTCCGGAGTCAATCTGCCCCCCCCCCTGGCTCTTGACGAAATGAGCCTCGCCAGTATCATCTTCACCTCCGGCTCCACCGGGAGACCCAAGGGGGTCATGCTCTCCCACCGGAACATCGTCGCCAACACCCGCTCCATCGTGAGCTATCTGGAACTTACCAGCACTGATATCCAGATGGTAGTCCTTCCCTTCTTCTACGTGATGGGGAAATCACTCCTCAATACCCATATTGCGGCAGGCGGGACCGTCATCATCAACAATTCCTTCGCCTATCCGGCTACTGTTGTTAAGCAGATGGTCGACGAAAAGGTAACCGGCTTCTCCGGGGTCCCCTCCACCTATGCCTACCTGCTCCATCGCTCGCCGCTGAGATCCGTCAGGGACAAGCTCGTTTCACTCCGTTACTGTTCCCAGGCAGGCGGCCACATGTCACGCCACACCAAAGAGGAACTGTTGAAGGTACTCCCCGAACATACGAAGCTCTACGTCATGTACGGCGCGACGGAAGCAGCAGCCCGTCTAACATATGTTGAGCCTGATCGAATCCACGAAAAGATTGAATCGATAGGGATCCCAATACCCGACGTTACCATGAAGGTTCTGGATGAGAATGGAATAGAACTCCCGAGTGGTCAGACCGGAGAACTGGTGGCAAGCGGACCGAACATCATGCCCGGCTACTGGAACGACCCTGATTCCACCAGCAAAGCCCTGAGCCGCAACGGCTATCATACGGGAGACCTGGGATATCAGGACAAAGACGGATATTTCTTCGTTGTAGGTCGAAAGGACAGCCAGCTGAAGGTTGCGGGACACAGGGTCAATCCCCAGGAGATCGAGGACGCGCTCATCGCAACGGAACTCGTCATCGAGTGCGCAGTCCTCGGCCTGGACGACCCGCTTGCGGGGCAGCGGCTGGTGGCGGTTGCAGTCCCTACGGTGGAGGCGGTGACCGAACGGGACATCCTCCAGAGATCTTCTCACTCCCTCCCTCGGCACAAACTCCCGACTGAAATCCTGTTTATCAAAACGCTCCCCAAGAACAGCAGCGGAAAGATAGACCGGGGCGCCTGCAGGGAGTTGTTTCGTTGAAGATTACTGGAATTGGGCATTGGTGGAAAAAGCATCTTCAAATTACTGACGGGGCAAGCGCGAGGAGATATCATGAGAACAATAGGGTTTCCATCCATACTTTTCTTGTCAATTATTTTCCTGGCGGCATGCAGCGACAACGGATCGAGGAGCGACAGTATGCAATCTGACCAAAAAAAGGTTGTTGAAAAGAGCATAGATAAACTAAGCGGAAAAAAAATCTTCTTCGGCCACCAGTCTGTAGGTGTCAATATCATTGACGGTATTGATGACATCTTCAACCAGACATCCGGGAAAAAACTGAACCTCGCCGAGACAAGGAATCCTGCCGATTTTGGCAAACCTCTCTTTGCCCACACAAAAATCGGCACTAACTCTGATCCCTCGTCAAAGCTCGCCGATTTCGAGAAAATTATCGTATCGGGAGTGGGCGATAAAGTAGATATAGCTTTTTTTAAATTTTGCTACGTTGACATTACCGCAGGCTCCGATCTGGAAAAAATCTTCCGGGAATATGCGGACACCATGTCGCAATTAAAGAAGAGATATCCGAGGGTAACATTCGTGCACGTTACGGTTCCGTTAATGACAATAAACAAGGGTCTTAAGGCAAAAATCATGAAAATGACGGGCCTCGGCAACCGGGAAGAGTACGATGACAACATCAAACGGAACGAATTCAATTCGCGGCTCCTGAAAGAGTACAGGGGAAAAGAGCTGGTCTTCGACCTGGCTTCCATCGAGGCGACCGCGCCGGATGGCAAAGTTGAATCCTTTACAGCCGGAGGTAAAACATATACCGCTCTTTATCCCAAATACTCAAATGACGGCGGGCACCTGAACGAGAATGGGCGACGGAAGACAGCCGAAAAACTCCTGCTTACGCTTTCATCTCTGCAATAGCGACCGGCAGTAGTGCAGAAGGAGCACGGCTTAAGTCAATATATCCGCCATTATTCCCTTTCCGAATCGGACAACGATGGCTTCTCACCCAGAGGTTCCGATGGAAACTCTCTGATGTTTCAGAATCTACATCTGTAATCAACATATTTTGTCATCTCACGGCTCAACAAGAGGAACTTTTCGAACAAGTAATTGTATCGGCTTGTTGCCGATTATTTTCATCCTGACGTTTTGCAGTGCGCTCACCTGACCGGTTTCCAGGTGACATCGGCTTTCCCAGAGGCCCAGCGGATCCACCCAACTGATTGAGCAAAAATTGTCAAGATGAAAAAAGAACAGAGCTGGGCAAACCGACCTGTTAACAGCCTGAAATTTCCGGCAATGCCTATAGAAATAAAGAGGAGTTGGGCCGTTGCGAAACCTGCGTAGAATATCGACTGGCCAGAGAGGAGCAGCGAGGTCAGAAGTGTCCCGAGAAAGGTGAAAGGGACCAGAAAACGTATCACCTTGTGGGAAAGGAGAAAAAATGCAAATGATCCATGGGCAAAAGGATTCAGAAAGTTGATATTTCGACCTATAGCGCCTAGTGTTCTGTTGGTGATACGGACCTGCCTGCGGTATTCCCTCGATTCGTTCTCCCCAGGTTGTTCTATGCAGTAGACTTCAGGATCCAGAACCACCCGTCTCCCCTGGCCGATGACATCCAATGGAATTACAAAATCGTTGATATCATAATTTTTCAGGGGCTTGTAGAGCTCCTTCCTCAGGGCAAAAACCGCTCCATCGGCGCCAACACAAGAGGAAATCAGGCTTTCCGAACGTTTGGTGACCATTTCCATTCGCGCATAAAGCCCGACCGACTCCTCATCTCCTCCAGGCTTGCGGTATTTCGTCCACCCGGTGACCAGACCGATCTGTTCACTATGAAAATTCCTGGAAAACTTGAGAAGCGTATCGGGAGGGAACATCGAATTGGCATCGGTGAAGACAAGGATGCCACCTTTTGCCGCGGGAACAACCTGATTAAGACAAGCTGTCTTCCCCTTTCGTTCGGGGAAGGCTTCAAGCCTGATACGGGGATCTTCGAAGGATGCGACGATCTCGTTGGTGGCATCGCTTGAACCGTCGGAAACAACTATAATCTCCAGCAGCTCTTCAGGATAGAGCAGCTTCAGGGTATTGTCGAGTTTTGCCCGGATTACCCCTTCCTCGTTGTAGACGGAGATAATCACCGAAATAGGTTGTTCCGAACCGGCAACTTCCCACCCCTTGCCGAGCATCTTGGACAAGAGGGTCAACAGGGCTGGATAGAGGGAATAGGGATATATGCACAAAAAGAGGAGTATCAGGAACAGCAGTACCATCACGTTCTCGCCCTCACTCTAACGTTTATCCATATAGATGTCATACCATGTCTGAAAAATCAGCATGGACCAGATCAGGGTATCGTGGATTTCTTTTCCGGAAAAATGTTCTTCAATTATCTTCCGCACCGTAGACCGATTCAGCAGATTATGTTTCCGCAGGTTGGTTTCGGAAAGTGTTTCATAAACATAAGGCTTCAATTCGTTTTTGAGCCACTGCGTCATCGGCCCTACAAATCCCTGCTTTCGATGGTTGATAACAGATCGAGGGATAAGCTCACGAACAGCCTTTTTCATAAGATACTTTTTCTGCAGCCATTTAATCTTCATACCGGGAGGTATGGTGGAGCAGAACTCGAAAAATTTGTGGTCAAGGAATGGAACCCGAACTTCGAGGGCATGCTGCATGCTCATGCGGTCGGTAACCGCCAGAATATCCTCCGGGAGATAGGCTTTTATGTCGCAGTATAATGCCCGATTGAGGGAGTCGGCGTTGCCGGAAACATTGACACTGTTGAAATAACCGAGGAGCAGCTCCTGAGAGAATGAACCAAGTAATTCAAAGCGCCCCGGATCGGCGAAGAAATTCTCTCTGATGCCCGGTTTCACCTTGGTAAGATAGCCGAGGTAGCGTTCATCCGGCGGCAGGGGGGAAGAGCGTACAAAACGTTTCATGTGATTTACGGTATAGTGGCCGTCTCCCCTTTCCGGCAGGCTTTCAATAATGGGGCGGATCACCCCTTCGCGGAAAAAAGAAGGGACCCTCCGAAACCAGCCGCTCATCATGAAACCAAGATACCTCTCATAGCCGCCGAAGACCTCGTCTCCACCCAGACCGGAAAGGGCGACTGTTACGTTTTCGCGGGCCATCTTGCAGACATAATATGACGGGATAGCCGAATCATCGGCAAAGGGTTCGTCAAAGGCGCGGACGATGGTTTCGATCAGCCCTTCGGCGCTAGGCAGGACCTCGAATTCTCTGTGCCTGGTCCTGTACCGTTCAGCCACCTGTCTGGCATAAACCCTTTCGTCGAGATAGCCGCCGACATCACCACCGAAGCCCATGCAAATGGAATTGACCGGGGAATCGGAAAACTCGCTCATCAGTGCCACGATAGTGCTCGAATCAACCCCGCCGCTTAAAAAGGCCCCCAGAGGCACTTCACTCATCAGATGAATGTCTACCGACTCCCGAAGAAGTTCCATTGCCCCATCGATGAAGTATTTCTCGGTTTTCCCCAGGTCGGGGTTGAATGAAAGTTCCCAGTAATTCGTTACGGAAATTTTCCCATCGCGCCATATGAGATTGTGGCCCGGAAGGAGCTTCCGGATATCCTTGTAAATCGTCATTTCACCCGGAATGTAGGAAAGAGAGAAATAACTTGCCAAGGCGCGCTCATCTATTTCTCTCGGGAATCGCTCATCGATCAATAGCGCCTTCATTTCCGAGGCAAAGCAGAAACCACCCTGGTACTCACCGTAAAAGAGAGGCTTAATACCGAACCTGTCGCGGCTTACAAAGAGGAGTCGTTCCGCCGCATCCCAGATGGCGAAGGCAAACATCCCACGGAGATGTTCGACGCACGATTCTCCCCACTCTTCGTAGGCATGGAGGATGGTTTCCGTATCGCCGTTCGTGGCAAAAACGTGTCCCAAGGCAATGAGACGACTTCGGAGAGGGGCGAAGTTGTATATTTCGCCGTTGAAAACGATCCACTTTGAACGATCTTCGTTAAAAATTGGTTGATGGCTACCGGCAAGGTCAATAATACTCAACCGTCGATGACCAAGACCGGCATGGGCATCCAGGTAAAAACCGGAGTCGTCCGGTCCGCGGTGGGCCAGGGTATTTGTAGCTCTTTCAAGAAAAGCACGTTCGACATTCGGGGCAACTATTCCGAAAATACCGCACATTTGGAACCTCTTTTTCAGCTATGAAAATCGTCAGGAGTCAGTTCCTGGCTTTTTCATATTCGATCAAATTATCGAAAGCCTCTTCCACCGAAACCGGCGGCGCCCAAGCCAGTTCATCAATGATTTTTGAAACATCATAAAGAATGGGCCTTTGCGAAGCAATCAGTCTATACCTGGTCAGGAAGGGTCTTCTTCCGATGGCCTGAAATAGTTTTTCCTGGAAAAAAACCATCATTTTAATAACGGTAAAGGGGATATAGATGGCGCAGGAATCCGGATATAACTTTTTAACAAGTCCGGAGATATAATCTTTCTTGGTGACTTTTACCGGGTCCACGACGTTATAAATTTTGTTCGTGCTTTCGTGATTGTTCATAGCTGCCACGATGGAATCGACCAGGTTATCCAGGTAAACTAGCGGCAGGACAAACCGGCCATCGCCAATAACGGCAAAAAATTTATTCCCGATCGAAAACCCCATCATAGGGGTATAGATATCCCCACCTGGGCCATAAATTGTTCCTGGACGAAGGCAAACGATAGGGAAAGCATTTCGCTCCATGGCGCTGGTTACCAATTGTTCAGCCTCCAGCTTGGCATGGGAATAATATCCCCGCTTTTCAGGGAACCGTTCCAACGAAGATTCCTCAGAGACAATCTGACCATCACTGTAGTCCCCTACGCCATAAACGCTGCAGGAACTGATATAGACCAGCTTCTTGACCCTGAATTGTTCACAGAGGGCCAGAATGTTTCTGGTTCCTCGTATTGTGCTCAATTTCCCCTCTTCTTCACTGCCGCCGGTATCGGCTGCAGCATGGATCACGTAGTCGATTCCCTCAAAAGCGGCACGCAAGGAGTCCTCGCTACCAACATCACCAAAAAAGATCTCCAGATTCAAGCTACTTAACGGCTCTATATTGGAGAGTTTGCGGGCAAGCGCCCGTACGTTATAACCTTTACAGGCAAGTTCTTCAACCAGCCGCCGACCAAGGAAACCGGGAGCGCCGGTTACGAGAACCGTAGGACTATCCTTGCTTACCCTTTCGGGCGAAACAGCATCAAAATGTAACTCCTTATTCCTAATCTGCGGCCAGATTGAGTCCATCACCTCAATGACCTGAATAGCGTCATCACTCGGAACTGGTATACTCCCTTTGCCTTCTACGGCATCGTAAAAGCTGTGAATCAAGGTCTGCATTCCATGGTATGGTCTGAGCTTTTTGCTGGCAAAATTCCAAACATTTGCAAAAGTCGCAGTAAAAAGTTGTTTACTTGCGCTTAGATTATAAGCGGCCTTCTGGGCAGCCTTAGGCAAACGGTTCAAAGGAAAAACAGTTGTTGTCATGGTGTTGAAATCTACATTGACCATCATTTTTGTGCCATATATACGGACAAAATGGTGATGAGGCTTGGCAGCAAATGAAAAGGTCAAGGTTCCCAAGGCTTTTTCGCCTTTAACCAGGATCCTTAATTCATCTGAAATGCCCTGCGGGAGTTCACCGAACGCCTTCTCAATTACCTGAACCTCTTCGACGTTACCCAAAAAAGGGAGCATCACATAAAGAGGGTGTGGCATAAAATCGTGAAACACTCCACCCGGCATGTCATAAATCCAGGGTATTACATTAGGTGCGGGATACTTCCGGAATGCGTCAATTCGGGTGTTGAGTCCATAATGGCTTTCGACGCTGATGATTTTACCGACCATTCCGTCTTTAATAAGGTTTCGGGCCTTGACCATACAGGGATCGAAGAAATGATTGTGCATGGAACAGAGCTTAACCCCGTTTCGTTCAGCGAGCGCGTAAAGCTCTTTCGCTTCGTCAGCATTCATGCAAAAAGGTTTTTCTATCAACACATTACATTTAAGCTCCAAGGCTTCTTTCCCAAGTCTATAATGTGTTCTGGGAGGGGTAACAATATGTACAACTGATGGATTTTCCTCTCTTATCAGATCGGGAATGGTCTTGAATACATTTTTTATGTCGAATTTATCGGCACAATCCCTTGCTTTTTTTCCATCCAGATCCACAAGACCAACGATTTCCAGACCGGGATATCTTTTGGCAAAAGTTATGTGGTAATCTGAATTCAGTCCGCAGCCCACGATACCTATTTTCACATGATCCTCGTAACTCACTTACCTACCACTACCACCGTATGGAATATATGCATCCGACAATTTAAAATCGTCAATCCAGACTGATTTCCAAGATGTTTGGCTCCAAGGTATGTTGGAACAGTTGCCCTGTTCTATCCATATGTTACGAAAATTAACCGTCCCACTTGTGTAAAACCTTGTATTTGTAATAGCGCCGGTCTGGATGCCGTCGATGTATGCAGATGCCACCGCATCCGCGGCTGATGGCGTCGAATTGAGTTTGATACGGAACTCCAACTGGTGCCAATTATGGTCGTCATATAAAGCGGCAGGAGTTATACCCGTATCCCACCATGCTCCTTCGTTAAAACCATCAGAGCAATATATTTTTATATTATTTGTTCCGAATGCTCCTGGGATATTTCCTTGATATTGGATATATATCTCTCCACCATTGGACAACCATATCCTTAAAGGCAATTTGCATCCATCTGAGAAAGATGTTTTGTCGTAACCCGACTCAATTTTTAACAAGAGTGATATATAAATATCCCCTCGGTTTTTAGAAAAATCGTAGTTCAGCCCGCCTTGGTAATTGTTTGAACATCCATTGATATTTGTCCATTGAATTGCTTTTCCACCGTTTCTACCGGCCGCAGGACTCATAAATACCGTTGCCGTACCCGGCCCTGCCTGGTTATAGTAAATACCGGATACATACGCCCAAGGGTAGAGAGCCCGAAGTGCTTCAGCATTTGAATCGCCACACATAACCTCAGCAGTGCTGCCCGTAGGGACGTTAAGATATAAATTGCTCCACGAACCTTCTTGCCCGTGCGGAGTGGGGAGAGACCCCAAACCGATATTCCACGTTGACGACTGACTTTCAAAGTCATCCTGGAAAAATATTCCCGAGATTCCCGAACTGCTTTCAGATTTTTGAGTACACCCCTGTAATGTAGTTAGCAGCCATATACAGACCAGTAATTCCAAAATGCGATGCATTTTTAACATGGCGCCTCCACTTTCCGCTTGAAATATACTTTCCGCACGTTAAGCGTAGCACACACTACAGCCCTGTCAATAAATGCGCCGGGGATAAAAATGAGTCAACTATTAATGCCCTTGCAAAATTGTCATTCCGGGTAAAGAGCATTTGATTACACTTATGCCTGCATGCAGCGCTGGCGCCATAGGTATTTCAACTGCATGAAGATAACCCCCCGCGACGTGAAAGTACCATGTAAAGGAGCGGCACTATGAACATCAGCGCCAGCAGCAGCTCGGAAGAGCCACCGTTGCCAATAGCGCAACCACCACCACCACCGCCGCCGGAGGAGGAGTGCGCGGCCACGGCAAAGGTTGCCCCACCGCTACGTTGAAAGACGCCGGTCAGTTGGTCGGGTGTCGCAGCTTTTCCGGCGCTGAAGAACGTACCGCGGTCTGAGAGGACGGCTCTGCCTCCATTGTCGTCGGCAGTCACCTTGAATAAATACTCGCCGGGTTGCAGGTCGTTGAGTGCCACCGTATAGATACCGTCATCCGGGCGCCGGTCGCCATTTTTACCGTCATCCGTCAAGGGGACGGCACCACGGACCAGTTTTTCGTTTTCATCATAGATGTCTACCCGGACAGCCGCCTGCAGTATCGGACGATCTTTCTTCAGAGTCACCTCCAGCAGGTTTCCCTTTACCCGAAGCTGGTTCACGTCTATCTGCATCTGGAGGAGTGAAGGGGTCACAGCCATAATGTCTACACCGTTGCTCACCGGGGCTGTGGCGGTCAGGGTGGCAGTCCAGAGTCCCTTCAGATCACCGGAATATTTTTGTGGATCTATGACAATTTTCCAGGAGCTGTTCTCTTCGTCTTTCTCGAAGGTGATGCCGGCCACGGTTTCGGCAGAAGTAATCGGTTTCCCGGTGGGGGGTGCGAGGGTTGGGACAAGGTTTGCGAAATCCTGGTCGGCGGCTGCCATGGTTATTTCCGGCATGTCATCATTGTAGCCTATCCGGAATTTCAGCTCAAGTTTCTCACCCGTGCCCAGCGCAGATTTTGCTGAGCTTGCCAGCACGGCAACATCAGTGCCATCCCCTTCAGATGCCGCTTTTGCAGCCTCGTTTTCCATCTGTGCCCCGGAAAGCACAGTGCTGAAACTACCGCCCGTGTTACGGCATATCTGGCTGAGGTAGATCTGCTCGGTATCGGGAAGCGATGCGGCAGATGCCGCGATAGCCTTGGGTGCAGGTCGCTTTGCTCCAGACTTCGCCACGCCGATCGCCTCCCGGTAGATGACCTTTAGTATTACGTTGTTCGCGCGGAGCGATTTCAGTATCGATGCGGGGAGCTGCTGGTTCGCTGCGGTCAGCAGGTAGATCACGGAGTACTGGGGAGATGCTATGGCTGCACGATAGGCTTTTACCTGCGTAATAGCCGCTTCGAGGGCAGCTGTCAGAGTGACCGCTCCACTATTTGTAACATTGACGGCTTGTGTCACCAGGGCCTTCCTGCCGTTTTCGTCGGCCAGTTTGGTGCGTGCTACGCCGATGCTGCTGCCGCTCTGCACCTGCAGGTAGGTGTTCAGGGGGATGTTCGCCGCCAGTGTGCCAACTCCTTCCTGTACCTCTCTCCAGAGAGCGGTGGGGATATTGGTATCCATCAGCACGAGGTTCAGAACCGGTTCATCCACCCAGGTAATCTTCAGAGCCTTGTCGTACCCATCAAGCGCTTCTTTCTCCGGCGCCTTAAGATCCGTTTGCTTTTTCACCGGATTTATCCCGATAAAGGCCTCGAACCTCTGACGCTCCCACCCTAGATCTTTATCATTTAGTGGGTCAGAAACAAGGGTATCCCAAATAGATTTACCGTAGATGCGGTATTGGGCGGTTTTCTTTATTTTGTCTGAGTCGGCATAGCCCCCTGCAGTGGAGAACCAGTTTGGATAATTCTCATGCTTATTCATAATGGAGCGCTGAGTTCCGTCATCTTCGGAGGAAGGCATGTATGACTCATTTAGCTCCTTCAATTCGGCAATGGTTTTCCCATTCTTTTCTTGGTATTCATCCAGCAGGCCGTAGATATAATGACCCGATTCGTGGCCCATAACCGCCCCTTGGTAGCCATCCATTTCCCCCTCATTGAAGACATACATCCTTATCTGCTGGTTGGGGACCTGCCAGGCTGCGATATTGGCATTCGCCCGTCCATCGCTGCCGAAGTAGCGGATATCAGCTCTGGCCGCTGATTTGCTCTTGTTGTAGATATAAACATTGCGCAACCGGTGCAGGCCGTTTGTCATTCCATACATCGAGGCAGCGTATTTTTTGACTTCCACCTCCATTTCGACCTTGGTCATCCCGCGCGGTGTAATGACAGATGGATTCACCTTGTCCGGGTCCCAATCCAGTGAGATCGTGATGTCGATATCGCTAACCTTGGTGGCGGTGTTGTGCTCCAAAGTGGTCAGAGGGTGCAACGCAGCTGCAGCCGGCAACACCGCAATGAAGAGCAGCAGCAGTATACTGCAGATGGCTGTAAATCGGGTCATCATGCTACGTTTCATAAAATTTTCCTTCCTTGTTTTTAATTAATTTATCACGGGCAGTCTCTATCCTGGGATATTCGAGCCTGACCTCCCCCTGCGTTATACATAAATTTTCCAACTGAAGCAACCATGCTTTCATATAACGGTTGCCCCTGACAGCTATTTCGACTCCCCCCGGGAAAGCTTCCACATCCAGAGACTCAGTCCGCCCAAAACAATGAAGGCCAGCGCGCTTGGCCATAACGGTATCGGATAGCCGGCAGCAACCACTTCGATTCGCATCACAAACCTCGCCAATTGCGCCACCGACAACAGACCGAACAGCGCACCCGCCAGGCGTAATCCTGATATTTGTGAATCCATGTCATCACCTCTTCTTTGGCATCAAACACCTTATTTACGGTCAAACGGACAATTTTCTCCGTCCCCTTCACCCGAGCTGCAACTTCAGACGATTCCTGCAATCGATTGATTATCTGCTGATCGCTTGCGCCGCTTTAATCAGAACCTCCGGCCGGTGAATGGAATCATAAACCGGCATGACCTCTTTCCCTGTTTCGAACAACCCATAAACAGCCATCTGAGCAGTGCGGACAGAATACTCTACGGTAAACACACAATCTTTCGGAGCTTCGGCAAACTGTCCTAAAAATGCAAAATTTGTTGCTCCTGTTGGTAAAACATCAGGCCTGTCACCGATTTCTCTTGGCATGAACAGGCTGTCAACATAAGGCATCGCAACAGGAATACAGTTTACTTTTCCTGCTTCCAAAACCGGATTCATTAAATCCTGGATCTTCAGGTGATACCATAATTCTTCGAGCATCTGTTTTCCGGTGCATTCAGCCATGGTCTTATTTACAAAATTCCCTTTCCTATCGGGATAGAGTCCGTAACCCCAAAATATTTTAACATCCTTCCCCTGATTTGGAAAATGCGGCTGGCGTGCAATAACGAACGACATCAGCCAGTTTGAATCAGTCAAAGTTACCAGCCCACCCGTGCCGTCAACATTGCCCGAGAAGTTTTCCATGTAATCATGGAACGTACTGTCTTTGAGGGTCGCAGTAAAGGAATACCATTTTTGAAGATCGATGTTGTCGCAGAAAGGAGCCGGGTTCCCGAACAGAGTATCCTTTGCCGCAAGTTTTTTCCATAATTGCCAGGAACCTGCCTCAGCAATGCCTTTTAACTTTGCAGGCGTGTCCCATGTTCCGTTATCGGTGCTTTCGGTTAGTGAGCCGTTGGTGATGAAAACATAATCATTTCCACGGAGCACAATCTCATTCTTGTCTTTGAGATGGATCACCGTAGCTGTTTTTTTATCGGCCGACAGGTTAAAGTCAATATCAACCACTTCCACCCCCAAATCAAAATGCACCCCTTTTTCTGCAAGATAGTTTTTCATGGGAAGTACAACGGAATGGTACTGGTTGTATTTGGTGCGCATCACACCGCCTAACCTGTTAAGCCCTTCAACAAGATGAATAAAGCGCTTCATATACCTTCTCATCTCGGCCAGGCTGCTCCATTTCTGGAATGCAAACATAGAAGTCCAGATATACCAGAAGTTGGTTGTGAAAAAATCCTGGCCAAACCAATCTTCAATCCGTCTGTTCCCCAAAGATTTTTCAGAGACAAAAGTCAGCTTCAGTAATTCTGTTTGCTGACGAAGATTGAGCCCGTAAGAAGAAACATCTAGCTTTTTGCCCTCTTTTAAAAGCCTCGACTGGGCGTTGGAAACGAACCTTTTGTTAAAATCAAGGGATTCATCCCTGACCGATACCTTCGGATCTTCATATGAGGGTATGTACGAAAGCAGATCCCAATAGCAGGCATAATGCATTTCGTGCATTCTTCCTCCTCTTACAACAAAACCTTTTTCTGCATCACCGCCCCCATCAAGCGCCCCTCCCAATATTTCGTCTTTTTCGAGGATATGGATGTTATCTCCCGGCATACCTGCATCTTTGATAAGATAAAGAGCGCTTGCGAGGGAAGCGATACCGCTTCCAATCAGATAAACTTTTGAATCTTTAGGATTTTTGTTTTTTACTGATTTCATGATTGCTCCTTTTTTCAGTATTATCTGTGCAGGATGCATAATTCTATCACAAAATGGGGAAATTTCGGCAACCTGGAGATCTTTATTTCACGATAATGAAATACAAAAATATCGTAATCACCAGGATTACCATTTCAAATAACCCTGAAATCGACAAAGTTGACTGGAACTGAACTGTCTGGCCATTGAATGGTAAGTGAGGTACGAATGGCCCATAATTGCTGCAGATGTCGAAAGAGTGATTACTGAAGACTGAAACAGGCAATACAGGAATACGTTCGTATCAAAGCGCTATTTCCCCGACGGTACGGCCAGGCCATAACGCCTCCTTCCAGGACCTTCACGTTGTTCCACCCCTCCGCCTGCAGCAGGATAGCCGCTTCGTAGCCTCTCAGAGATATTTTGCAGTAGCAGACGATCTCTCGCTCTTTGTCTGAAGGAAGATCATTCAGCCTACGCCGCAGCTCCCCGATGGGGATGAGCGTTGCGCCGATGCCGAGACGCATCATATGGAACTCTTCAGGGGTACGAACATCGAGGATATAGGGGGCTCTCCCCTGGTCCAGTTTCTTCTTGAACTCGACCGGCCCGATGCCGTTTAGTCACCCTTTGATCTTGTTCTCCATGATCTGGGCGGTGGCGATAAAGTGGTCGATAGCCAGCACCGCCAGTTCGAGGATCGCGCACCTCACCGTACGGGGTGCTGAGCAGGGCGTTACGGTTGGTGAAAACCCCGCCGACAAAATAGGTGTAGCCGCAGGATGCCATGGACATCTCCGGCGCCTTCTGAATGATGGTCACCTCCGCTTTCGGATCAAGGCGCTTGGCTCTGGCCGCGGCTTTGGGACCGGCCGCCGAACCTCCGATGACTACAATCTTCTTGCTCATGATTCCAATCCTCATTTGATTTTCAGGAAAGTTCACCCCATGAGGGGGGGGGAATGACTTTTGTCGAGTGCATCATAGTTGGTTCGATAAGCTGCAATTGCTGTTGCCATATCAGCCTCCTGGTAATAAACATATGTATATATGTATATATGATATCTAGGATTGTCAACGTTTTATTGACTGCTTTTGGGTTCAACAATACGATATTGGCCTCATATTGCATTTGCTGTATGAAAAAATCCCCGTCTAACTCGGCCCCCCCTTGTTTATTGAACGACTCGGAACCGAATATCCGAAATTAGCCTTGACATTGGTATTTTTTGCATATAATGTGAATATACATTCACATGAGGTAAACATGATTCAAAAGAAAAGTACACGTGTGCGAAAAGAAGAAATAGTCCATGCCGCACTTGAAGTGATTGGCAAAAAAGGTCTGCGTGCGCTTACTATTGCTGCCATTGCCGAATCGGCAGGAATGAGCGATGCCAATATCTACCGGCATTTTGGCGGTAAAGACGAAATCTTTACCGCCCTTGCCGATTTCATTGGCTCCGCGGTGATGGGGAAGGCAGCAACCATAGCTGCCGGGAGCCGCCCTCCCCTTGAAAAACTGAAAACCATATTTTTCTCGCACATAACCTTAATCGCCGATTTTCCCGCGCTCCCAAGGTTTGTATTCTCGGAGGATCTCTATCTCGGCAACCGGAAGGCCGCTGAAAACATCGCTATCCGGATGGGGAATTACATGGAGACTCTTGCAGGCGTCATCGCTGCGGGGATTTCAGAAGGGGAGTTAAGAGCAGGGATCTTACCCCGTGAGACGGCCCTGACATTTATGGGGATGATCCAGTTTACCGCGCTGCGCTGGACAATAGGCAACGCATCCTTCGACATAAGAGAGGAAGCGAAAAAGCTCTGGAATAATTTTCTCTCCCTTGTCTGCTGATTTTTTTAACCATTATGTTAATATATATTCACAAAATTAAAATATTCCATACTGGTGAAAATTTATGAGGCCACTTTTAATCTTCCTTATTTGCTTTTTTATCTGGAACTCCCCCACCTATGGCGAAGTTCAAATCACGCTTGATGAAGCCCTCGGGATAGCGCTAAAAAGCCATCCGCAACTGATTGAAGCTAGAGAAAATCTGCATGGCGCCGAGGCCGGGACCGGTCAGGCGCTGGCCGGCTACTATCCGCAAATCAGCATTTCCGCTGACTGGAGCAGGGGACGTTCCTTCCTGACCACTCTGGAAAATATCAAAACTACCGAGGTAACCAGCGAAGTTATTTACCTGAAACAGACCATATATGATTTCGGCAGGACTTCCGGAGCGGTGGAAGCTGCTCGTGGTAATCGCTCGGCGGTTGCAGGGTCACTTGCCATAACCCGCCAGGATCTGGTACTGCGGGTACGAACCTCCTATTATCTTCTGCTCGCCGCCGAAAAACAGCTGCTTGCCACCAGGGAAACTATCCGGGCAAGGGAAGAGATTTACCGGCAAGCAGAAGAATTTTTCAACCAGGGGATAAGGTCAAAGGTGGATCTGACCAGGGCTGAAGCGAACCTGTATGCAGCCGCCACCTCTCTGATACGGGCGGAGAATAACCGGGATATTGCGCGGCTGGAGCTTGCCAATGCTGTTGGTATCCCCTCACTTGCCGGTCGCAAGCTTGTTGAGCCATCGGCTGCAAATGTCGCTCTGCCGGAACGAAGCGGGGACCAACAGGAAGCGTTAACCAACCGCCCCGAGCTACAGCGGATGGATGCCCTTAATATGGCGGCAACTGCAAATTTAAAAAAGGTCAGGAGCGGCTATCTTCCGGTCTTATCCGGAACGGCAAGCGTTGGTTATGCCGACAGGGATTTTCCCCCACGCGGCAATGTCTGGGCTGTGGGAGTTAATCTGACCATCCCCCTCTTTTCAGGCTTCTCCACCATTGAGCAGGAAAAGGAGGCGATGGCGTCTTTGCGGGCCGTTGCTGCCCGAAGGAATGACCTCAAACTGCAAATAGAAAAGGATGTTGCCTCTGCCAGGCTTGGTGTCAGGGAGGCAAAAGCCCGCATGGCATCAACCGAGAAAGAAGTAGCCGCTTCAGGTGAGAATCAGACCCTGGCCATGGAGCGCTACCATGAAGGGGTAGGCAACATCATCGAAGTCACCGATTCGCAATCCCAGGCCCTTGATGCGGTAACGTCCCAAAACCAGGCAGCCTATGATTATTACGTCGCTTTGGCCAGGCTCGACAGGGCGATGGGAAAAGAATGAAAAGTACAGTTTCCGATTCGGGAATTAAATAAGGGGTGAAACATGGAACTGTATAAATCGTTGGTGAAAAGGAAAAAATACCTGGTCTGGCTCGTATTTGTCGCAACCGCCGTAATAGTGTTCAGGTTGACTCTCCTTGCCCCGCCAAAGGTTAAGGTCGTAAAAATCGTAAGACGTGATCTGACAGCACAGGTCTACGGAAACGGTACCGTTGAGGCAAAGGTGGTGGTTGGCGTCTCCAGCAAAATCACCGGCAAGATTGTGGAATTGCACGCAGACCAGGGAGATCAGGTGAAAAAAGGTCAGCTTCTCGCCAGACTTGAAGCTAATGATTTCATCCAACTGCGACATCAGTCGGAAGCTTATGTAACCAAGTCTTCGGCAAATCTTGATATGGAGAAAGCCAATCTTCGGAAAGCCAGAGCTAACCTGGTTCTGGCAGAAAAAAATGCCGGGCGTTTCAGAGCTCTTGCGGGGAAAAATCTGGTTTCCATGTTGGAAGCAGAACAATATGAGAATATTCATTTCGTTGCCAGAGAGGAAGTGGCCCGTAGCGTTGCAGCCCTGGAATCGGCGCGGATGGAACAAACGGGAAATCGAGCCGGCCTTCAATTTGCGCGGAGCAAGGTAGCCGATACCCTGATCTATGCCCTGCAGGATGGGATCATTATTAGCAGGGAACTGGAAAAGGGAGCCACGGTGACTCCCGGGCAGACGATTTTCAGCCTGGCCGACCCTGGAACGGTCTGGGTCAAAGCCAATGTGGACGAGTCGCAACTCAAAGGAGTGGCTGTCGGCAAAAATGCCTTGATCACGCTTCGCTCCGCTCCCGGTGAACAACTACCCGGCCAGGTTGCCCGTCTCGGCAGGGAAAGTGACCGGACTACTGAAGAGCTTGAGGTGGACGTGTCGTTTTTCAACCAACGCAAGGATTTCCGCCTGGGAGAGCAGGCCGATGTATATATTACCACAGCATCAAGGGAGCTCGTCCCTTCCATACCCTCTGCGGTTCTTGTCACAAAAGCTAAAACCAGGGGGGTATGGGTTGTCGAAAACAACAGGCTCAAATTCAAGCCTCTTACCATTGGAATCGAGGATCGGCGCAACTTTAGCGAGATTCTGGCCGGAGTTGAAGGGACCGAACATATTGTCGCAGCCCCTCCGGAACAGGCGGCCAGGTTCAAGGACGGCATGAAGGTAAGGATAGCGCCATGAACCTCGCCATTCGCGATATCCGCTACAACAAAGGTCGATTCATTCTGACTTCCATCGGTCTGGGTCTGCTTATCGGCGTAGTAATGAGCATGGGTGGAATTTACCGGGGGCTGATTGCCGATGCCCTGTCGATCCTTAACTCGACCAAAGCTGATATCTGGGTTGTCCAGCAAGATACAAACGGACCATTTGCCGAAAGTTCGCGCATTCCTGAAGATATCAGATATCGGATCGCCCTGGTTCCCGGAGTGGCGCAAGCCTCACCCCTTTCTTTTCAGACCATCCAGATCGAGAGAATGGGAAAGTCGTTTCGCTTCTTCCTGATCGGCTTCGATTTGAGCGAATCGGGGGGGCCGCCAGCCATTATCGCCGGGCGTAACATCCGCCAGAAGCACTATGAAATAGTTGTCTCCAAAGCGATGAAGATGGAAATTGGTGAACAGATCCGCCTGGGGCTCCACAATTACACTGTGGTTGGAATAACCGGCAAAATGGTCTCCTCCAGTGGTGACCCCGCAGCATATGTAACCCTGGCGGATGCCCAGGATATACAGTTCAAGAAAGAGAATAATGCCATACGGAACGACCGGGAACGAATCGGGGCAAAGGTAGCCGAACTCACGGGCTATTCCCCGGCACAGTCAAAACTCCTGAAGCAGAATATAGCCGGCATTACGGAAACCACTCATACGATTAACACAGTTGTCGTAAGACTGGCTCCAGGGGCAAATCTGCAGGCGGTGCAGGAACGGATCCGGCGCTGGAATCACTTTCGCGCGATCTCCGACGAAGAACAGGCAGAAATCCTGGTCGAGGGGATGATCGAAAAGGCACGGATGCAGCTTGGACTTTTCCGCATTATTCTACTGGTAATATCGGCAGTCATCATCTCCCTCATCATCTACACTTCAACCATCGACAAAATCCGGGTGATTGCCACCCTGAAGCTGATCGGCGCTCAGAACCGGGTTATCGTCAGCCTGATCCTCCAGCAGTCACTCCTTATGGGGATTATTGCCTTCGTTATCGGCTATGCGTTGATCCTCTTGACCTATGAAAAATTTCCCCGCCGGATCGTCCTGGAATCCTTCGACCTGCAGGCGCTCTTTGCTATCGTTATGGTGATTTGCTCTATTGCAAGCTTTGCGGGAATACGAAAGGCTTTAAGAGTTGAACCGGCCGAAGCGTTGGGGGGGTAAGCATGTATGCAATTGAAGTGGAACGATTGACGAAAATATATGGGAGGGGAGTGACGGCGGTTGCCGCCATCTCCGATGCCACTTTCCAGATAAAGCCCGGTGAACTGGTTGCCATCCTTGGCCCGTCAGGGTCGGGAAAAACCACGCTGCTTACAGCAATCGGGTTGATCAATGAACCAACGCACGGCAAAGTGGTAATCGATGGCGCCACTGTTGCCGATGAGGGGTGGCTGCCGGGATTAAATCTCAAGAGGCTTCGCAGGGAAAAGATTGGTTTTATCTTCCAGGCGCATAACCTGATACCCTTCCTGACTGCCCTGGAAAATGTCATGATTGCCCTGGAAATCAACCAGCTGACGAGGAGGGAGGCTAAAGGCCGGGCGATCGAACTTTTGACCTCGCTCAATCTTGGTCATCGGCTGAATAACTACCCGACAGCCCTTTCCGGAGGCGAGGCTCAGCGCGTCTCCATTGCCAGGGCTTTGGCCAACAAGCCGAAGGTAATCCTTGCCGATGAACCGACTGCCGCACTCGATACAGAAAATGGAAAAAATGCCATGATCCTTTTGAAGAAACTGGCGGTGGAGAATCATTCGGCCATTTTGGTTGTTACCCACGATCACCGTATGGTAGAGGGTTTTGACCGGATTTTCGAAGTGCGTGACGGTAAAATCATCAGTGAAAAAAGGAATGGCGTAGCAAAGTAAACAATCAGTTTGCGCCTGCCCAAAAGATTCGGTTATACTATGAGTGAAATCCGCCCGAAATAAAGCTGCTGAAAACAAATTAACATATACTCGATTTCAAAGGGGTGAATTTATGAAAAATATTCTTCTCGTTATTGGATTCCTGGCTTTTTGGATAATATTGCAGAAATTCATTTTACCGCGCTTTGGGGTACAGACCTGAATGTCCAAAACATGTGACCTCGGGGACCGAGGTAAGAAGAAGGGCCAGGATGAGCAAGACGAATCTGCACACTCCGAAAAAAAGCCTCCTGTAAAAAAAATAGTTGATAATTGAGCCTCTTCCAAAAGACGAAATAATTGTATTTTCGGCAGGCTTCTAGCCGAAATCCAGATTTTAACAGACCGAAAGGACGGGATCCCCGATAGAGGCATTCGTGGATGACAGCCATTTGTCTCAATTAAAAGCTGTTACAACTCGGCTTTTCATCCTTATAACGGACTTTTATAATTCGCATGCTGAGCTATCTGATTTTTGCGATTTTCCCAGCGCTTTGAGCGGGATTTTCCCTTTGTGGTTTGGTCGGGGCGGGGATTCGCAACGGGTTTCTTTAACGTCATTTTAGAGAGGATTTTTGGAGTCAGATCGCTTCTTATTTCATTGAAGTCAATAGCAAAATAACAAGCGACCCCTTCCATGGTTTTCCTCGGTTTGTGGGGTGAAAATGAAAGTGCAAAAACCGCGTCTGGAGGTGCATATTATGCACCTTTTCAATTAGCCGCCTGTTTCATTGAAGCAGGCGGCTAATTTTATAGTCTTCTTTTGGTTTCACGTCGGGATTGCGGTTCAGGATAATATCGGTCAAACCAACAATGATATGTTCGAGTGCTTGATTACCGAACTTGTCAATAATTCAGGTCGACGGGCGGGGGGGGAGCATTTCAGCAAGGAGGGTCTCAGGAGCGATGTCCTGTTCGTTTGGCCACGTTACAGTGCCAAACAGGATTCCGACGCTATTGAAGTAGTGTATGTCTTTAAGCTCGCGAAAAACGCCTCGATCAAGCAAGGTATGTTTTGAGGTCAAAGATACCTTTGCGGCCATCCTCAACTTCAACATAGATACGATAATCGGATATTGGTTTAACAGTTTTCACATCCCAGTACATAGCAACCTCACAGTGGAATGATTTTGTATGGGTTCTCTCCGGCAACAGCCAGTTCCCAATCAGCTAGTAGTTCATCTCGGTGTAGTTCTATCCATGCCTGCACCAGTCGCAACTGTTTACGTGGTAGTTCTCCAGCTAATACTTCACCATCTTCAATCTGAATAGAAGCCTCAAACTCTGCTTACTTCGCAGAAGAGGTCGCGCAGCGCCACTCGGAAGAGTTCGTGATCATGTTTGTTGACGGAGCCGGATGGCATACGACGAAAGGGCTGACGTTACCTGAAAACCTGAGCTTGGCTTTCCTGCCACCATATAAGTCCAGAACTCAATCCCGCCGAGCATCTATGGGATTGTATACGTGAGAATTGGTTCAAAAACGAAACGTTTAATAGTCTTGATGCCGTCGAGAACACTCTTGTTGAAGCCCTTGTATCCCTGGAAAATGATCAATCAAGAGGTCAAAGTTTCACCGGCTTCAGTTGGATTGTAAATAATGTTTTGATTGCAACTTAGGACTATAGGTATCACCAAGGATATCGTTCATGAACGACAGGTTATCGGGTGTGTCGTCAACCACCACAATGACGGGCAATTTTATTGTCGTTCATAAGAAACCTCGTAATGAGCATTCATAGCGTTTATAAGCAGTGTCTCCGCTGACTCGAAATCAAGTTTGCTGATGGCTGCTTTAATATCTGAAAACTCCTGTGGAAAAGCAGCAATGAAAAGAGGGGCGTTTACCTCGAACAGTTTGGCGGCCGCACCGTCATCGGCTTGTAACAAACCGACAAGTTTGCGATACGTTGAACCAAGCAGCTCAACATCCACCGTTACACTTACTGGCGTGGCGCCTGGAATTGGCAACAGTTTTGCGTCCAGCTCAGCGATCAGTTCATTCAGTGTTTCCTCAAATAAAAGCAGCAGAGAATAGGCTGTTTCCCGGTTGTAGGCATCCCTGAGCGCCTGTTCAAGATTAGCTGCGCAGTTTTCCAGACCGATCGCTGCAATATTACCGGACACGCCTTTTATGGTATGGGCCAGCCGTTGGGCTGTCTCGCGGTCGTCAGCAGCCAGGGCAGTCCGTATCTCCTGAGCAGCCCCCCTGTGACCGGCTGAAAACTTGTTCAGCATGGAAAGATAGTGCTCTTTTTTGCCGAGTACCCGGCGCAGGCCAAGCTCCATGTCGATCCCGGAAATAACATCCGGAAAATCAACATCGTGACTGCTTTCCCGTGGCTCTTCTTTTATGGCTGAAACAGGATGCTTTCGAGGTTTGATCCACTTCAGCAGGGCGGCCCACAGTTGAGCCGGCTCGATCGGTTTGGCAATATGGTCATCCATTCCGGTGGCAAGACAGGCGGCGCGGTCCTGCTGCATAGCATTGGCAGTCATGGCGACAATCGGCAGCTTTGACCATTCCGGGTTTTTGCGTATTTCAACGGTTGCGCTCAAACCATCCATTACCGGCATCTGGATATCCATAAGCACCAGTTCATAGCGTGTCTGCCGAATCATTTCCAGAGCAATAAGGCCGTTGTTCGCCGTATCTACCCTTAAACCGGCATCCGTCAGCAGTTCAACGGTAACTTCCTGATTAACTTCGTCATCCTCTACCAGCAAAATCTGCGCGCCACTTATAGTCAGCAGTTTTTCTTCAAGGGCAGCAGCTGACACATCAACATTGTCATCCAACACCAGGGCGCGGCACCCGCGCAGATCCGGGTGCGGCACCAGGGGGCGCTTCCGCTGGGCACCGATTCCGAGCCGCACGGTGAACCAGAAGGTACTCCCTTGGCCAGGAGTGCTTTCGACACCAACCTCACCCCCCATCAGTTCGGCCAGCCGTTTGCTGATGGCAAGGCCAAGTCCGGTGCCGCCATATTCGCGGCTGGTCGACATGTCGCCCTGCTGAAAAAGCTGGAACAGTTGCTGCTGCTGATCCCCTGTCAGGCCAATGCCGGTATCCCGCACCGCAAAGTGTAGTAACAGCTCTTTTTCCGTGCGCTCCCTGACACGCACTGAGATGGATACTTCACCCTGTTCCGTGAATTTGACGGCGTTTGACCCGTAATTCAGGAGAATCTGGCCGATGCGCAGTGAGTCGCCTATCAGGTTATGCGGTACTTCCAGTCCGATGTCGAAAAAGAGTTCAAGCCCCTTGCCTTCGGCCCTCTCGTTAAGGAACGCGCCGATTGTCCCCATCATCTGTTCAAGATCAAACTCCGCCTGTTCAATATCAAGCCTTCCGGACTCGATTTTAGAAAAATCAAGGATCCTGTTGATAATACCTAGCAGGTGATGCCCAGAAGCCTGTATCTTTTTCAGATAATCGTTCAGACGGGGAGTCGGACTGTTTTTGAGCGCAAGGTGCGACATGCCGATGATGGCGTTCATGGGGGTGCGGATTTCGCTTCACCTGATAAATTCATGGGTAACCTCCGGTTCAGGTAGGCCCCCAAGTGTATGATATAAGGCAAGTTTTATTACATCAAAGCTTTTAAAGCCATAAGCTTTTTTCGTAGTCAATTTAGCTTTGTTGTTGAGGC
>CAIWTU010000033.1 GCA_903915655.1 uncultured Geobacter sp.
ATATGCCCTGGCAGAGAGAGTGTAGGCGCCGTTGGCTGCAGCAGCCGTATTCCAGCTGTAGCTGTAAGGTGCTACGTTGCTTGCTGCCAGGAGTATTCCGTTTTCGAAAAATTCGACCCTGCTCACGGCAACGTTGTCACTCGCGATGGCAGCGATTGTCACGGTCCCGCTTACAGTGGCATTATTGGCCGGTGAGGTCACTGTAACCGTCGGAGAAATGCTGTCATTAACGACCGATACAGAAACATTGCCCGATTGCCCGACGTTGCCGGCCGCATCATACGCCTTAGTCATCAGCGTATAACTCCCTGCCGCAAGCGCTGTTGTGTTCCACGAATAAACGTATGGAGCCGTGGTGTCCGTTGCCTGAAGGAGACCGTTCAGATAATACTCTACCTTTGTGACCCCTACGTTATCGGAAGCGGTGGCGGAAACCGAGACCGTCCCGCCGACTGTAGCGTTGTTGGCCGGGGATGTGAGGGAGACTGTCGGGGATGTCATTTCAGGGACGGCGACGATGTTCGAGTAGGAGCTCTCGATACCAGAGGTATTGTACGCGGTTACTGCGAAGTAGTAGGCATGGTTCGGGTCAAGGCCGCCGACGGTTGCAGTGGTCTGTTTAAGGACATCGACGGGGGCAGCCCCTTGAATGGCGCCGGTCCCTTGAAAGGGGAGCGTCGATGCATCCGCCTGATAATAGATCTTGTAACCGGCAAGATCCGACTCGGCATTGGTATCCCACTGGAGGGTCACAGTCGTTGCGAAACAGGTTGTCTGCCAGGCGAGAAACAGAATCCATGTAAATATCATGGCAAAAAATATTTCAAACCTGACAATCTCTCCTTTTCCTTCTGATTTTTTCGTGGCCATTTGTCCTCTCCTTGTTCCCGGCATGAAAAAGCCGTGTTGTGTCTGCTTCACAACCCGGCTTGATCAGTACCAAAAAAGCCGGGTCCTTAATACCTCGTTGGTATTTCGGCAACCCGGCTGTCTCAAGGAGACCCATTAGGCTTTCCGTCCCATCCTTGCGAATGGTTTAGTATTGTCGTTTACCGCATATACGCCCCTACTTCTGTAACGAGTATTGGCCGAAACCGAAACAATTGGTGTGATAAAGATCACCGAATTAGAGAGAAGTGACAGGCGATAGAAATCTCCTGTCAAGATTCGGGATGCTGCTGTTCGATATTCATCTGGTCGGAGCAGGGGAAGATCCGTCTAATTCGACTCATCAGTAAAATTGACTTTTCCAGCTGTGGGGCATTGTGTTATAAATAGTTTTGATCGGGAGTATCCGGATCAAAACTCTAAATAAAGATCGCAATTGAGATAACATTACGGGGAGTCTGTCTTGGCAAAGGGAAACAGGAGAGTGAATCAGGGAAGGAGAAAGCTGACAGGTAAATTTCGCCTGCTGGCTCTGCTGCTGATCATTGTCGCGCTGATAGTTCTGGTTTTATACCTGTTGGAAAAAATCAGGAAACCGGTGGTGGAAAAACCTGCGGAAAAACGGCCTGTAGTTGAGCATAAGGCGCCACCGGCAAAACCGCCACTAAAAATAGTTAAACCACCTGTCGTAGAGAAACAGTATCCGTCGTCGGCAAAACTCCCTGATCAAGTCAGGCCTCCGGGGAAAATTGCACCGATTGGTCACGGTATCGTTGCCATAATCATCGACGATATGGGGAGCAGCATGCAGGAGGCGGAGTCGCTGCTGGCAATTAAGGCCCCGCTGACTTTTTCCATAATACCAGGCCTCGGAAAGGGGCGGGAAGTTGCCGAGGCGGCGCATGCCCGGAACCATGAGGTAATGCTTCATATGCCGATGGAACCTAGGGATTATCCGCAGCGTCGGCTGGAGAAAAATGGTCTTCTCATGGCAGAGAGTGACCAGGAGATAGGGAGACAGGTGAATGAGTACGTTCGGACGATCCCGTATGCAATCGGGGCTAACAACCATATGGGGTCACGCTTCACAGAGGATAATCAGAAAATGCGGGATGTTCTGCTTGTTTTGAAGGAAAGGGGACTCTTTTTTGTAGATAGCATGACCACCCCGAATTCGGTCGGGTTGAAACTGGCCAGGGAGATGGGGGTAAGGACTGCAGCCAGAAATGTTTTCCTTGATAATGTCCAGGATGTCTCCGCAATCAGGACGCAGATTGAGCAACTGGCGAGACTGGCGGCGAGGCGGGGAAGCGCCATCGGTATCTGTCACCCCCACCCGGCTACCATCGAGGCGCTGGCGGTGGAATTGCCGATCCTGCAGAAGAGGGGGATAACCTTTGTTTATGCCTCGGAACTGGTCAGGTGAGGCAGGAGACAGCGAGCGATAGCGTACAGTAACTTTTAACAGCCAACCGCTAACCGCTCCCTTCTGCCATATTATGCATCAGGCGATTGAACGTCTTGTAGTTGTCTTCGTGGAGGATCGAGTGCGGATTCTTCGGATTTACCGGGTGTATCAGCAGGAAGGTATCCCTGATAGGGCCCCTGTAATCTCCGAGGGTCTCTGAAACAAGAACGTGAAGGGTGCTCTTTTCACGGCTCAGCAGCCTTCCTTCATATTCCCTGAGAGGGTAAAGTTTTCTAGCGAGAAGGGTTCCTTTGAGGGTGTAGCGGCTGAACTCCACCGCAGGTTCCTCTCCGTTATTTCTGGTCTTCAGGATGAAGAAAGATTCCCGGGAAGAATCCTGGAACATCAGTCTGACCTGGTTGTCGGCATCCATTTTCTTGTCAAGGTTGTAGATGGCTGAAAGAAGGAAGTCGGTAAAGCACTTTTCTTCGAGAAAACCGGCAGCGGCACCATCGGATGTTTCATAATAATAGGAGACGTCCACGCCCTGTTCCCCGGAAAGAACGTGGTTGCAGAGGAGGCAGTCCGGCTTGAGTCTCGAAAGTCGAGACTCATAGGCCTCTTTTTTTCTCTCCTCTTCGGACTCAAGCCAGTTCTGGAAGAGAAGCGACCTCGGAGTATCGGTTTGCCGGTATTCCTGCAGGACCTGCCTGGCTAGATTTGAAAACTGGTTATATACTTCGGTCCCACGGGCATGGGTCAAGATCGGATAGATTCTGCCTTCCGGATTGGTATTCAGTCCTTCCACTTTCGGACTTTTTGAGATAAAAATATCGGAACAGCGATAACCCCGGTTTGTGGCATAGGCTCTGAGCAACGTTTTCTGGTCCCGGAAGGGTCCATTGAACTTGATCCTGGCATCGACCAAGCAGGGGATGAGGGATAGGCTTTTCTTATCGAGGCCCCGTTTGTCAAAGAGGTCGAAAATATTGCGGCAATTTTCCAGGCTTGGCATGTCCTTAACCGGAATGATAACGCGGTCCGATGCGTAAAGTGCATTCTGGGTCAGGATATCAAGTTCCGGTCTGGTGTCTACGATCAGAATTCCAGAGATGCACGATCCTGCAAGGAGGCGGGCAAGAACCATCGGCCCCTTGATGGAGTTGCGCAGATCCGCCAGTTGAGACGAAGAGGGTATGTAGTTGACGCCGAACTGGCCCGTATGCAGTAACTCGCTTCCCCGTGTCTCAAGCAGCAGGTCGGCCACATCTCCCCTGACCGGCTGCCCCTTGAAGGCAAACATCTTGTCAATGGTGAAGTGGTTGTCGAGTGAAAAGATGGAGACCGGCAGGTCTTCGCTCAGGGCCTTCAGATATATAGCCAGATTGGTTGCGATCGTAGTCTTGCCGACCCCGCCCTTTTCCGATGAGATTGTTATAACGTACGGGTAGTTTTCCATTGGACGGATGATAATATAAAGTTGCCTTCATGGTCAATGCTTACTTTACAAAGGCTTAAAAAGCCTGCGAGGGAGGTTCATCTGGAGCTTTTTGCCGATAAAAAGATTTTGACCGTCAGCCGTTTCACGGCCCTTGTCCGTGACCTGCTGGAGGAAAACTTTGATCAACTCTGGGTGGAGGGTGAAGTCTCGAATCTTGCTATGCCGGCCTCCGGGCATTATTACTTCACCCTGAAGGATAGTGGGGCGCAATTACGCTGCATAATGTTCAGGGCTTCCTCCCGTGCCCTAAAATTCAGGTTACAGAACGGTATGGCCCTGATTGTCCGCGGCAGGGTGACGGTATATGACCAGCGGGGTGAATACCAGTTGGTGGTTGAATACATGGAGCCAAAGGGGATTGGAGCGCTGCAGCTTGCCTTTGTCCAGTTGAAGGAGCGTCTGGCCAGAGAGGGACTGTTTGACGAGTCCCATAAAAAGCCTTTGCCGATTCTGCCCAATTGCGTAGGGGTGGTTACCTCCGCAACCGGGGCAGCGATCCATGACATCCTGAATGTGCTCCGTCGCCGTTATCTGAATATCGAAGTACTTATCTGCCCGGTTAAGGTTCAGGGAGAGGGGGCCGCCGGGGAGATTTCCGCCGCGATTCGCGACTTTAATCTTTACAGGAAGGTGGATGTAATTATCGTAGGGCGTGGCGGAGGTTCGCTGGAAGATCTTTGGCCTTTCAACGAGGAAGTTGTGGCCCGTGCTATCTATGCCTCAAAAATACCGGTAATTTCAGCGGTCGGGCACGAGGTCGATTTTACCATAGCCGATTTTGTTGCCGATCTCAGGGCGCCTACACCCTCGGCAGCAGCCGAACTGGTGGTCAGGAACAAGGCCGAACTTGTGGCGGAGGTTGAAAACCTCTCTCGCCGTAATCTCTTTGCCATGCAGCACAGTTTTACCCGATTGTGGAACAGACTGGAAAGTTTGACCCGCGCAGTGAAGGCGCCTGACATGCTGGTAGGCCACCTGGCCCAGCGGGTAGATGATCTCACGGATCGCTTCCACCGCTCTTTCACTGTCGATATCCGCTGCAGGAGGGAGCGTCTTTCTGCCCTTCTCAACCATCTCAGGCTGACAAACCCGGTGGTGGAACTGGAGCGCTGTCGGGAGCGGCGGCTGAAGCTTTCCGTCCGGCTGGAAAACGCCATGCGGCAGAGATTGGACGATGGGCATGGGGCAACTGCTCTCTGTGCGGCCTCACTCAGTGCGCTGTCGCCTCTTGAGACTCTCGCCCGCGGATATTCGCTGGTCCGGAAATATCCGCAGGGATCTCTGGTTACGGATAGTCAGCAGATTGAGGCGGGCGAATCTCTGGAACTTCTTTTCCGCCGTGGCGCGGCAGTCTGTGTCGTTGAGTCAGTGCGGGAGTGAGTCTGACTTGGGGCTTATCTTCGTTTGTACCCTTCATCTGCCTCGCTGGAAGGCAACTCTTGACTGAAAACACCGAATCTGTATAATGACGCAAGAGCTTACCCGATCAGACGCTTTCTCCCGCTATTTTTTTAAACACGCCACTCTCCCTGGTCTAAAGGCCGGGCAGGCGAATGTTGCTGATCCGCTCTTCCTTCAGTCACGTTTCCCCGCACCAGGAGCGCTGACAATCCTTAGAAAAGGGGCCTTCTATGGCAGCTGAAAAATTCGAAACAGTTCTGAAAAAGCTGGAAGAGGTGGTTCTCCGACTGGAAGGTGGGGAACTCTCCCTTGACGATTCGCTCAAGGCCTTTGAAGAAGGGGTGAAATATGCCAATTTCTGCTCCAGAAAACTGGATGAGGCGGAAAGCCGTGTAGAATTCCTCCTGAAGCAGAAAGATGGCGCCTTTGTTAAAAAACAGTTTCAGGTTGAAGAGTAAAATATAGTGTATAAAAGGTTGCGACGATCTGAGCAGTTGACCGCCCTACACGCTACACGCTAAACGCTAAAACTCAAAGAGAGAATCCCATGGACTTGAAACTTTACCTGAAAGAAAAATGTCAGATGGTCGATGCAGCCCTTGATAGATATTTGCCGAAGGAAAATGACCTCCCCTCCTCCCTCCATAAGGCCATGCGTTACTCGGTTTTTGCCGGAGGAAAACGGGTTCGGCCTGTTTTGCTGCTGGCAGCTTGCGAAGCTGTGGGGGGGGATATTGCCAATGCTCTCCCTGCGGCATGCGCCATGGAAATGATCCATACCTATTCGCTCATACATGACGATCTTCCGGCAATGGATAATGATGACTTCAGGCGCGGCAGACCGACCAACCACAAGGTCTTTGGCGATGCGACAGCGATTCTGGCTGGAGATGCCCTGCTTACCGAGGCTTTCATTCTACTGAGCAATCAGCTGGCAGCTCCTTCTGTCGACCCAATGAAGCTGTTGCAGGTCATTGACGAAATAGGTCGGTGCGCCGGATCGCGAGGGATGATCGGCGGACAGGTGGTTGATATGGAGAGTGAGGGTAAACCGGAAATCGACTTTGCCACGGTTCAATATATCCATGCCCGCAAAACGGGAGCGCTCATAAAGGCCTCCATACGGGCCGGCGCCCTGCTTGGCCTTGCTGAGCCGTCCGGAGAGGATGCCCTAGTCAAATATGGTGAGGCAGTCGGTCTGGCCTTTCAGATTGCGGATGACATCCTCGATATCGAGGGGACTACCGAAGAGCTTGGTAAAGATGCCGGGAGCGACCAGGAGCGTGGGAAAGCCACATACCCCGCAGTTATCGGTCTGGCCGAGTCGAAGAGGAGGGCTCTGGAGCTTGTACAAGTGGCGCTGGAAGCGCTTTCAGGCTTCGACGACAAGGCTGACCCTTTGCGGGAGATTGCCTCGTACATCGTCAAGCGGAAGTCCTGATGACCGATATTCTCGGCACCATAAACTCCCCTGATGATCTCAAAAAACTATCGGTTCCCGATCTGAAACTTCTTGCCGGGGAGCTGCGTGAAGTGATTATTTCAACCTGTGCGGCCAATGGCGGCCACCTCGCTCCGAGCCTCGGGGTGGTTGAATTAACCATTGCGCTGCACAAGGTCTTTAATTCTCCCCAGGATCAGATCGTCTGGGATGTGGGTCATCAGGCATATGCCCACAAGCTTTTGACCGGACGTCGAGAACTTTTTGCTACGCTCCGGAAACCGGGAGGGATCAGCGGGTTCCCTAAACGTGCGGAGTCCCCCCACGACATCTTTGATACGGGTCATTCGTCAACCTCCATATCTGCTACCCTCGGTCTTGCCACCGCACGTGATCTCAAGGCCGCATCCAATAAGACAATTGCGGTGATCGGTGACGGTTCGATGACCGGTGGACTGGCCTATGAAGGGTTGAACAATGCCGGGCATCTGAACAAAGACCTGGTGGTTATCCTGAACGATAACGAGATGTCAATTGCGGAAAATGTCGGAGCCCTTTCCAATTTTCTAAGCCGGACCATAACCAACGAATTCGTGCATAAGATCAAAAAAGAGCTTCAAAGTTTTCTGGGTGGTCTTGACGGTATCGGCAAGGGAGTTTTGAAGATAGCGCAGCGCGCCGAGCAGTCACTGAAGGGGCTCTTTACTCCCGGTATGCTGTTCCAGACATTCGGGTTTGAATATGTCGGCCCGATAGACGGACACAATATCGAATTGCTGCTCCGCACCCTGGAAAACGTCAAGCGTTTCGACAATTCCGTCCTGATTCATGTGTTGACCACAAAAGGGAAAGGATACCCCCCAGCCGAGCGTAATCCCGCACTGTTCCATGGGATTGGACCATTTGACAAGACAACCGGCAAGGTGCTGAAGGGGAAGGCTGCGGCGGCATCCTACACGGCGGTCTTTGGCAATTCTATCATGAAGATAGCGGCCGATAATGAACGGGTTGTGGCTATAACCGCAGCCATGCCCGAGGGGACCGGGCTTGCGGGCTTTGCCGCTGAATTCCCTGATCGGTTCTTTGATGTGGGAATAGCCGAACAGCATGGCGTGACATTTGCCGCCGGCCTTGCAGCGGAAGGGTTACGACCTGTATTCGCCCTCTACTCAAGTTTTATGCAGAGGGGGTACGATCAGGTGATGCACGATGTCTGCCTGCAGAATCTCCCTCTGGTCTTCGCCCTGGACAGGGCTGGAGTGGTAGGAAGCGACGGTCCTACCCATCATGGTCTGTTCGATCTCTCCTATCTGCGGCATCTTCCGAATATGACTCTCATGGCCCCCAAAGACGAGAACGAATTGCAACATATGCTGCAGACCGCCATCGAGCATGATGGACCGATAACTGTACGCTACCCACGGGGCAACGGCTACGGAGTGGCCCTGGATCAGAAATTTACGGCTCTCCCGATCGGCAAGTCTGAACTCCTGAGGGAAGGGGAGGGGGGGGTGATATTTGCGCTCGGAACGATGGTTTATCCGGCACTTGCCGCAGCGGAGATCCTTGCCGCGGAAGGTGTGAGGGTTTCAGTGGTGAATGCCAGGTTTGTCAAGCCGCTGGACAGGGAAATGATTGTGTCGCTTGCCGTGAAAACTGGTTTCCTGGTGACGGTTGAAGAGAATGTCCTTGCTGGCGGTTTTGGTACGGCAATTCTGGAACTGCTGGAAGAAGAAGGTCTCTACAATATCAAGCTGTTGCGTCTCGGTTTCCCCGACATTTATGTCGAACAGGGAGAGCAGGGTGAGTTGCGCTCGATGCATGGTCTCGATGCAGAGGGGATAGCGGCTGCGGTCAGGAAAAGATTGAAATGATACATTATTTGAGTTGACATGTCTGCTAGGGGACGCTATATAAAAGACTAAAAAGGTCATAAAGGTATCTTGTATGATGGAGTTGACACGAAAGGGCGAATACGCAATACGGGGTATCCTCTACCTGGCCAGCCTGCCAGGGGGAAAGGTTGCGCTGATCTCCGAAATAGCCGGGGTTGCCGATGTGCCGAAAAGCTTTCTGGCAAAGATCTTTCAGAACTTTGCCAAGCTCGGTCTGGTAAAATCTTCGAGGGGTACAGGCGGTGGTTTTGTCCTTGCGCGTCCGGCGACTCAGATTACACTCCGGGAGGTTGTGGAGGCCGTGGAGGGGCCGATAGTCCCGAATCGCTGTCTTGTCGGGAAGGGGGCCTGCGCCAGGGAATCCACCTGTACCGTCCACCCCGTCTGGAGGAAGGTGCAGAATGAAGTCGTGTCGATTCTGGAAGGGATAACCCTTGAGGACCTTAGCCGAGAGAGAGGTTTACCTGATAAAGGAGAAAACGTATGGATGTCGTGATATTGAGCAGGTTACAGTTTGCGGTTACCAGTATGTTTCATTTCATTTTTGTCCCTCTCACCCTTGGTCTTTCACTCATGGTTGCCTGGATGGAGACCCGTTATCTCCGTACTGGTAACGAGCAATATTTGAGGATGACGAAGTTTTGGGGAAAGTTGTTTCTGATAAACTTCGCCCTTGGGGTCGTAACCGGAATAACCCTTGAATTCCAGTTCGGCATGAACTGGGCCGAGTATTCCCGCTACGTTGGCGATATCTTTGGCGCTCCCCTGGCAATAGAGGCTACGGTTGCTTTTTTTATCGAGTCGGTATTTATAGGGGTCTGGATTTTTGGCTGGAATAAGGTCTCAAAACGGGTTCACGCCCTTTCGATCTGGCTGGTAGCTCTCGCTACCAATCTCTCCGCCCTCTGGATTCTGTTGGCCAATGGCTGGATGCAGCACCCGGTCGGTTACGTGCTCAGGAACGGCAGGGCCGAGATGGTCGATTTTCTGGCTATGGTTACCAACCCGTACGGTCTGCTTAAGTTTGCCCATACTCTCCTCGGAGGCTATACCGTAGCCGCATTTTTTGTCCTCGGTATATCGGCCTATCATCTGCTGAAAAAGAACGAAACAGATTTTTTTAAACGCTCATTCGGTATGGCTGCGAAATTTGGTCTCTTCTCTACCCTGCTCCTCTTGCTTGTAGGTGATTTCCATGTCGTCGAGGTCGCAAAAACCCAACCGGCAAAATTTGCGGCTATGGAGTCGGTCTGGGAGACAAGAACTAATGTCGGGTTCAATGTCTTACTTATCCCTGATGCCGTTAATGAATCTAACCTGTACGAGAAATTCTGCATACCGGGCATGGTTAGTTATCTCGCCTTTCATACTACCGATGGCGAGGTCAAGGGGCTCAAGTCTTTCCCCAGGGATGAGCGACCACCGGTTGCCCCGGTTTTCTTCAGTTTCAGGTTGATGGTTGCGCTCGGACTTTTTTTCGTCCTTGCGTCACTTCTGGCCGTCGTCATTGCGACGCGCGGTACCCTTGAAGCTAACCCGCTCTTTCTGAAATTACTCCTCTACTCCATACCGCTTCCCTATATTGCCAACCAGTTGGGCTGGATTGTGGCGGAAGTAGGCCGTCAGCCCTGGATCGTTTATGGTGTGATGAAGACTTCGGATGGCGTTTCCCGCTCTATCAGCGTCTCGCAGGTTTTAGGATCGCTGATCGGCTTCACCCTCCTCTACACTCTCCTTGGCTTTATTGATATCTTCCTTTTGGTGAAATTTGCGCGAAAGGGGCCGGATAATGATCTTACGTCTATTATAAAACCTGCGGGAAGGGAGGTCTGATATGGAATTACAGATTACCTGGTTCGTGTTATGGGGGGTGTTATGGGGGGTCTATTTCATGTTGGACGGTTTCGTCCTCGGGGTAGGGATTCTGCACAATTTTCTTGGAAGAAACGAAGCTGAGAAGAGGGTGCTGATCAATACTGTGGGTCCGGTCTGGGACGGCAATGAAGTCTGGCTGATTACTGCCGGCGGCGCTACTTTTGCGGCGTTCCCCGGGACCTATGCGCTGATGTTCAGTTATCTTTATACTCCACTGCTACTCCTCCTTTTTGCCCTGATAATACGCGGGGTTTCGTTTGAATTTCGCGGCAAGATGCCTGGAAAATGGTGGAAAAAAGGGTGGGATAGCGCCATTCTGCTTGGGAGCTTCCTTCCCGCGCTTCTCTTCGGTGTTGCTTTCGGCAATATCTTCAGCGGACTTCCGATGGATGGAGCAGGTTATCACGGTTCATTCCTTTCTCTCCTCAACCCGTATGGACTCTTGACAGGTTTGTTGTTTCTCCTCCTCTTCGTCGAGCACGGGGCGCTCTATATATCCGTTAAAACTGTGGGCGACCTGAGATCCCGTGCGCATCTCTTGGCTGACTCTCTCTGGCCCTTTTTGCTTCTGGCAGCAGCAGCTTTCCTTGTCTACACCAGATATGCCACAAAACTCTACGATAACTTTTTCAATCTTCCGTTCCTGCTGGCTCTCCCGCTTGCTGCTGTTGTTGCGTTGGCCTCTATCCGTCTCTTTTCCGCACAGGGAAAGCTGTTGCACGCATTTGCCGCATCGTCCCTGACAATCTTGCTGGTAGTCGCTATCGGCGTCACAGGGCTTTTCCCGAACCTCATCCCTTCCACCCTCGATCCCCTTTCAAGTCTTACGATATATAATACTTCGTCAAGTCCGTATACATTGAAGATAATGACAGTGGTTGCGCTGGTCTTCGTTCCTGTTGTCATTGCCTATAAAATATGGGTCTACAGGGTTTTCCGCGGCGTCGTAACCGCTGAGGAGGTGTTACAGGACGAGCAGGCATACTGAAAGAGTGGACAGTTGTTAACAAGCTACCTCCTGGAGTAATATCAGGTGGTCCGAGAAATGTTTGAAAGGCGCGAATCATGAACCTGCCGAAACGGGATGAGATATTACATGTTATCGATACACTGGTTACGAAATATTTGCGGGGAAAGATAAAAGCTGTCGAGCTGTCGGTTATTGCCCTTTTGTCGGGCGGACATATCCTGCTGGAAGACATCCCCGGCCTTGGGAAGACCACTCTGGCTCTGGCGCTTTCCGGGGCGCTCGGACTCTCTTTCGGCCGGATCCAGTGCACCAGCGATCTGATGCCGTCAGACATCACTGGTCTTTCCATATTTAACCGGGAAGAGAGCCTCTTCAAATTCATAAAGGGGCCGATTTTCAATAATATTGTCCTGATGGATGAGATAAACAGGGCGATGCCCAAGACCCAGAGCGCCATGCTGGAGGCGATGGAAGAACGAAGGGTTACAGTGGAGGGGACGACATATCAGCTTCCATCCCCATTCCTTGTTATAGCCACCCAGAATCCGATGGAGCAGGTGGGGACTTACCGGCTGCCGGAATCCCAGATGGACAGGTTTCTTATCCGTACGGGAATCGGCTACCCGACTGGATCCGTAGAAAAGGCGATCATCAAGGGGGGAAGTATTCGGGATGAAATCAAAAACATGCAGGCGCTGGTTTCCTCGGAAGATATCCTTGCCGCGCAGAAATTTGTTAAAGAGGAGATCTATATATCCGACAAGATCGTTGACTACATTTTTCAACTAGTCACGGAGACGAGGAAACACTCTCCCATATTGTCAGGGATATCGACAAGAGGGGGGATTAATATCGCGGATTCAGCCAAGGCTCATGCCTTTCTCAAAGGGAGGAATTACGTGATTCCTGAGGATGTGAAGGCTGTAGCGGTGCCGGTAGGTGCCCACCGTCTCGTGCTGAAGATGGAAAACGAGGATCTGAACAAGGAGGAACTATTAGACTCGGTACTGAAAAATATCGCGGTGCCTCTGGTCTGAAACTGACAAAATCGGGTCTATTCTATATACTCCTCACCCTGTTTATCGGCTTTGCCGCAGTCAATACCGGGAACAACCTCCTCTTTCTCATCGTTGCGGCACTACTCGGTTTTATGGCGGTGTCCGGTGTTTTCGGCTGGCTGAACATACACCGTCTAGCCCTGCATATCGAGCTCTCTGACGAGGTTTACGACGGTACGGAGACCTTTGTCATTGTCACTCTGGAGAACAAAAAGTCGATAATGCCTGCCTTTCTCATCGGGGTAAAATTGGACGGAGAATGGCTTAAATTCAACCTGGTGAATAGGCGGGGAAGCGAGAGCGGCTCACTCGCCCTGAGATTTCATGGCAGAGGCTACTCGACACTTACCGAAACAGTTATACAGTCGCGTTTTCCGATAAATTTCTTTATCAGGAGTAAATTCTTCAAGATTCCGGAGAGTTTTGTTCTCTTTCCTGCGCCAAGGAGCTGTTATGCGCCGGTCGATCCGACCGTCAGAAATGGACGCGGCGAATCTCTTGCCTGCTCCAGAGGGTTTGACGGGGATGTAATGAAAATAAATAATTATACAGGATATGAACCGTTGAAGCTGATTCATTGGCGCATTTCGGCGAAGCACGATGAATTCAAGGTGAAGGAAATGGCTGACAGCAGAGGTCAACCGCTCATCCTCGACATAGAACTTCTCCCCGGCGCCGACCTCAACGAGGCGCTCTCCTGCGGAGTTTTTCTGGTCAACAGGTATATCCGGCAAAACCGTCCGGTTGGTCTGAAGGGAGGTGGGTTGTTATTGCAGCCTGACCTCTCTAAAGCGCACCGGTTGCGACTTCTGACGGAGCTTGCTCTATATGGTAAACATTCAGACTGTTCTTAACATCCTGGCTTATTCTGTCACCCTTCTGGGTGTGGTTCCGGTATTTTTTTATATTGATATGGCGCCAAGGCTCATTTTTGTCGCATCCCTTATCTGCGGTTGCGCCTTTGACCTCAAAGAACGCTATCACCTTCATGGTTTACCGCCGACACTCGTTTCCCTGATTTTTTTTATCGTTTATGCCGCCCAGTTTTCAAGGGAAAACCTGGTCGTCCCGGCTCTCAATATCCTGGTTATCCTCCTGTCCGTCAGGTTGCTCAGTGAGAAAAACGTAAGAAATTATCTGCAGCTGCTTGCCCTGTCGCTTTTTGCCCTGGCAGGTTCCTCTCTCCTGAGCCTGAGCATGACCTTTCTCCTCTTTCTCTTTCTCTTCCTTATAACAGTCGCTATTTTTCTCGTCTTTCTAACCTTTTCCACATTCACCTCTGGGCAATCCATTCCTTCGAATGAGCTGAAAAAAATTCTTTCTGTTTCACTTTTAATGCCTGCAGCCTCAATCCCGCTCCTGCTGCTCTTCTTTGTCATCCTTCCCAGGACCCAGTTCCCCCTCTGGCATTTTCTTAATTCTCGAGGGGGAACGGTTGCCGGTTTCAGTGAGCGAGTTGAACCGGGAGCTGCTGCAGAGGTTGGTGTGCGGAAAAACGTGGTGTTCAGGGTGCAGAGCATCAAAATCGACTATGCTGATCTCTACTGGCGGGGTATTGTCCTGAATACCATCCAGGGGAAGGCTTGGGTCAGGTCTCAAAAGCGTTTGGTGGAGGAGGTCTCTGCAGGTAAGGGGAGGGTCGTCCGGCAAACCGTTTATCCGGAACCGTCTGCAACGCCCTATCTTTTTGTTCTTAACCTCCCTCAAACTATCTACGGCATAAGGGTGGAGCGGGAGACCGATTACGTCTTTCGGAGCAGTGCTCTCCGGGGGGGGAGGATGAGATACGATACCATCTCCGTCCTAACCGACACCATCAGGGGAAGGCCAGATATAGAGAGAGTCTTTTACCTGGAGACTCCGGTGCGTCTCTCCGCCAGGGTTATTTCCCTTGCCGCCGATCTGGCGAGGAGAGGAAAAAGAGATGAAGAGAAAATCTCGGCATTGAAAGACTTTTTTCTCTCCGGCAAATATGCCTACTCCACCACTAATCTTCCACAATCCGCTGACCCTATTGATGAGTTTCTCTTTGAGAAGAAGTCGGGCCACTGCGAATTCTTTGCCTCATCCTTTGCCATAATGCTGAGGCTGATAGGCGTGCCGTCGAGACTGGTGGGAGGATATCGTGGTGGAGAATACAACACCATTGGGGGGTATTACTTGATTACCGAGGAGATGGCTCATGTATGGGTGGAGGCCTACCTGGAAGATATCGGCTGGCTGAAGATAGATCCGAGCGAATTTGCCGTGAATCGTGCACCTCCGGGTCAGACCCCCCAGCTTGGTTTATATGGGAAGCTGCGGCTGATTTCCGATTCGTTCAGTTATTACTGGAACCAAACGGTTATCAATTACGATCTGGAGAAGCAGGTGCAGATCCTGAGGGAAACAAACGCCCTACTGCAAGGGGTCACTCTCTCATTTAAACCGGAAAAGCTGCTATATGCGCTACCCCTCCTTATCTTCGCCGCTCTATTTATCGGTGCGATAAAATGGCGAAGAAGTTCGCGGGAGGAACGGCTGGTAAGGGGATTTTTGAAAAAAGTGCGGAGGAAATATCCCGTAGCGGAAATCACCCCCGCGACAGGTTTAAAGGAGCTGGCAGAGGTTCTTGATGATCCTGACGTTAGCCAGTTTGCTGATATTTATTGCGCATCTCTATATCGCGACCGAAGACTGTCCGCCAGAGAATTCACCCTTTTGCGCGAAGTTGTCTCAAGGCTGTAGCCTATCCACGGATACTATTTTTGCAAAGCAGTACAGCTGGTACGGCTACCGACGTATCATCGTATTCTCCTTTGATGCGAAGTTTCTTTAGAAGAGAAGGGCTGATTTGGACAGTAAATAAATAGCTTCCATCCGGCAACTTCGGATGGGAATTACGTACTCCTGATTACTTCCTTTACTTATATTTTTACGTTGTTATTATTAAATATATGAGATAACGTCAGGCTGTAAAACTAAATAAGGACCAGTAGAATACAGGAACAATGTATTACTGACCGAAAAGGACTATAACATGAGTAAGACTTTGCTTGAGCTGGCCGACCACCTTGGCGGTAAGATCGTAGGCAATCCGGATGCTCGTATTTACGGGCTTGGAACACTGGATAATGCGATTGAAGGACAAATTACTTTTCTTGCAAACCCCAAATATGCAAAGAAAGTCGAAACTACGAAAGCAACAGCAGTCATTCTACCACCGGGAGCTGATCCTTTCGGACATAATGCTATTATATTGGCCAACCCCTACCTTGCTTTTGCCAAACTTCTTACACTGTTCACTTTCATAAACCGGGCTGTCAAGGGGATAATGGATGGCGCATTTGTCAGTAAAGAGGCTATTGTCGGTAAGGATGCAACTATCTACCCCTGCACCTTTATCTCGGACGGGGTACGGATCGGTGACAGAGTGACGATTTATCCGAATGTTACACTCTATGAAGGGGTCATATTGGGTGACGATGTTACTCTTCATGCAGGAGTCTGCGTACGAGAGGGGTGCAAGATCGGGAACCGGGTTACAATCCACAACGGCTCTATAATTGGAGCCGATGGCTTTGGTTACGTGCCGGATGGCCAAGCTTGGTTTAAAATCCCGCAAATCGGTATTGTTGTTATTGATGATGATGTGGAGATTGGCGCCGGCACAACAATTGATCGCGCTGCTTTGGAGGTAACTCATATCGGTCGAGGCACAAAAATCGACAATTTGGTACAGGTGGCACATAATTGCATGATCGGAGAGGATTGCATTATCGTAGCTCAGGCCGGTATTGCCGGAAGTTCCAAATTAGGCAAACATGTAACGCTTGGAGGACAAGTTGCGATAACAGACCATATAACAATCGGTGACAATGCGATGATCGCAGGCCAATCAGGCGTTTTTGGAAGCGTGGCGCCAGGAGCGGTGTTAAGCGGGACTCCAGCCATACCTCACAAGACAAGGCTTAAAGCAGCAGCCGTATTTTCCCATCTCCCGGAAATGCGCAAGTCTATTATCAGGATGGAAAATAGATTGGCAAAAGTTGAGGAGGGAGAAAACCCCTAACCCCTCATCTCCTCCCTCTATCGGATCAAGGAGTTTTATCATGGGACATCTGGTCGCTAAAGACATTTTTCGAAAGCTTGGCAGAAAGATTGACGGCCTCGAGACACGTGCACCCTGGAATGACAGACTGTACGCACTCCTGAAGGAGCTTTACTCCGCAGAAGAAGCAGAACTTGTAGTGAAAATGCCGTACGGATTATCCACTTTAGAGCAGATGGAAAAAACCACCGGCTACGAAAAGCCGAAACTGCGGAGAGTTCTGGATAGTTTGACTGCAAAGGGTCTTGTGATGGATCTCTGGATAGGTGAAGGATATCATTATGCCCCTTCTCCTATGGTCGTCGGAATTTTCGAGTTTACCATGATGAGGATGGGTCCGAACAGTGACAGTAAGAAATGGGCAAAGCTGCTGCACGAATATATGGAGGTCGATGGTTCCTTCCTCGCGGCAAACTTCGGGAATGATGAACAGCTCTCGATCATGCGGGCAATGCCGCACGAGGAGACCCTGGATCCTTCTGACTGCTTCGAGGTTCTTGATTACGAGAAGGTATCGTCTCTTATTGCCGGGGCGGATAAATTTGCTATAGGACTTTGCAGCTGCCGTCATGAAAAGATGCATCTGGGAGAAAAAGAGTGCGATATCCCACTGGAAAAATGCTCGCAATTCGGCTATGCTGCGGATTTCATGATTCGTCATAACCTTGCGCGTGAGGTCACCAGATCCGAGATGGAGGACAACTTCGTCCAGTCGCGGGAAACAGGGTTGGTTCTCTCCGCCGATAACGTGCAGAGAAATATGAAATTCGTCTGCCACTGTTGCAAATGCTGCTGCGCTCCCCTGCTGGCAATTAGGAAGTTTGGCTACCCCAATGCCATCGTCACCTCGAATTTCATTGCCGGGATAAGGGAAGAGTTATGTATCGGCTGCGGAAAATGCGCAAAGGCCTGTCCGATCAATGCAATCGGAATGGTCCACCTGGAAAACCCGGACTCAAGGAAGAAACAGCCTGCCCAGGTTGATACTGCCATCTGTATAGGTTGCGGGGTTTGCGCCATCAACTGCCCTACCAAGGGATGCCTGTTGACAAAACGTGGTAAGCGGGTCATCCATCCGGAGACCACCTTTGAGCGCCTTATGCTGCAATGCCTGGAAAAAGGGACACTCCAGAACCAGATCTTTGCCAACCCCGAGAGCATCAACGAAAAATTCATGCGTGCCTTTGTCGGAGCGTTTCTGAATCTTCCTCCGGTCAAGAAAGCCCTCATGGGCGACAAACTCCGATCCAGGTTTCTCAAGGCTATGAAGCAAGGGGTTGCGAAGCAGGGGAAGGGGTGGCTGACCGAGATCTGAAGCTGTGCAAGAGAACTGAAAACAACTCCAGCTCCCGAGGGTATCAGCAAATGTCATCACCACCCTATCTCCTTTCTTATCTCAACGAAAGTGTTCAGCAGGAGCTGATCGAGTCCAACCGTCGCGAGTACGGTCGCCGGTACGAACTGCTGACCTTTGCAACTCCAGAACAGCTGGCTGCAGCTCGCGCAGAGCGAAAAGAGCTCCTGGATTGGCTGGAGCAGCACGCCTCTTTCGGCTACGCCGGGACCAAGGTGGATTGTAACGGACTCTCTCCAGGTTGCAGGAGCTGCGGCGATGGCGGTTGGTCCTGCCTGTTCGTTAATGGGCGCTGCAACGTGCGCTGCTTCTACTGCCCTACGGCACAGGACGATGACGGGCCGCCGGTTACTAATGGCCTCGCTTTTACCAGTCCGGAGGAGTATGCCGCCTATGTGGCCACCCTGGGGTTGAGCGGCGTCAGCATAAGTGGCGGTGAACCGCTGATGACGCCGGATCTCACACTCTCCTACTTGCGCGCTCTTCGCAAGCGTTGCGGTAATGACGTTCACCTCTGGCTCTATACCAACGGCACACTGTTGACTGCCGATCTCTGCAGCCGACTGCGGGATGCGGGCCTGGACGAGATCCGGTTTGACCTTGGCGCTGTCCGCTATCATCTCAAAAAATTGCGCCTGGCGGTGGGATCAATTCCAACGGTAACAGTGGAAATTCCTGCGGTGCCGGAGGATGAAGAGCTCCTGAAACGGAAGATGATCAAACTGGCCGAGGCAGGGGTCCATCACCTCAACCTGCACCAGCTTCGGTTGACACCGTACAACTTTGGCCCGTTGACGGAGCGCGGCTATACCTTTCTTCATGGCGAGAAGGTCACTGTGCTTGAGTCGGAAATCTCCGCCTTGCGGATAGTTCGTTTCGGGCTGGCTCAAGGGATTCCACTGCCGGTGAATTACTGTTCATTTTCCTACAAACGCCGCTTTCAGCACGCAGCAGCCCGACGTCGTGCGGCCCTGACCGTCTGCGCTGATACTGAGATGGTAACGCAACCGGGCTATCTGCGGACCCTTTCAGCGACGGGTGTACGCTACTGCGAGGCTGTTCTCCTGCAAAATCCAAGCTACCGCTACCCGTTTGAAAAGATTACGCTTGAAACCGGACGTCCGCTGTATCTGGAGCGACGGCCAGTGACGCCGGAATTGGCGCTGTCGAAAGTAGAAATAACAGCTCTTGAAGAGGGCCGGCCGCCGGAGCGAGTAGTCCGTTTTGAAAGTATTGAGTGTGGTCTGGCCCATTATTTCTGATCCCCACTCACCGGCGGATTACGGCGAGGAGCCCATCTCATGGTTCGAACAAATTTTGATACGGAGCTTGCGAAAAAAATTGTGAAGACGATTCCTATGTTTGCAGGGTTCTCCGATTCAGAATTATCCGAACTGCTTGAAAGAACCGGCATTTACATGTACCACAGGGGTGAAACTGTTTTTCTTGGGGATGAAGAGAGTCTGCAGATGTATATCATTCTCAAGGGAAGGGTCAAGGTGGTGGAAAACAGTCCGGATGGCCGCGAGCGTATAATGGCTATCAGGCATAGCGGAGACTATTTTGGCGATATGGGTCTCCTTGATGGAAAGACCGATTATGCCACGGTTATCGCCATGCAGCCGAGCAAGATGCTCTTAATAACAAAGGGGGTGTTTGATGATTTTTTTCTTAAAAACAGTGCTGCATTGCAGTCAATGATTATGTTGCTGTGCGGTCGCCTGCGTGAAAGCTGGCTTTTTCAGACGATTATTGGTACAAACGATGCGGAATCAAAAATCAGGGTGACCTTGGCACGTTATGGCAAGACTTTAGGAATAAAAGACCGCAGCGGTGTTATCATTAACACAGTCTTAACCCACCAAAGTATTGCCGATCGCGTGCTGATTACCCGCGAGACGGCAACCCGTGTCCTTAAGAGATTGAGAGATCAAAATGAAATAGAAATGGTTGGACGACACATCAAGCTTTTAGACACGTTTTTTTACAAAAACAAGCAATGCGAGCTATACCAGACTTTAAAAGCAATGGAAAACAGCCCCTGATAAATTATTTTGAGATTCAAATCCCCATTTCCTATCCTGATATCCATGCCCGAAGCACCGCTTATTACCGAAGAACTGAGGTTTGAGAATGGCTTGACCTGCCGAATACAGGTCCAGGCGCTCTTATCCCGATACTGAAGATAGCAAATTCAGCTGACGAGGTTTATTCATGATCCATTTATCTAATATAAACAAGCAGCACGGTGCGCAGTTTCTGTTCCGTGATGCCAGCTTCCAGATTTTACCCGGTTCTCGCAACGGTCTGGTCGGTCCAAATGGTGCTGGAAAGACCAGCATCTTCCGTATCATCACCGGGGAAGAGGAGGTGGATTGCGGTGAGATCACCTGCGCAAGGCGCACGACCATCGGCTACTTTTCCCAGGATGTGGGAGATATGGCCGGGCGTTCGGCCCTCGATGAGGTCATGGCCGGGTCGGCCGAGACCATGCGTCTGGCGGGTGAACTCAAAGAAATGGAAGCCGCCATGTGTCTGCCGATGGAGGAGGGGCCAATGGCCGCGCTGCTGGAGCGATACGGAGTGGTCCAGGAGGAGTTCGAACATCGTGGCGGCTACGACCTGGATACCCGAGCCCAGACAGTGCTGACCGGACTTGGAATCGGTCCGGATCGCTTCAATCACCCGGTTGAGTCCTTCAGTGGCGGTTGGAAGATGCGGATCGCCCTTGCACAAATTCTGACCCTGAAACCGGATGTCCTCCTACTGGACGAACCGACCAATCACCTCGACCTGGAGTCGATCATCTGGCTGGAGGAATGGCTTGATACCGAGTTCGACGGCGCTCTCCTCATGACCTGCCATGACCGTGATTTTATGAACCGTATTGTGACCCGCATTATAGAAGTTGCCAACAAAACCGTCACTACCTATGGTGGGAACTACGACTTTTACGAGAGGGAGCGGGAGATTCGCCGCGAGCAGTTGCTGGCCAGCCACAAGCGCCAGCAGGATATGCTGGCCAAGGAGGAGGAGTTCATTGCCCGTTTTGCTGCCAGAGCCTCCCACGCTGCCCAGGTGCAATCGCGCGTCAAGAAGATTGAAAAAATTGAACGTATCGAAATCCCCCCTGAAGAGCGGGTGGCGCGTTTCGATTTTGCCGAGCCTCCGAGGAGCGGCGACGACGTGGCTGTCGTGGACAAACTGGCGAAAAGCTGGATATTGCCGGACGGTCGCGAACACCCTGTCTACAGCGCTGTTTCAGGTGTCGTCCGACGGCAGAACAAGATTGCGGTAGTTGGCGTAAACGGGGCAGGTAAATCGACATTTCTCAAGGCGCTCGCCGGTCAGACCGAACCGTCTGCGGGAAGCGTTTCCCTTGGCGCCAACGTCGAGTTGGGGTACTTCAGCCAGCATGCCATGGAGGTCCTTGAACCGAAGAAAACCGTCTTCGAGACCCTGCAGGAGACTCTCCCCATGGCCACCATCGGTGTTGTCAGGAACCTCTTGGGTTCTTTCCTCTTTTCAGGTGATGCGGTTGAAAAGCGGGTTGAAAACCTTTCCGGTGGTGAGAAAAGCCGGTTGGTCCTTGCAACTTTGTTTGCCAGGCCGGTCAATTTCCTTCTGCTGGACGAGCCGACCAACCACCTGGACATCAAATCGAGAGAGATCCTCCTGCATACCCTGCAACGATTCTCGGGCACTGTGGTGCTCGTCAGCCATGATCGTCACTTCCTACGTTCGCTGGTGAACCGGGTTTTTGAGATCAACCAGGGCGAAATGCGCGTCTATGAGGGGAATTACGAATATTACCTTTCCAAGTCACTTGAGTTTAATAGTTGATTTTGTATCAATCGAAACGTTGATGAAGTTCTGCTTGTCTGCCCCCTTACAGCTGGGAAATTCTGCGATCCGAGCCAACGCTTATGGCGGTTCCGTTGCCTGATTACGGATGGAAACTACCTGATATTGGAACAAAGTGGGATATTTTGACACTATTTTAGTTGAAATTTTTCCTTATATAATAGTTCTGAAAGCTTTATCTATTCGAAATATATGTTAAAACAACCGATTCCACCTTATGGGGACAATTGGTAAAGAAATTGCAGTGTTCTAACCTGATTAAATATCTATGAACTAACGATGCGGATCCCTGCGAATGCAGAACGGAAAGCCTGATGGGTCTCACCGAGACAGCCGGGTCTCGGAAGTCTAAGTACTGATCTCCAGACCGGGCTTTTTTATATTACAGATACTTAGTTTTGTTAAATTGCTATAAATTGCTACTATTTGTTGTTAAAGTTGTTGACTTTCAATAGATATGTGTTAAAAACCTAAAAACGCTCTTCTTTTTCTAGGATGTTTTAATGAAATGTGAGAATAATGTTCAGAAAATAAGGATAGCACGTCTAATAAGTAAGTCTGAATTGGCCCGGATCGCCGGGGTGGTGCCGGCGACCATCGACCGGGTGGAACGCGGTGAGGAGTGCCGAATGGAAACCAAGCGAAAAATTCTTCTCGCTCTAGGTTTTTCTTTATCAGATAAAGAAAAAATCTTTATGGATTAACATGGACGGGACCCGATATGTTATTTGCAAAAAAGAAGGAAATAGTAGGGATCGACATCGGCTCAAGTTCTGTCAAGCTGGTTCAGCTTAAAGAAATCAAGGGCGCCTACCAACTCCAGAATGTCGGCATACTGCCGCTTCCGAGTGAGGCTATCGTTGATAATAGCTTGATGGATACGAGCGCTATTGTTGAAGTAACTAAAACTTTAATAAGAAGCCTCGGAGTGAAGGCTAAAGAAGCAGCTTGTTCCATATCAGGCAATTCCGTAATTATAAGAAAAATTACACTTCCGGCCATGACTTCCGAAGAGTTGGAAGATCAGATATTGTGGGAAGCCGAGCAATATATTCCTTTTGATATCAATGATGTCCATGTAGATTTTGAAATACTTTCGAGTGACCTTGCGGGTACAGGCAAAATGACGGTACTGTTAGTGGCCAGCAAGAAGGACATTATAAATGAATACGTTTCGGTTTTTAACGAAGCAGGGATAAACCTGGTTGTTGTTGATGTAGATTCTTTTGCGGTACAAAATGTGTTCGAGCTTAATTACGACGAGGAATATGAAAATGTAGTTGCTCTGGTAAACATTGGAGCGACTATTATGAATATGAATATTGTCAAGGGAGGGGTCTCGCTCTTTACACGTGATGTGCAGCTTGGTGGCAACCTTTACACGGAAGAAATCCAGCGACAGTTCTCGCTCAGCGCTGAGGAAGCCGAGAAAATAAAGATTACAGGTGTATATCCCGACCAGTCCAAATTGCAGTATGTTATAGGACGGGTCAATGAAACTCTCACAATGGAAATCAAGCGATCTTTGGATTTTTATAATTCCTCGGCGGATGACGAAAAGATAACCAAGGTCTTCCTCAGCGGCGGATCTGCCAAAGTTTCGCAGCTGCCGAACGCAGTGAGCCAACGTTTGGGCCTTCCTGTTGATACATTAAATCCTTTTCTAAAGCTGAAATACAGTGAGAAGGAGTTTGACCCTGAATACCTACAGGAAATAGGCCCTTTTATTGTCGTTGCAATGGGTCTTGCTATGAGGAGGTTAGGGGATAAATGATAAAAATAAATTTATTACCCATCCGTGCTTCCAGAAAAAAAGAGACTGCAAAACAGCAAATCACCGTATTCGTTGTGTCAATCATTGCTGTAGGGCTGGCGGCGCTGGCCGTCTACTCCTTGTTTAGCCTGCAAATTCAGTCAACAAAAAACGAAATATCTCGTGCCGAGACCGAGATACAGGTATTAAGGGCTAAGATAGGCAAGATAAACAATCTTAAAATGCTTCAGAAGGAAGTTCGCAAGAAGCTGGATATTCTTGTATCGTTAAGGAAGGGCAAAGTTGGTCCGGTTCAAAGGCTTGCCATACTAACTGATTCCGCGCCGGATAAACTCTGGTTAACCAAGTATTCTGAGAGTGGAAGTAGTGTCATTATTACAGGGGTTGCTTTTAATGAGGATCTGATAGCCGAATACATGCGGAACCTTGAGGCCTCCACAGGTTATGAAGCAGTTGAATTGATTGTGTCGGAACAAGCAGAAATGACTGGTATCAAGTTGAAGAAATTTGAACTGAAGATGCAGCTTGAGGATATTAAAACACCGGTGCCTCTATCTGTACCGGCAAAAACAGGCAGGCAATAAAAAATTGGTGTATAGTTTCCGATTTAAGCTTACAGAGAGATGACAAGGAACGCTATGGATCCCAGAATAGAAAAAATAATAAAGCTTCCGACCAAGCAAAAAATACTTATTTTATCTTTTACTATCATATTGATTGCCGTAGCTTTTTATTTTCTGCTTATCAAGCCTAAACATGATGAGTTAAAAGATATACAGAAAAAATTGTCGGATCTTCAGACTCAGGTTCAGGAAAGCAAAAAAATTGCAGATAATCTCCCTAAGCTTCAACAGGAATTCAATCAATTAAACAAGGAACTGGAAAGAGCGTTAACGGAGCTGCCTGACCAGAAACAGATACCGCTCTTATTGACCAGTATTACAAGCGCGGGTAAAGCTGCAGGCTTGGACTTTTTGGTCTTCAAGCCCAAGCCAGAAGAACCAAAAGAATTTTATGCCTCTGTACCGGTTGATATTACTGTTTCCGGATCTTTCAACGGAGTTGCGAAATTTTTCGCAGCTGTTTCAGATTTGCCGAGAATAGTCAATATCAGTAATGTAGTTTTTTCCGACATGAAAAGTTCTGCTGATAAATTAAATTTAAAAGTTACCTGTCTTGCAACCACATTCCGTTTTTTGGATAAGAAAGAAACAGAGGATGAGAAAAAAGCAAAATAATAAGAAGTTTTATCTGCCGCTTTTTGTTTGCCTGGTACTGATCTTGGCCGCTTGTGGTGAAAAACGGGCTCAAGCTCCACAGCCGGCGCTAAAGCCAAAACCGGTGGCCAAGACAGCTTCCCCGGCACAGACGCAGCCATCGTCGGCAAAAGTTACAGTCAGCACATCGCCTCAATTTAATTTTGACAACAAAAAGGACCCCTTCAGACCATTTGTTGTCGAGACTAAACCGGAAGCAAAGCAAACCAGGGGTGGTTCATCCTCAACAGGTTTACCGATAACCAATTACGAGGTGAACCAATTCAGAGTACTGGGGATAATTACAGGCCTTAAAGAAGATAGTGCTCTCGTCGTAGACCCTGCTGGCAAGGCATACGTTGTCAAGAAAGGGATGCAAATCGGCAAGAATAACGGACATATAGTTCAAATCAAGAATAGAGCAATCGAAATCTTTGAAAATACCCGGGATGAAAGCGGCAAGTTTATCAAGCGAACTGTCAGGTTAACCTTGCCCAGGAAAGAATAAGGAGATTCATATTATGAAAGCCTTTAATAACCCTGTTTTAACGGCTACTTTTAAAATTGTCCTGGCAGGTTGTCTCTTTTTGTTCAGCGGTTGCGCCCAGGCCAAATATTCGGTAAAAGATACGGCATCTGCCTCGAGCCAGGCCGTTTTGCAAGACATAAAGGTATCGGGCAGCGGTGATGACACAAAGGTAGAAATAACAGCAAGCAGTTCGCTTGTTTATACCGATTATGCTGCTTCTGATCCGCCCCGTTTTATTGTTGATCTCTCGTCGACTGATCCGGGGTCCTTTAGTTCTCCACAACTAACTAATTCGACACTGATAAAAGAGATTGAGATTCAAAAAAAAGATTTGGCTGGTGGTTCACTCACACGGGTCATATTTAAATTGACAAGGCATGTCGAGTTTTCTGCGAGGATAGATGCTTCAAACAATCAGAAGCTCGTCTTCTCTGTAGTGAAGAAAGAGAGAGAAGGTCAAACCTCCCCCTCTCCCAAAACTGATGCAGCTACTCTCCCCGCTGCGGGTTCAGTTACCGCCAACGGAGTCGGTGATACGTCAACAAAACTTCCGGCAGGGGAAAATATAGAGGGCATGCAACAGGGAAAACTGACAAATACGTCGGAAGTAAGTTATCCGACCGAGGCGTCAATATCTTCAAAAAGTGCGCAAACATCAGTTAATAAACAGTCACTAACTTCTGCAACCAGAATGATAAATGCCTTGAATGTCACCCCGGAAGGGGTAGAGATTGTTTCAAATACCGATCTTGACAACTACAGACATTTCATGCTGGCTAAGCCACGCCGTCTGGTCCTCGATTTTGCAAATACTAAAACAACTATCGCTGCTGCTTCACTCCCTATCGGCAAATTTGGTATAGGGAGTGCTCGATTGGGCATCTATCCCGACAAGACCAGGATAGTTCTCGATTCAACCAAACCACTGTTCCCAGAATACAGGATTGAAAAAACTGAAAACGGCTTGAACGTGATTTTCATAGAAGAAGTCGCTCAAGCTGAACCGAATAGGAGACCTGAGGCAAAGACCTTGTCACTAGGAGAAAACGCCCCGGTTACAGATGTTCCGGTGACCGCGAAGACCAGAGCGTCCAGAGTCGAGTCTATCGATTTCAAGATAGAGGGTGGTTTTTCACGAATTTCAGTTCGTGCGAACGGAAGTTGTCTTGCTTCCGAACCGGTAAGGACCCCGGATGGTCTTGTTATGACTATCCGGGGTTGTTCCCTTCCTGACAGGTTGAAGCGTACTTTTGATACGAGTGGTTTTACAAGCGTAGTTAAAAAAATTGTCCCATATCAAGTGAAAGTAAAGGGTAAGCTGGATACCAAAATTCTTGTCAAAATGAGTAACGATGCACCCTTCAACTTCTTGCGTGAGGGTAATACCTTTCAGTTGGCTATAAAAAACCCGGAAATTGCCGATTTTCCTAAGCCTGTTGCAGGGGGTGTAAGGCCTTTGCTGATTCCGCAGGACCGGCTTGTAGGAAAAACTAATCCGGAGATGCAGCCTTTTGCCAGCAGGAAGGCTTACAGCGGTAGAAAAATAACACTCGAGTTTGCCGATGCAGATGTCAGAAAGATTTTCCAGCTGATAGCTGAAGTAAGTAATTTGAATTTTATACTTGGGGATGATGTTTCCGGGACAATCAGCATAAAGCTGGTTAACGTTCCATGGGATCAGGCGCTAGACATAATTCTTGAGACCAAGAGCCTCGGTATGAAGAGGGACGGTAATATTGTTCTTATAAGACCAACCGGCAAAATACAGTCTCTCGCTGACGAAAAGGCAGCCGAGACAAAGGCTTTGGAAAGAGCCATGGAGATGCGTTTAAAGGTATACGACATTAATTTTGCAGCTGTGTCTGATATTGCAACCCAGTTCAACGCATTGAAGAGTGAGCGCGGTTTAATTGCTCAGGACTCACGCACCAACCGGGTCATAGTGACAGACATCGCACCTGCGATAGAAAAAATGACCGTTCTGCTGGCGGCCCTCGATATACCGGAAAAACAGGTATTGATCGAGGCCAGGATAATTGAGGCCAGTTCGAATTTTTCCAGAGATCTCGGAGTCCAGTGGGGGATACATTATAAAGATGGCTCTGCTTCTTGGCTCGGCATTAATCAGCTTGACACCGGTTTTGGGGGACTTGTGAATAATGTCGCTCCTGCCTCCGGTTTTGCTTTGAGTCCGGGCGCGGCTATGGGGATATCTTTCGGTAAATTGACGAGTAATGTCAAGGTCGACCTAAGATTAGCCGCTGCCGAGACTACAGGGCAGGTAAAGATTATCTCTACTCCCAAGATAGTTACCCTGAACAACAAGGCGGCAAAAATTTTACAGGGGACATCAATTCCCTATCAGTCTTCCTCTCTTAATGAAGGGATAAAAACTGAATTCGTCGAGGCATTGTTGACTCTTGAGGTAACCCCCCATATTACTTCAGACGGGCACGTCTCCATGAAGATTAAAGCCACCAATAACGCGCCGATGAAACTGATACAGGGGACCGATGCGCCCCCTATCAGTAAAAAAGAGGCGACCACCGAACTTCTTGTAAAAAATGGCGAGACCACGGTTATTGGCGGTATTTACGTGGACCAGGATGACTCTAGTACCAGTGGAGTACCTTGGCTAAAGGATATTCCGGTGTTGGGCTGGTTGTTTAAATCCAATACGAGAACATCTACCAAAACGGAATTACTGATTTTCATAACGCCGAGGATTGTTTCCTGATCAATGAAATATCATAATATTTGATTGAACCTCATGCAAAAGTCGGAACAAATGTCATTCAGGCACGCTTCCAGCTGGAATCCAGATTTTAACTGACTGATAAGAGTGCCTCCCCGTTGGATCTATTCGGGTGTGACAATCATTTTACAAAAGCCTCGTTAGGGATTATTACTTTTTCACGGGAGGGATGGATGAGTTATTTCAAAGTTTTTATGGCAGCTTTAGCCTGTATAATCGTCTTGGTAAGCGCAGGTTGCGGTGGGAAAAACGTGAACGGTTCTCTAACCGTTGATTCCACACTTGATTCAGCAGAAACCACGGCTTTGGTTACTTTTTCTGTCCAATATACAAACCCTCAAGTAACCGATCTCATTAATACTAAAGTTGATTATCAATTATTTGTGGATGGCACCTCCTACGGATCGGGAACTCAATACACCAATAATTCAGGTGCGTTTAGTATAGGATTTGCTTTTGATCGTTCTGCTGCCGATCAGGTGATCAAGTTTGTTGCAAGAACCGGCGATTTAGAAAGCATAGAGAGCGTGATAATACCGGGACTTGGTAAGTTAGCGGTAAGCGAAGGTGTAGTCGACTTAACCTCCACAACTTCTGCATCTGTCACCATATCTGGGGGCCTTCCCCCTTATAATACGACAGTTCCTTCCGTTTCCGGAATAACAGCACAAATCTCTGGTGGTGACACTTTGCTATTTTTTAAGAACAGTATTACTGTTACTACCCATGGGACTACGACTGTTACTGTGACCGACAGTAGCACGCCGGCACAATCCCTGATCGTAAGTATTATTTATTAGACTGGTTTTCAAATTTAAGATAAAAGCGGTGATACGACATCGTACCTATTCTATTCAGATCTAACCGATCAAATGCCAGGGTCCCCACACCCTGGCATTTGATTTAAATATGAAGGAGAAATTGATGATATGCTATCTAACTGCGGGTGAATCACACGGCCCGCAACTCACCTCCATCGTAGAGGGTCTCCCTGCAGGTCTGCATATTTCGTCCGAGATAATCAACGCCGATCTCGCCCGCAGACAGGGGGGGTATGGACGTGGTGGCCGGATGCAGATCGAGAAGGATACTGTAGAAATATTGTCTGGGGTCCGCTGGGGTGAGACCCTTGGCTCGCCGATAACGCTCGCTGTAAAAAACCGGGACTGGGAAAACTGGGAGGAGAGGATGTCTATCCTCGACCTGCAGAGGGATGATTCCATTCGAGTGACCCGCCCGCGTCCAGGTCATGCTGATCTTCCGGGCGCTATGAAGTACAATCACCGAGATATTCGCAACATACTGGAACGTTCCAGTGCAAGGGAAACTGCAGTCCGGGTTGCTGTCGGCTCAATCGCGAAGTCCTTCCTCAGGGAGTTCGATATAACCGTATCCGGATATCTGACCGAGTTAGGCGGAATTCCCGCGGTTCGCCCGTTGGCCTTGAATAGTGATGTATTGTGCGCAAAGATCTCCGAATCCGAGCTTTATACCTTTGATCCGGACGCAGAAGCCCGCATGAAAAATTGTATCGACGAGGCTCGTGCCGCAGGGGATACGGTTGGAGGGGTGATAGAGGTCACTGTAAGCGGAGTTCCGGTCGGACTCGGCAGCCATGCTCAATGGGACCGGAAACTGGATGCACGTCTCGCGATGGCGCTGATGAGTATTCAGGCTATAAAGGGTGTGGAGGTCGGGATTGGTTTTGATGCAGCCAGAAGACCCGGTTCAGCGGTTCATGATGAAATATTCTTCGATCGATCACGAATTGAGCATGGCGCGGTAACAGGTTTTTATAGAAAAACAAACAGAGCAGGTGGTATAGAAGGCGGAATCAGCAATGGAGAGGAGATAATAGTACGTGCGGCCATGAAACCGATCCCGACTCTCTATAAGCCTTTGAAATCTGTCGATATTGACAGTAAAGAGCAGTTTGAGGCGACGGTTGAGCGATCCGATGTCTGTGCGGTCCCGGCTGCGTCCGTTGTCGCTGAAGCTGTGGTGGCTATAGAAATGGCGAATGCTTTTCTGGAAAAATTCGGTGGCGATTCCATCTCGGAGATCAGGCGGAATTACGATGGATATTGTGACTATCTGAAGTCATTCTAGCATGAATAATATTATCCTTACAGGCTTTATGGGTACTGGCAAGAGTAGTGTAGGAAAGATGCTTGCTAAGGAGACCGGATATCTTTATTGTGATCTGGATGCCATGATAGTTGAGCAGATCGGAATGACAATTAACGAGATATTCGCTATACATGGTGAGGCATTTTTCAGAGATCTCGAAGCAGATGCCGTAAAACAGGTTTCGTCTGCGGCGAGGCTGGTTGTAGCTACCGGCGGTGGCGCCGTTATTCGGGAAGAAAATCGGGCGTTGTTGCGCAAGTCAGGCGTTGTAGTCAATCTGGAAGCTTCGCTGGAAGAAATTTATAACCGGTTGAGTAACGATTCCGAAAGGCCGCTCTTTAATGACCGGAAGTCACCGGGAAAACTGGCTGAACTTCTTGAACAACGTGAACCATATTATGCCGATGCTGACATAAGAATTGACACTACTGGCAGAAAAGTAGAAGATGTGGTCCAGGAAATATTGCTTCTATTGAGAGGAATGTCAGGTTTTGGAAACTCTTAAGGTTGATCTTGCAGAAAGAAGTTACGATATAATATTTGGTGACGGTATCCTTCCCCGTTTTGGCTCCTTTTGCCGCGCTCTGGCACTGGGAGAAAACGTTATGATTATTACCAGTTCTGTCATAGGTAATTTTTATCTTGAACCTCTAAGAAGATCTCTGGTCGATTCTGGCTATAATGTTCACGTATGCATTCTTCCTGACGGTGAGGAACAGAAGAATTCTGATACCCTGCACCATGTTTATGATGAGCTCCTCTCTGCTCACCTCGACAGAGGCGCTTTTATAGTTGCTGTTGGGGGCGGAGTTGTCGGTGATATCTCCGGTTTTGCGGCCGCCACCTATCTGCGCGGAATTCCCTTTCTGCAGGTGCCGACAACTTTACTAGCGCAGGTTGATAGCAGTGTCGGAGGGAAGACCGGCATTAATCTCCAAAAGGGTAAAAATCTTATAGGCGCCTTTTATCAGCCTAGACTTGTCTTTATTGATTTGGCCACTTTGGATACACTCCCTGATCGAGAATATCTCAGTGGTTTAGCCGAAGTAGTGAAATACGGGGTGGTTGCCGATGCCGACTTCTTTAATTATATATATGACAATTCAGCAAGAGTACTGATAAGGGACAAAGAATCTCTGCTGGCTCTGGAAAAACGCTCCTGCGCGATAAAGGCCTCTGTTGTGGCGCGGGATGAAAGGGAATCCGGACTGCGTGCCGTACTTAACTTCGGTCATACAATCGGCCATGCCATAGAAAGTCTTTCCGGATATAAAAAGTACCTTCATGGAGAGGCCGTTGCGATAGGGATGGCTCAAGCTGCCAGGATTTCCGAGGCAATGGGGCATTCAGCAAAAGCGGATACCGACAGGATTATTCGGCTGCTTGAAATGTTGCATCTTCCGGTCGAGCTCCCCTATTACAGTCAGGAAAACTATCTGAAGGCGATACTTCGCGATAAAAAAGTCAAAGACGGCTCAATCACTTTTGTCCTGAATAAAGGGATCGGGAATTTTTCGCTTGTAAAAATATCTGATTTGAAGGCCGTGTTGGAAAAATGCGGGATTGGTGGCTGATAATGGAGAAAGTATCTACCTCCTTCTGGGCGGAGATCAAGAAATTTGAAGACATGCTTCTGGTAGACCAACGCTCATACTGTTTTGCCCCTCTTTCTGATCTCTATCGCAAGCTGGGACTGTTGGACGATGCTCTGAATGTGGCCAAACGCGGGATAGCGATCCATCCCGAGTACGTGGGCGGCTACATGGCGCTTGGCAGGGCCTTCCATGAAAAAGGTATGAAGGAAGAGAGCATGGCGGCGTTGCAGCATGTCGTCAAGGTCACTCCGGATAACCTTCTAGCCCAAAAACTTTTGAGTCAGCTTTATCTAGAGAATGGGGACGTAACTTCCGCCGAAAAAACACTCAAGGTTCTGCTGCTGTTGCAGCCGGAAGAAGTGGAAGCAAGGCAGATGCTGGAAGCTTTGGAGAAGGCGACAGATATAAAGAGAGAGTCTGAACAGCTTATATTCCGTGATGAGGAAACAGTCGGCGAAGAGGGTACTGATGCGAACGCAAACTTTTCTGAAGCTTACGGTATCACCGGAGATACGGAATCTGTTGATATTGCCGAGTCGCTAATGGTAGGAACGAGTTTCGTAAAGGATCCTCTGGCTACGGTCACAGTGGCGGAGTTGTATGTTGAGCAGGGATTTCTGGAGAGGGCAATCGATGTTTACCGTGGGTTGCACCAGTCTCACCCCGATAATAATGAGATAAAAAAACGTCTGGCTGTTTTGTTATGGCATCGCGAAGAAAATCAGGCGGCAGATGAAAATATCGGTGCTGTTGAAGTGACGGATGCTTCTGTTAATTCAGCGGGTCTTGAAGGCACCTGTTCAGCGGGAGAGGGTGCTTTTTATTCCGGCCGACTATCTGAATCTTCAGCAGTTGCTATACTGGAGCGCTGGCTGGAGAATATCAAAAGGGGGCGGAATGTCCATTAGAAAAATACTCAAAGATATGGTAGACAATGTGCAGGGTGGAGTTGGCGCCGTTGTGATGGGGTATGATGGGATATCCATTGATGAATATGTCAAGGAAGATTCAAATCTGGATCTCCCCTTGCTTGCAATAGAATATTCCGCACTGCTCAAGGAAATCAAAAAAACTGTTTCGGTTCTGAAAATTGGGAAGATGGAAGAAGTTTCAATTAATACAGAATCTTTTTTGGTAATAATCAGAGCTATCAATGAAGAGTTGTTTGTTGTTCTTGCTGTAATGCAAGAAGGGAATTATGGAAAAGGGCGCTATCTCTTGAAGGTGAATTCCCTGGAACTTTATAAATTTCTGGCTTAGACATTTTTATTTAATATTTCAAATATAATCCAAAGCTCAAAATTTTGTGTGGTGCGATATGAAAATACTGGTTGTGCATGGGCCAAACCTGAATCTTCTCGGGATACGTGAGCCGGATGTATATGGTAAAGTGACATTGGCAGAAATAAACAGTGAAATATCCGACCTGGGGAATGAACTGGGCCTTGATCTCCATATCATGCAATCCAATTCTGAAGGTGATCTGGTCGATATAATCCAATCCGCACAGGGTCTCTATAATGGAATACTGATAAATCCCGCCGCGTATACCCATACAAGTGTGGCGATACGCGACGCACTCTCCGCAGTTGCCCTTCCGACTGTAGAAGTACATCTTTCAAACATTCACAGCCGAGAGGAATTCCGTTCAAGGAGTTTTATTGCTCCAGTTGTACTTGGCCAGATTAGTGGTTTCGGTACAGACAGTTACCTGCTTGGCCTCAGGGCGCTCTCACAGCATATCAAAAAATGATTGTCATAGGGGTTTGATTATGCTAAAAAACAGGGTCGCCGCAGCCAGGGGTTATCTGGATAACCTTTGTCTTGATGCAGCGTTCTTTCTAAACCCTGGCAATATCAGATATCTGACCGGTTTCACTGGAAGTGAAGGAGTGCTGCTCTTATCGGTATCTGAAGGAAGCTTTCTCACTGATTCTCGCTATTCAATCCAGGCGAAACAGGAAGTTACGGAATTCAAGACCGTTGAGTATCGCGAAAAACTGGCCGATATAGTTTCTCTTTTGATTGAGATTGGTGCGGTAAGAATAGGTTTCGAGGCTGAGCATATGACGGTAGCCTTTTACAAGGCTATTTCTGATCGACTCCCCTCTTGTGAACTGGTTCCACTTGGCGCAGAGCTGGATACCTTGCGTATGATAAAGGATGCCGGGGAAATGCAGCTTCTTGGCAAAGCTGCTGAAATTGCTTCTCGCGCCTTCCTTGAGATAGTTGATTCGATCAGGCCAGGCCTCTCTGAGAGTGAACTTGCCCTTGACCTGGAAGTGGCGATGCGTAAATCCGGGGCCGAAGACAAGGCGTTCGAATTCATTGTTGCTTCGGGTGTCAGGGGCGCTTTACCCCATGGAAAAGCCGGCGGAAAAAGAATACTTTCAGGCGAGTTGGTAACAATTGATTACGGGGTACTCTGTAACGGCTATAACTCAGATGAAACTGTAACTTTGGCCGTAGGGAGACCTGACAGCAGGCAGCGTGAAGTTTACCAGATTGTCAAGGATGCACATGCCTTTGCTCTGGAGGGGGTCAAGCCGGGTATAAGCTTCAGGGAGCTTGACGGCAAGGCAAGAAATTATATAGAAAAAAAGGGATATGGGAACTATTTCGGTCATTCGCTCGGTCATGGCCTCGGGATAGATATTCATGAGAAACCGGTGGTTTCATCCCGCAGTGAAGGTCTGGTTGAGGAGGGAATGGTTTTTACCATAGAACCTGGCATTTATCTGCCGGGATGGGGCGGTGTAAGGATAGAAGATACTGTCTGTGTGACTGTTGATGGTTATCGCCTCTTGACAAAGGTTCCCAAGGATCTGCGGGTTCTGTAGGAAGAGAAAAGAGGCTGCTCGCTATTACAAGTGGGTAGTCTCTTGTTAATGAGTTGTTAAAAATGATACTTGTAGATCCATTATGAGAGACACCGAACTTTTTCAACTAGCCCTTGGCTTGTCGTCACCATGGCAAGTTTCATCATCTGAAT
>CAIWTU010000034.1 GCA_903915655.1 uncultured Geobacter sp.
CCCCAGCCGCAAATCTACCACCCTTATCCCGACGAACGCTTGCGCGTCACTACCTGAGGCAGGAGCCCTGTGCGGGAAATCCGCTCGCAGGGATCTGTGCGGGGGGTGCCGGGTAACCAGCATTCCTACCGCGACATATTGTGATTACATAGCAACCTGGGAGACCCTACGTTTTCTTTTGAAGAATCATTCAAGAGTATGCCTTACAACTGAAGAGGGAGGACGGCAAACATGACGAGGGAGTCGGATGGCTTCGTAGTGTGCGCTGGGCAGCGCCCAGATCAGGAGGGTTCAAGTCCCTCTGGCGCTCGGATGAGGAGCGCTATATCCAAAAGGGGGGGTAATTCCTCGCTGGCCGGTGAGCCGGGGAGGCCACCGGAGGGCAGGGTGTCCACCGTGAGGTGGAATCCGAAGGGCATGAGGAGAAGTACCGGGCCGTAATCGACGGGGCAACCCTGTGATGAACCGGTCGGCCAAAGATGGGGTCTGGTCGAGCCTGCACTATGGAGTCGAAGGCGTTCTCATCCTCCCATCGAACCAAGGTGTGTGCGGTCGGCACGGTACGGAAGATCTGGACGTGACCCCAGGAGAACTCGTAAGGTTTCCGGGTGGCACCGGAATAAGTGACCCTATAAGAGAAAACGAAATGGGAAGCGATGCTTTGCGCTCAAAATTTTTTACCGAGGAAATAGTTCTCGCCATCTTGATTTCGTCCTTGATTTTATATTCGAATAATCGATTCAGCCACCAACTCGTTTCCAGCGACGATGAACCAGGTAGCAGTCGCCAGGGTGCTGAATAATGAAGCTCTCAATGGCTCTCGAATATTTCTGTATATCCGCGCCATTCTTCCTTCGGATTTGTCATGTGAGAGCGGGGCGGGGAGGCGGGAATGACGCTTGGGATCAAGCCTACTCCTTGGGAATAGCTTTATGATGCAGCCCGGATGCAGGCTTTGGGTTCTTTGGAAAAGTATTGTTTCCGGTGTCAGAATTGATCCGGGTTGGCGGGAATCTCCACATGTAAGTGAAAATACAAAAACTGTAAATCACGCTTACAACAGGCAGGCCTCGAAGATATCGTTAAATACATCCCTGATAGCGCTGAATGCAGCCAGGATATCCGGATCAAAATGGCAGGGCATCGTGCGCCCATCACCAGACAGGATGATATCGCAGACCCTGTCATGGTCGAATGCCGTTTTGAAAATGCTGCACGAAAATGTCCACATGGTGCTTGGCGATGTGACTGAAACGGTGCAGGAGTTCAAAGTCGGCCCGCTCACCATAGTTGAGAACATCAGCGAAGGCGGGTTGCGTTTTATTCCAATGAGCAGCATCGATGTCAAGGCCAGCGATATTGAACTGGCATTAATTCTGGAGCAGAAAAGATCACTTGGAGAGAAACCGGTATGACTGATAACAGGCAGGATCAGAATTTCTTTGTCGTTTTTAAGGGTCAACCAGTAACGCCAGACGCACGTATCAACAAAGAGCCTCATAATTTAATCTCATTTCTTGTATTCAACGCGGCTCCGGCTGACCTGCCAGTTTTTGGGCTGGTCGTGCCGATGGTTGGTACTCGCCGTTATCTTCCCTCGCTCTTTTCTCCATAACTCTCCGGCACATCTTACGCATAACACATCTCCGGCAGGTGTGTCATGCAAAACTCTCTTGCGCCATACACCCCGCGCAATCCCCGATTATCCGACTATTACCGCTGTGTCGAGGACTTTTTCGAGGAACTGGAGCGGGTGCATGAAGATCGATATCAAGCCCGTTTGGGGTATCTGAGCTGTCCTTTACCCGTATTTACGCCGACCACCGGAGATGTGGGACGCAGTGGGGGGATTTGGAAGCAAGGAGCTCATGATCTTCCACATTTCGGCTATGTCGTCCAGTCGTTGTAAGCCAAGCCAGAGGGTCTGGGTACCTGGTTCACCATCACTTTTTCTGCCCAGAAAACCTCCAAGGACTGCCACCATCCGGATTGCATCTTGTAGTGTGGGTGGTTCGTCGGTTGGTGTCGGATTTTTGGTAGCAAACGCGACCAGTGCTTTACACTGTGCTTCTTCAATATATACGGAACAGGGGACATCCGGTGTTTCCCTGCCGAGTTTGGTTAACCCAGGTTTAACATAACCATGTTTTATTATGACTTATTTTTATCTATTTTCAGTCTTTCACTGAATAAAAACGCAATAATATCAGGGTCCGTGCCTGCGGAAAACGAAATGTAGTGCCATACTATTTTATTTTGTCGTTGACAGGGCCGTTTCAATATGATACGTCATACACCATGTTCATACGTCAAACAAAAACCCGTGGCTCCATTAAAGGCGACTCATATTTTACCTACCGTCTCGTTGCATCGGAAAGGGTGGGTTCGCAGGTACGTCAGAAGACCCTTTTGAACCTTGGTAGCAATTTTCCGCTCGCAAAAGAAAAGTGGCCTGCCTTGTGTACCTGCATTGAACGCCATTGGTCAGGTCAAAAGGCACTTGTTTTAGAATCTGCCGAGATTGAGAAGCTAGCCGCCATGTATGCCGGTCGACTGATAGCTGCATCACCAGCTCCGGTTTCTCCTTCTGGTGAGCCTTTGTGTGATTATCAAGAAGTAGATACCAACTCTTTGGAATTGTCCCGCCCTCGATCGGTGGGGGTGGAGCATGTTGGTCTTTCTGCCATGTCATGGCTTGGGTTTGAAGATATTCTTTCCTCTGTTGGTATGAACCGCCCGCAGCGTATGTCTGCCATCGGGAGTATTATCGGCAGGATGGCACTGCCAGCCAGTGAGGATGCAACCTATGCCTGGCTAAAGCAAAATACCTCACTGGGTGAGTTGTTGGAGTTTGACTTTGAGGCAATGTCCGCGATGCGTTTGTATCGTGCCTCGGATCAATTGATTCGTAAACGTGAGCTGATTGAAAAGGCCCTTTTTAGTCGGATAGAGGATATGTTCAGCTTGGAGACGACGGTAACGCTCTATGATCTGACCAATACCTATTTTGAAGGTGATGTGTCTGGCAACGGCAAGGCAAAGAATGGTCATTCCAAAGAGAAGCGCACTGACTGTCCTTTGGTAACTCTTGGTGTTATCCTTGACGGCAGCGGTTTTATTCGTCGTTCCAAGATGTTCGAAGGTAATGTTTCCGAGTCAACTACTCTTGAGGGAATGCTCAAAGAGCTGAATGCCCCCAAAGGTGCCCTGGTTATTATGGACAGGGGGATTGCAACGGAGAAGAACATCATCTGGCTGAAAGAGCACGAGTATCGCTACCTTGTTGTCAGCCGTGAACGGAATCGTCAGTTTGATGAGACACAGTCGGTAGAGACCTTAACGGCGCAAGAAGACACCATAAAACTTCAGAAAGTTCTGAGCGAAGACGGCCAGGAAGTCCGGCTATACTGTTATTCAGAGGGGCGTGAGAAGAAGGAAGCCGCTATAACCGGTCGTTTTGCACAGCGATTCGAAACAGGGTTGGCAAAGATTGGAGAATCACTGACAAAACCGCATGGGGAAAAGAAGGTAGATAAGATAACCGAACGGCTCGGCAGATTAAAGCAGAAGTGCCGCGGCATTGCTCAACACTATGAAATCGAACTGACCAAAGACGGAAGCGGGAAGCTGGTAACAGCCATTGCCTGGCAGAAAGTCCCCAAAAACGGGACTGCGGTAACCCATCCCGGAATCTATTGCCTGCGCAGTAACGAGACCAGTTGGGATGAGGCTAAATTGTGGCATACGTACACGATGTTGACCGATCTGGAATCAGTGTTACGCAGCTTGAAATCGGAACTGGGGTTACGCCCCATATTCCACCACAAAGAAGAAAGAGCGGAAGGGCATCTGTTTATTACGGTACTGGCGTATCAGTTTGTGCAGGTAATTCGGCGAAAGCTGAAAAGTCACGGTAACAAGCTTGGATGGACGTCGCTCAGAAATATTCTTTCGGTACAACAGCGGGTGACAGCAACCTTCAGACAGAAGGACGGTCGCACATTGAACATCCGCAAGGCAACCAAGGCAGAAAGGGACTTACAGGATATTTACACAGCCCTTGGTATTTCAGCAACCCCAGGAGGAATTAAAAAAATGGCCGTGTAGTGATAAATAAGAGTTTGTAGTGCCAGAACGAATTTTTTAAAGCTGTAACTAGCTTAAAAATAGAACCTTTTTAAATAGCGTGTTAAAGACGGGATAATATGCCGGACAGTCGGACTCTGCCGTTTCGTGCGTCAGCACTGGGATATCCCCCTGCTTACGACGCGAAATTTTCAGATATGGTACTGCAACAGTATTGAAAAGCATTTCCCCTTCCTAGGTGGATATCCGGTAGAATTGATTGGAGGTTTTATGGACATGCAGTATCGTAATTTCAGGTTTTTCAGTTTTGTTTTTGCCGTGATGCTCGTATTACAACTGGCTGCATGTGGAGGAAACTCTGGCAGCAGCGCGCCAACCAGCTCTCCGGTGGTGGTGTTCTCGGATCTGCATTTCAACCCCTTTTATGACCCCTCGCTTTTTCAGCAGCTTGTCACCAAGGATTTCAGCGAGTGGGCGGCTGTTTTTCAGTCATCGAGCATAACAAAACCTACGGCGTGGGGGCAGGATACCAGCAACCCGCTGCTTAAGGATACCAACTATCCTTTGCTTGTGCTTGCGCTCTCAAGCATAAAGCAGAACCTCGGAACAAGTCCGCTGGTCATTTTTACCGGCGACCTTCTTGGGCATGGTATTCCGCAACAGTTTTATCCGCGTTATTATACCAACCTGGGAATTTCACCTGCTCCAACCACCCCGGACGCTACAGCCGTTGCAGCGATGAAGGCCTTTACCAACAAAACGCTTGCCTTTGTCATGGGGCAGGTGCGGGCATCTGTCGGAAACAGACCCGTCATGTTCGCGCTTGGAAATAGCGATTCATACTCAGACTACGGACCGAATCAGGATAGCAATTTCAGCCCGGACAACAGTTTTCTTGCAGATAACGCGGAACTTTTTTACACAACATTCTTGAATGGGACCGTAGATCATCAGGAATTTCTGAACACCTTCACCAGTGGCGGATATTATTCAGCAGAGCCGCCTGGGACAAATGTGATAGTGATCGGACTCAACACCATTTTGTGTACCACCCTCTTCTATCAAGTCCAAGGTGCCAATGATAGTGCGGTAGCCACGGAACTTGACTGGCTTGATGCAAGGCTCGCTTCAGCTAAGGTTGCCGGGAAAAAAGTAGTGCTCCTGATGCATGCGCCTCCCGGTGTGGATGTAGGCACTACAGTTGGCAAAAGCAGCGCCATTCCCATAAACACGACAACTGCCACGATGATGTGGTGGCCGGCTTATCAGTCAAGGTTCCTTAAAATACTTTCGAACTATCCGGGTACGGTATCTCTGACGCTTGCCGGACACACCCATATGGATGACTACCGTATCCTGACACCTTCCGATACACTTGAGATAACACCGGCCATCTCTTCGTATTCCGGCAACAATCCTGCTTTTAAGGTCTTTACTGTTTCCCGCGACACATTTAAACCCATCGATTACAGTTCCATGAACTATGACCTTGCTACTAATCCGTCACAGTTTAACGTCTATTATACTTTTTCAGCGGCGTATTCCCTGCAAGGGGATCTGGACGCTTCTTTGATACAGCTTACTCCGGCACTTGTTTCTAATGCTTCAAAACAGGCGCTTTATAGAGGGTTCTTTTATTCGGGACACAATTCTCCGGTTTCCATTACCGATACGCAAATAAATCCCATTATCAATACGAACTGGCCATTTTACTGGTGCGGCCTTGGGAACATGGAGCAGCAGCAGTTTATCGATTGCGTAAATTCTTATTGATGTTTGCACCCGGCGTACACCCTCGAAAAGGATTGAGATCTCTATGAAATCTGTTACCGTTGCATGGTCGTTGTTCCTGATGGTTGCCTTGACGCTTCTGGCAGGATGTGGAAGCGCTTCAACTTCCCCCCCTATGGTTGCCGGAACGATACCGCACCCAGGTAATAGGATTGGCGCATCAGTTCGCGATGGCGGTTGGCCAGGGTAGGGCTGACCTGGTGCTTCATATAGTTGCTGCAGAGCTTTCTGACGGTCCGGTCCAGATAGGCAAA
>CAIWTU010000035.1 GCA_903915655.1 uncultured Geobacter sp.
CAGCAGAGTTGACACCACGGGTCGTACAGCTGAGCCCACCGTCGACTGAAAAAAGGTAAGCCGGCAGCTACGCTGCGGCCCTCTGCCGATGGGGAGTTATAACTGTCGTCAGTGGGGAAAGTTGCTTGACGTCGCCCAGGTAGACCCGGCCATTGGGACACTCCGGGCACTCGTCCCCTGCTTTCAGGCCCTCGTGGGGGACCTTCACCCGCTCAGCCGCGGGATAGCTGTTCGCCCCGGCCCGACCATGGCCCGGTCTGGGTCCCTTTGGCTTGGCCTGAGGTCTCGGCGTCGTGGGCGGGAACAGTTTCTCCAGGACCTCGGTGGACGATCCGAACAGCAATTCCATCAGCCTCTTGATGGAAGTTCGCTTGGATTTGAGTTCCATGGCCATAAGGCCGAGGGTGGCCAGGCTGCCCTGGATCACTCGAAAGTCGTGCTCATCGGTGACAACCCCTCGCATCCGCTCGATGAAGGCAGTGACCTGCTCCGGGGTCAGCTTCAGAACTTCCGGATCCACGATACCTGTCGCCGGCTGGGTCTTTCCGGCCTTAGATCGGTGTGGTTTCGAGCGTCCCATAGTACGAGCCTGCCAGCCTTGGGACCGTAGTACAAGCCCTCAATTCATAGATGAGCTTGAGGACCAACCGTGCGCCAGGCTGGCGGGATTCCGGTGGCCGCCGGATTCCCGCAACAGAGTAGGACCTGCAGTTCGTGGGCGACCAGTTCCGTCGCCGCCTCCCGCCCCAGGGGCCAGTGCCGGAACCGGCCCTGGGACAGGCGCTTGTGGCAAAGCCAGAAGCCCTGCCCGTCGTAGACAAGGAGTTTGATGGCCTGACTGCCGCGACTGCGGAACACGAACACAGTTCCAGAGAAGGGATCACTTCGGAGTGCCTCCCGGCAGAGGCTGACCAGTCCGTCGATCCCCCGACGGAAGTCCACCGGTTCAACCGCCACCAGTACCCGCATCTGCGGGGTTATCTGGATCAACCCCGGCTCCCCAGGAACGCAGCGACAATGCCAGCGGTCTCCATGCCCCGCCCGCGTTCCAGGCTGATCCGCATCCGGGAACCGTCTGGGGAGGAAATCTCGATGGTGGTACCAGGGGGTGGTGTCGGGGCGCTCTCGCCCGCCAGCGTAACCGGGAGTTCGACGAAGGCGGCTTCGACCAACCCAGGCTTCTCCAGAGCCCTGGTGACCCGGGTCCGGAGAGCCTTGTAGTCAAGGTCCACGGCTCGCGCCACCTGGCAGACCCCATAGATACGGGCCAGTGCCACCGCGCTGTCCCATATCTCATCAGGCGTCTGGCCGCGGCTGAACCGCGTGGATCGCCAGACCTCGATGCGCTTCCGCAGTGGGGCCAGATCCTCTGCGGAGGGTTTCTTCCTGGGATGAGACATGGGCGTTCTCCAACGACCCATGAGCCTACCGGCCATCAACCTATGGGTTCACGCACGCCTGCCGAAGGGACACCGACGACGAGCCGCCATCGAACGAGAACTGGGCCACATGAAATCAGACGGACTCCTCGGGCGGAACTTCCTCAAGGGAGTGGCCGGAGACGCACAGAACGTCATCCTCAGCGGTGCGGGCTACAACATGAGGAAGATCCTGGCCCACCACAGGGCCCTTATACGCCGTCTTATGGCGAGCCCAGGAAGCCTATTCAGGGCCTCATCGCCTTGCTCGAAGCAGAAGCGTCCCCTCACTAGGCCTTCATGGCTGCCTAATCGCCAGAACGGGATTATTCAGGGCCGACTGCAATAGAAAACCGGGGCGAGTCACAATGCCTGAATCCTCACGTACTGCCTGCAAGAGAAAATCGGGACGGATCAGTAGTAAGAAAAATAAATTTGTTATAAATTCATTTCCTTTTGATATACACCCAATGTCTCAATAGCACACCGGTCCCAGGAGAAAAGTTTAACACGATCCCTTCCACGAGTTATCATCGAGTTGCGTAGGTTCTCATCAAGGACCAATCGTTCAATAGAGTCTGTGATTTGGCCCGGGTCATACGGGTCAACCAATTCCGCGGCGTCGCCGACGACTTCCGGAATAGAACTGACATTGCTGGCAACAACGGGGCATCCGAAACTCATGGCCTCTAGAGGTGGAATTCCAAATCCTTCATAAAGCGAAGGGTATATAAACACACTTGCTGATTTATAGTACTGCGCCAGCAGGGCATCGCTACCAGAAACTTGACGAATGCGGTCAACGGGGATGTGGTAGTCCCTGTGGAATGCTTTCTCCATTGGGGTAAACTCACCTCCTCCAAAACAAACAAGATCAAATTCTTTTATTAAAAAATTAGAAGTAGCGTAGGCTTGTAATAATGCATTAAAATTTTTATAACCATGCCTTCCTCCAACGTAAAGTAATATAGGACGAACCAAGTTGGATAACTTTTCAACATGCTCGGCTTCGATTGTCAGGTTGAATCCCAATTGAACAACCGTTGTTTTAGAAGGATTAATTCCTAAAATGGAAACCAAATCATTTCTTGTGCTTTCGGAGATACAAATAACGTGGTCCGCTCGCTCTATGGCTATAGCCTTGTCTCTGGTGGTTGTATCATAGCGTGAAAAATCTTGAGCGAACCTTTCATGGACCATGTCATAGACAGTCAAAATTGTTTTGGCGCTTTTTGGTGAGTTGTTGGTATTCGTATAGTACGTTTCATGGACTATATCTGGGGAGTACAAATTTAATAGCGGTCGAGAGAGGCCGGAACTTATTGATCGGTATATCCTCCCAGTTCTCGGTAATCTGGGTAACCTAACACCAATAATATTAAGTTCTTCAGGGGCACATTTTAAATATTGGTTAATATAAACAGGAGATATTACTGAAACATCGAGCCCGTCCAGCAACGCAAGCCTCGAGGCAACCTCATATGCATACCGGGAAATTCCACCGTATTCATGGATCGTGAATATTTGGTAGTCGAAAGCAATTCTCATATCCATCCTTTGAGGGCCAACTATTATTCTAGTCTCCGTTTGTAGTAAAACGGTGACACGATCGCTCTAACTTGCATCCAAAAAATCAGGCGTAATCTTGGTATCAAGGCATTTGCTACGAATGATGTCATCATCTGTGTGATTAAGGTTGCAGAAGCAGCACCCATTCCTCCGAATTTGGGAATAAGAAAAATATTAAGAATTATATTCAAAAGCGCACCAGAGAGAGTAATTGCTAAGGATAGTTTTAATAAACCCTCGTTTAATAGCCAAGGTGACATCCCAACACCAAGAAAGACGAAAAGTGCTGACCAAATGTGAATCGCAAGAATTCCTCCCGCTCCTGAATATAATTTTCCGTATAATCCTGATACTAAAAAGGTTGAGAGAAAGGTCATTGGTATAATAATAACATAGGCAAATTTTACCAATGCGTTGAACATGTGTTGTAATCTGTGAATATACAGTTGTTCTGATTCTTGTTTTGCGTTGGTTAAAGAAGGCATCACCGAACTTATGATAATCATTGGTAAAAAATACCAAATTTCAGAAAATCTTAATGCCACTGAGTAAAGCCCAACTTCTCGATTGTCACGCATTGACGCTAACATGACTTGATCGATGCGCATATAAATCATAATAGCAAGGCCTGACAAAATTGCCGGCCAGCTCTCAGCTAATAAAGTTTTAATTGTTATAACCTTTGGCCGCCATTGAATGATTTCGTGCCTTCTCACGTAAAAAACAATAAGCCCAGCAGAACCAACCACGATTTCAATTAGTGAAGCAATGGCGAATGCCAGTAACGGAGCTTTATACAAAATAAGGATTACCCGGTATAGTGCGGAAACAACAAACGCTCCATTTTTAGCAATCACGGTATATTTTGATTTTACCAAGGCTTGAAAATACAAATCAATGATATCGAAGGATTGAATTATCATTCCGAATGCAATTATAGCAATCATTAATTGAAATTGAAAATCTAGGGGCCGTAAGAAAAAAATTAAAGTTGATGCACCTATGAAAGCCAATGTACCACTTAGAAGTCTAAGGAGGAAGGCTGAAGATAGTATTTCGAATTTTAATTCGGGTTCACGCACAACATATTTCACGACGATACCATCTAGACCTAACGTAGATAATGCGCCAAAAATCGCTACATAGGCGATTGCGAAATTCAATGAACCGAACTGTTCTGGACCCAAATACCTTGCAACCCATACACCAACAAATAGACCTAATCCCATACGTAAAATTCGATCAAAAAAGAGCCAACCCATATTCGCTATAATTACTTGCAGGTTTATGCGTCCTTCTAATCTTTTTTTAATGGGTGTTGGTAAATAACCTATCCAACGATTATCCAAATATGACTCCTTGTTTGGTTGTTGTCAGGCGGGAAAAATGAAATTTACAGAAAATTATAAGTGTGTCTAGGGATCTGAATGTTATTGTTTATGATGTAAGGATTACGAAGCACTAAAAATATTCTCGTTTTGTAATGCTGCGCATATATTAGGAATTTTCAATTGTTTCTATTACTCAAATGGATCTGCTATGTTTAAGTCGTGAAGTAATGGCGATAATGTTTTTTTAATCTGAGCCGGTGCCCCAGCCAGAACAGCGTTATCTGGGTAATCACCAGCAATAACAACCGACCCTGCGGCAATAATGGAACCAATGCCAATTTTTGCCCCAGAAATAATCGTAACATTGGCTCCAACCCATGATCCAGATCCGATCCTGATTTCAGCTCCATGTTCATCGCCAGCCCGACGCGTTGAATGTCCAAAGCGGTGAGTGCCTGAAACCAATAATACACGAGGAGCAATGTCTACTGAATCGCCAATTATTATAGGTCCTAATTTGCAACTATGAATCATCACTTCAGGTCCTATCCAGGCATTATCCCCAATTGAGATGTATTGATCGAAAAATTTAACACCCGAGGCTACCTTAACGTTTCTCCCAAGTTTTAAGCCCGCAAATCGAAGAATTTTAGATCGAAAAGTAAAAAAACCACGCTGAGGTAGGGGAGCAATAAATAAATTAAACAACGATAAGGTTATACTCATTAATAGGTGCTCCTTTTAATGAAGGATAAAGAATCAGTTTATTGAATGAATCCAGTTCGTGATTTTTAGCCCAACAGATTTGTACGAAAAATGTTGATTTGCAAAATCCTTGGCAACCTTGCCTTGATTCAGAATATAAAGCGGATTATCAATAAAATCTCGAAGAATGGATGCTAAGTCATGTGAATCCCAATTCCGTAAAATAGTAACAACATGGGGCGGAAGGTCCTTTAAATCTCCAACATCCGTGCTAATTACAACTTTCCCTGCCGCAATTAATTCGTAAGCTTTTGATGGAGTTAAGAGTTCACTGTGTCGGCCCTGTGGATGCTGTAAGGCTAGGCAAATATCTGAATCGGAAAGTAACACCCTGTATTCATATGATGAGACAAATCCGTGAAATGTGATAGGAAATGCAGGATGTTTTAATATGTAATCCTGGATAATATTTTGTTTCCTACCGCCCCCACATATATTTAAATGGAAGGTGTTCGACATCGAAAAATGATTATATAAAATGGTAATAGCTTCAAGTGTAATACTAATTCCGTGCTCATCATCGAGCGCACCAGACAACAGCAAATTGACTGGGGGTATTTTTCTGCAATTCCCGAATTTTAAATCTTGTAATCCCGCGCAGCCTGTAACGACAAGATAGGGTTTTTTTGAAGGCAAAAATTGCAAAAATCTTCGAGTTGGTATCAATATGGCATTTGAAAACGAACTTATTGCAAGCATGCTAACCCAGGCAACAATTTGTTTTAGAGGATTGTTTTCCGAACCTACGTGCCAATCAGAAATGGATGGTGCAGAGATATCTTCGACGTTGTGAATTATCTTTATTTTTTTCAGACGCAGGTAAATTGAAGCCAGTATATAAGAAGGTGGAAAATCATATAAAATCACTATCTTAAACTGCCTGATTTTCGCTAATTGTATGAGAGTCCTAATTATAAAAACCCCCTCTAGAAAATAACCTAAAATGGGTATCCCTAGCGCTGGGGTGAAAATCACTGGAACTTTCCCAGCTCTCCTTATTTCTGCAGGATGCCATTTCCACCCCCTCCAGGGGATTTTGATTGCGATTGCCTGAGAGATTATGAGAACTCGCTTCCCGGCAGTGTGAATCGCCTCTGCAATTCGTCTTTGCCTGTTTGAACCAGCCGGGTTGTTTCCCGGTAGTTGTCTTTCAGCGATGATTTGGGCATCTAGGTAGCTACCAAGATATACTATATAATCAGCATGATTAATAGTTGTCATACTAGCCTTAAAATTATTTTTAATTAGACTGCCCGGATCCGAATTGGCCTGGTTTGATCTTCACCGTATTGTTTCCTTCTATGCGAAAGTATAATTAGGTAAGATTTTTTTTGCGGAACAGACCCGAGATTGATTGCACTAGTTTGTCCGATTTCGGTATCGAAGCTGCAAAAAATCAGATGGTGAACAATTTATCCAATTTCACTCTTTTCTTTCTATGAAGAGGAGGGTGGTTCATTATAATTTCAGGAATCGAGTTCCAGACACCCTGCAAGGTTATAATTATGGTTCCGGCCGACCTTGGGACTTTTTATAGTGCCAAAAATTTAAAGCGAACACAACAGGATGTTCAAGGCGGAATCGCCTTCTGGTTTGTTTATTGTTTATATCCTTATTAATGTTTGAGGTCGAACAAACTGCTCATGTTTCATCAAGATTTTAATGTAATCCGATGAGATAAATAAATCGTCCAATTATAATTATAGAGCTGTGTTGACTGGTTTGAGTTGCCCTTTGCTTTTGCACTAATAAGGTGAAGGAGGCGGTATAGAGTTCGCATTATTTGGCGAATTCTTTACGGCCTCCTTCACTAGTGCATCGGAGGCTGCAAATCCTGAAAAATGCCCCAATGCTAAAGATGGATTTTGGGTGGTACGATACTTAAGTCAAAATTACCTCAGGCCCTACGTGGTGGACGGGGCCGGCGGGGCCGGTCATCGCGGTTGGGAGCCTCGCCCTCAGGCTCGGCATCCGCACCCTCAGGCTTGGGGATGAGGGCCTTGCGGCTGAGCTTGATCTTGCCGCTCTTCTCGTCGATGCCGATGCACTTGACCATGACTTCCTGGCCTTCGCTCACTTCGTCGGCGGGGTTGGCGACGCGGTGGTGGGCCAGCTCGCTGACGTGAAGCAGGCCGTCAAGGCCGGGGAGGATCGTCACGAAGGCGCCGAACTCGACTACCTTGGCCACGCGGCCGAGGTAGGTCTTGCCTACTTCGGCAGTCTGGATGAGGTCGCCGATCATTTTGAGGGCCACCTGCAGCTTTTCCTGGGTGGGGCCGGCGACTTGGCAAAGGCCGTCATCGTCGATGTTCACCTCGCAGCCACTCACCTCGATGATGTTGCGGATGGTGGCGCCACCCTTGCCGATGACGTCGCGGATCTTCTCCTTGGGGAGCTGGATGCTGTGCATCTGGGGGGCATTGCTGGCGAACTCAGTGCGGGGAGCGGCGAGCACCTGACCCATGAGGTCCAGCAGGTGGAGACGGCCGGCCTTGGCCTGGTCGAGAGCCTTGGTGAGGATCTCGGTGGTGATGCCGCCGATCTTGATGTCCATCTGGAGGGCGGTGATACCCTTCTCGGTGCCGGCAACCTTGAAGTCCATGTCGCCGTAGTGGTCTTCCTGGCCGGCGATGTCGGACAGAACGACGAACTTGTCACCGTCGCTTACGAGGCCCATAGCCACGCCCGCCACCGGGGACTGGAGCTTAATGCCGGCGTCCATGAGGGCGAGGGTGCCGCCGCAGATGGTGGCCATGGAGGACGAACCGTTGCTCTCGGTGATGTCGGAGACAACGCGCACCGTGTAGGGGTTCTCTTCGGGCTTGGGGAACACGGCGAAGATGGAGCGCTCCGCCAGCATGCCGTGACCGATCTCGCGGCGGCCGGGCCCGCGGTTGGGCTTGCACTCGCCCACGCTGTAGCCAGGGAAGTTGTAGTGGAGGTAGAACTTCTTCTTGTACTCCTCTTCCAAACCGTCGATGATCTGCGTGTTCTGGATGGTGCCGAGTGTGGCCGTGACCAGGGCCTGTGTCTCACCGCGGGTGAAGAGGCAGCTGCCGTGGGCTGCGGGCAGGACGCCGATCTCGATGTTCAGGGGGCGGATCTGGTCGAACTTGCGGCCATCCAGGCGAACACCCTGCTTGAGGATGGCATTGCGGAAGAGGGTCTCCTTCAGCTCGTCGAAGCAGGCCACCAGGTCCTTCTTCAGCTCGGGCTTCTCGGCGCAGAACTGGGCCACGGCTTCCTTCTTGAGGAGATCGATGGTCTTGTAGCTCTCGATCTTCACCTTCATGGTCAGGGCGGCGAAAAGCTTCTCAGCGAAGCTGGCGGCGACCTGCTTGTAGAGTTCCTCATTGCGAACAGCCTTCACGGCCTGGACCTTGGTCTTGCCGAC
>CAIWTU010000036.1 GCA_903915655.1 uncultured Geobacter sp.
CAGAAATACGGCAGGAAAATCTCCTGGGCCGATCTGATGATCCTCGCCGGCAACTGCGCTCTGGAGTCAATGGGGTTTAAGACCTTCGGCTTCGGCGGCGGGCGCGAAGATATCTGGGAGCCCGAAGAGGACATTTATTGGGGAACTGAAAAGACCTGGCTTGGAGACAAGCGCTACTCCGGTGACCGGAAACTCGAAACTCCACTTGCCGCCGTGCAGATGGGCCTGATCTACGTGAACCCTGAAGGTCCGAACGGCAACCCGGATCCGGTCGCCTCCGGCCGTGATGTTCGAGAGACTTTCGCGCGCATGGCGATGAATGATGAAGAGACCGTCGCGCTCATCGCCGGCGGGCACACCTTCGGCAAGTGCCATGGCGCGGGCGATGCGTTGCATGTGGGGCCTGAGCCGGAAGCCGCCGGTATCGAGGAGCAGGGGCTAGGCTGGCGCAGCAGCTTTGGGAGCGGCAAAGGGGGCGACGCGATCAGCAGCGGCATCGAGGGCGCCTGGAAAGCGAACCCAATCAAATGGGACATGGGATATCTGAACGTGATGTTCAAATACGAGTGGGAGCTGGTTAAGAGCCCCGCCGGCGCTCATCAGTGGCTGGCGCGAAAGGTGAACGACGAGGATATGGTGATTGATGCGCACGACCCGTCGAAGAAGCACCGGCCGATGATGACCACGGCAGACCTCTCGTTGCGCTTTGACCCGATCTATGGGCCGATCGCGCGGCGCTACCAGCAGAACCCCGGGGAATTCGCTGATGCCTTTGCCAGGGCGTGGTTCAAGTTGACGCACCGCGACATGGGGCCGAGGTCGTGCTATCTCGGTGCGGAAGTGCCTGATGAAGATCTCCTGTGGCAAGACCCAGTTCCCCCGGTCGCTCATACATTGATTGACGGGGAGGAGATTGCCGCCCTCAAGGGCAAGATCCTTGCTTCGGGGCTGTCTATCTCCCAACTGGTATCAACGGCCTGGGCGTCGGCATCCACGTTCCGCGGCTCCGACAAGCGCGGCGGTGCGAACGGCGCGCGCATCCGTCTCATGCCGCAGAAGGATTGGGAGGTAAACCAACCGGCCCAACTGAAGACCGTGCTGCAGACAGTTGAGGGAATTCAAAAGGATTTCAACAACTCGCAGTCAGGCGGGAGGATGGTTTCGCTCGCTGACTTGATTGTTCTTGGCGGATGCGCAGCTGTCGAGCAAGCAGCCAAGAATGCCGGCTACGCTGTGTCCGTACCCTTCACTCCGGGACGCACGGATGCCCTGCAAGAACAAACCGACGTTAAGTCGTTCGCCGTACTCGAGCCGACTGCAGACGGGTTCCGTAATTACCTCAAAACCAGCTACACCGTATCGGCAGAGGAGCTGCTGGTTGATCGGGCGCAATTGCTGACGCTGACTGCCCCTGAAATGACGGTTCTGGTTGGCGGTATGCGCGTCCTGAACGCCAACTTCGGACAGACCCGACACGGCGTCTTCACCAAGCGTCCAGAGACCCTCACCAATGACTTCTTCGTCAATCTGCTCGACATGCGCACCACATGGAAGAAGGCCCCTGGTGATGACAACCTGTTCGAGGGGCGTGACCGCACAACTGGTGAACTCAGGTGGACCGGCACCCGTGTCGACCTCATCTTCGGTTCGAATTCCCAGCTTCGGGCCCTGGCGGAAGTTTACGGATGTGAGGACTCCCAGGAGAAGTTCCTGAACGACTTTATAGAGGTGTGGAAAAAAGTAATGAACCTTGACCGTTTCGACCTCGACTGATCGTAGCTTCATCGTCTTCGAGGGGGCTTCTGATAGCACAATTCAGGAGAGTCTATCGGTATTGTCCTCCGAGAGGGAGTCCAAGCAATCGGGGAACGGAAAGGCACGGCTCCCCCAAAGGAGAGCCGGGTTGTCAAATGGCCGGATGATTGAACCCGTGACCCATCTGTTGCGGGTTTTTTTATTGAAGCTTATAAAACCCCGTCCTTTGGGGTGGATTCAAGTGCCGTTTACTTTTGTGGTACAATCACTTAATCCTACTCCGACATATATATTGATATAAATCAGTAGATATGTTGTTTTTTGTACATGACTATAGAGATCATTTGTCCTGGCATCGATGAGTAGATGGAACCGTTCTATGGTTATTTCCATCGTTCTGAAAGCCGCGAACTGGCTGAATGCTACGTAACCGGGCTTCTCATGGATGGTGAACGTAAGTCAGTAGAGCCGATGTCTGAGAAGGTTAATGCATCTGAACGCAGCATGCAACGCTTACTTAGCGACGTCAAATGGGATGAGGAGGGCGTTGCCGCAGAATACCGTAGCCGTATGCTCTCATCCAGATCAGACCCGATGGGTATCCTGGTTCTTGACGACACCGGTTTCCCCAAGAAGGGGCATGACACCGTTTGGCGCAACACTGCTCCCCGTAACGGAGCATCTGGTCGATCCCCTCGAGCTGTTCCCGCAAAACCGGCAGCATGACCACTTAGGCAAAATTCTCCCGGAAGCTCTGCTGCGGCGTCCGGGTCTTGTCCAGGTCCAGTATCTCCCACTGCAAACCGGCCAACTGCTCCAGCAGCGGCTTTTCCAGATCGTTCCACGCGTCGATGCGGATATGTTCCGGGGTCTTGCTTTTGTCCTCTTACAACTGATTTTCTATAAGAAGGGATACAGAGATGAAATATAGACTAACAAGCCCCTTGGATAATTGACAAGCGATTAAGAGCCCCCTGGCCGATTAAACTGTTATTGAATATTTTAATCTTACGCTCACCGGCCTCCGGTCCACCCTGCCCCCCTGATCGGCAGCTTCCGAGAAGCCTCACCGGCGGTCATAGACACAAACCGGGTCCGGGCCGAATGATGATCTTGCCGATCGTTAACGTCTTGCTCCCACAAACGAAACTTTCCACAAAGTCACATCCTGTGCGTTGTCCGGCAGATTTTGCGGTTGCCAAGTCACTCCACCGTCATTGGTGAAATAGATCGCACCAAGAGGAAGTGCAGCAGCGGCGCGATTGGATTTCATACCGACCAGCCACGCCGTTTGGTTGTCGCTCATGGCGGAAATCCCCTCCAGGTTGTAGTTTAAATTTTTATAGGAATTGGTCTCGAAGCTCCCATTGGTTACGGTGATGCGCGCGGCCGTACCACCAACACCTCCGTTCTCGGCGACCCAGACCACATTTGCGCTGGAGACGCACATATCATCGAAATCCGTCCCCATGGTAATGTGGTTCTTGCTTTTACTCCAGGAAGTTCCGCCGTCGCTGGTGCCCCAGAGATAGCCTTCGTTATGCATCGCAGCCCAGGCAACAGTTGGACCTAACGCCGATATGGATATAACTCCGCCGCTTGCGACAACATCCGGCAACAGTTCCTGCCGCCAGGTTCTTCCTCCGTCAGCAGAGTGGATCACGCTGAGGTTACCGTCTTGGGAATCGGCGATCCAGATATCCTGACCCGTCACATCCATCCGATTCACTTGTTTCATCGGAATGATGTTGCCGTTGGTGTCTTTCACGGCGACGATAGCCCAGGAGTTTCCTCCGTCCGTGGTATGCAGCACGTCACCAACAATAGTGGCAGCCCAGGCCTCCGTGGGACTCACTCCCTTGATGCTCTTGATGTGCCTGTGATTGGTGCCCAAACCGTCGGGCAGCGTCTGCCACCTCCAGGATCTGCCTCCGTCGGTCGTATGAAGAATGCCGCCGTTCAGAAGGTACTGATCACCCACAGCTGCCCATGCCACCAGACTGTTTACGGCGCTGATGTCGTTTCCATTGAATCCGACGCTCTCGGCAGGCAGCGTTTGCAGGGTCCAGGATGCACCGCCGTTGCCGGTTTTTAGAATCTTTACCGTCGGAACATGTGCTTCATCGTTCGTCTCGCCGATGACCCATCCTGTGACCGGTGAAGGAGGAGAATCGGCGGCGCAGGATAACAACATCAGAGATAAGCTTATCAATAGCAAGCCCAAAAATTGTTTCTTCATCGTTAACTCCTTGTAATGCCAAGTTGCCATCAATAGATGATAAATGTTATAATACCTCCCCAGAGAGTGTTACTTCTGGGAGGTGGCAATGCGTAGTCCGAAATCATCTCCCTTGACTTTAGAACGCAGAACGCAGAAACCGGACTCCTCGCTGTGGAGGGTGACGCGCTCAACAGAACCGGAGAGTCGTTCGAAGGGAGTGCCGGGTTTTTCAGGTAGTTTCATGGGATTTGAGGGGTCCAATAACTCTCTTTTAAATTCTTTAATGCAAAGAGGCCAAGGTGCAAAGACGCAAGGGAAAATCAAAATCTTAGGGTTAAAATCTGAATCTACAATAGAAAATCAAAAACGATAATCTATTGGGTAAAACTTGAACCTAAATCAAAAAGTCTTTTGCTTTTAACCCTTTTTTTTGCCTTTCCTTGCGCCTTTGCGTCTTTGCACCTTTGCGTTAAAGCCGTTGCCTTTCTCCCCAAAAACCTGTTCTGAATGAAAATGACTCCCCACCTTGCCAGATCCATATCGCCTCTTCTGTTGATATGGTAAGTGACCATGTTTGAGTAGCGTTGTCAGGCTTCTTGGCGGCAAATGCCAGCGGAGTTAATACAGCCACGCAGAAATGCTGTCCCGGTTCTCGAACCGATTGATAAAGGATTGCGCCAATGCTGGCATCACGTGCAATGCGCCCGAACGCTTGAGTAGCCAAATAGTCGTTTGGGTGCAGCCATAGTGAAACATTACTGTTGTAGGGTGGTTCCCGCAAGTCTATGCAGTCTGTCTTGATTGGTACCGTGAAGGCGGTAAATGAACATGGTTGAAGTCGTTCCAGTCCGTCAGAGTCCTGAAGAAAACGCCATCTCCAATAGCCAACTTCGGCTGCGGCAGTCCGAACTGTCTCGGCAGCATAGAACACTCCGGGGTCATAAACAGCCCGAAACCTTGAACCGGAAGGTTGGCGGGTTTCATAGCGAAATGGGCTGAAAAGCAGATAGTGCAGGGAGGCAGCCTCTTTAGGAATTGGTGGCTTCCGTTCCTCAAGAATATCCTCCAGCAGTTCCTGCTCTGCACGAGTATCCACAATTTTTGATGTGGATACCAGGTGCTGAGCCTCCACCATACGGCAGACCTTTAAGGAAATTTCTTGTGCTTTAGACGACAGCTCGGCAGGCGTCCAGGTAGGTAACGACACGTACTAGCCCCTCCGTCGATTCAATCAGTTCAGCCGGTTTTTTACCTGCAAATGCTTTGTTTTCACTGGAGAGCCATTTTCTGGCGTCGTCAGCTGCACCGCCGACGATGGAATCCAGAGAACGGTACAACCTGACGAGGAGAACGGCAAAGTCCCATTCTTTTTTATCGGGTGAAAGCTGGTATGCATCGGTATAGAGACGTGTAACCGTGGCGGAGCTGACTCCAAGAATGTGAGCAAGCTTGTTCTTTGGTAAATCAAGATAGGTAGCGGTATTGACAACTGCTTTGGTTAATACCTGCTGTTTATTTTTTGCTGATTGCAGTGGTGCAGGGCGTGGCATATCAACCATCTCCCTTCTGGAATGCTTTCTGAAGAAAGTATATCATAAAATATTTTCTACAGGTATATTATTTTACTTCGCCCTGACCCCCCAGCCATAGGGCCTACGAGCAAAGCGCTCTACCAGTTCATGCAGCAGCACTTTCTGATTATTGCTGGTTGACAGGTCGATCTACTGCTTGACCTCTTTGACGGCAAGCTCGTTGGCACCACCACCTTCAACCTCGGGGAATTGATTGTTCTCGTGTGGAATAATCCGGAGGAGGGAGTGTTGGCGGCTTGTAAGGCATCTGGTTTGGGTGATCGACTGCTTACGGGGCCGGGTGTTCGTCCCCTCAGCCACCTGCAGGGTGTTTTGCTTGTGGGGTAGGGTTCTCTTCGTAGCCTCTACCCCCTTGAACCCTTGGGTTTTGCCCCTTGGGAACCCTGAAGAAGGCCAGCTTGCAAAATCCGGAGTAAACTGGACACCGATTCCGATTTGAACTGGACACCGATTCCGGAAAAGGTTGGACAGTCATTCCGGTTTTGACTGGACACTGATTCCGGTTTTAACTGGACACTTTTTCGGGATTTCCGGAATGG
>CAIWTU010000037.1 GCA_903915655.1 uncultured Geobacter sp.
CCATTCCGGAAATCCCGAAAAAGTGTCCAGTTAAAACCGGAATCAGTGTCCAGTCAAAACCGGAATGACTGTCCAACCTTTTCCGGAATCGGTGTCCAGTTCAAATCGGAATCGGTGTCCAGTTTACTCCGGATTTTGCAATTGTACCCATCGACATGCTGGATGATCTTGATCGGGCAAAGATCGTTATCACCAACTATCATGCCTTCAAGCTGCGCGAGCGGATAACCGGCCAGTTTAGTGCCCGGACAAAGGAGTACGGAGTGAATTCCACGCATTCTCCAAGTGGAAGCTTCTTTATCAGGTGAACGAGATGTAGCCACACCAGTTCGTCGTCCTGGCGCAACTCTTCACCGCGGTAAAAGACCTGGCCGTCGCCGATCACGGCAATTTCCACATCCTTCATGAACTGTCGGGACTGATTGCGGTTGCGACAGTTGAAAAGAGCGGACCGGAGTATCTCATTCGGCATGGCCCGCTGTCCTTCCGGCCACTCCGGAAGGTACTTTGGTCTTGCCGCGAGGTTGGCAAGGAGGTCCTCGAACGTTTCTGAAAATGGCGCTGTACCGGTATCAAGACGCTGGGAATCTTTCTTCGGGCTATCATCAGGTAAATCTCGCAACCCAAACCTCTCTCGATACCTTTGACCTCAAAACAGTTTTCTTAGCCTACTATCGAACCAGCGGTAGCAGCGTTCTCCTGTCTTGCTCTGAGCCACGATTCAAGATCCTCAGTACGCCATCGTTTCAGGCCCATCAGTACCACGGGCTTCGGGAAATCCTTATGTCGCATCATCCTCCAGAGTGTTGACCGAGATATCTTCATGAATTCCATCAGATCACGCTGCCTCATCAGGCCACTCATCGCCTCACCCCCGTTCAGTTTGCTTTCTCCTGTTAGGATAATTATGAGGGTGCGCAGTTAGATTTAATTAATCATCAAATTACAATGTCATAACGTGTTGAATTATCTATCTTTTTTTGAACAATATTTTTTACAGCAGAATAGTTTTTTGTGTTGGAAGTTTGGTACTGCAGAATGTGAAAGTACTCTGGAATTAGAGGCGAGAATGCCCCGCCTTGCTAACAGTATGATTGTTTTGCTATGAAAACTGGCAGGAGGAGGAAAATATTATTTGTGCTTTTTTGGGCCTATCCCCCCTGTCCGTCTCAGTGGGCATGACCTATTGATAGTAATACCGGAATGAAAAAGGCGTCCGGTGCGGACTTTTTTTGTTCAGGAGCTTCATCGTTATTCAATTCCCAGCTTTAGACCCCTTTCAATGTATTGATAATGGCTTTAATCATCTTATACGCAATTTTCCGGGAATCCTCGTCCAGTTCCTTTATCATCTCTTCTATGTTCACGACACGTTCATCATCATTTTCCAAGTGCAGGAAGTCGAAAAAGCTTATCAATGGGACATTCAGCGCCGCGGCTATTTTTTCAAGCCGGTCGATGGTGGGGTAGTTCTTTCCTGATTCAATCCGGCTGACATGCTTCTGTTCGATATCAACCATCTCGGCAAGCTGCTCTTGAGTCAAACCGCGAGCCTTGCGTATTTCTTTGATTCGTGCCCCAAGCAATTCTTTCGTGTTTTTCATGCATTCTCCCATCGTTAGTATTAATTCAGACAGGAGAAATTGAAACATTGTCATAAGGTATAAATGTGTTTAATTTACCCGATATTATGGGCTATACATCGCATAGGAATAGTTATTTCCTTAATTTCAAATTTTAAGCTCGTCCGCAGGCTCTTCACATCAACCACAAAATGCCGGTTTAAACAGGATTAAATAGTCAAGGGTCTCAGGGAGATGGGGTTTAAGAAGCTTATTATGATGGATGGATGCAGCGACGTGGAATGTTGATTTGAAGAATTGAGGTAACCTGTAAAAAAGAAATGGGTTTTGCTAAGCACCTTAATTCTCAAGAATTCTGTAAACATTAATTGGACAGCATCCTGGATTAGATTCCGCATCAAGTGGCATAATGATAATTATGTTTGACAAAATGCGGCTGCCATGCAAATAATGATTACCGTTATGAAAAAAAGAACCGTTACCATCTATCCTTCCTCGGCGAAGGAACTTGAGGCCCTGGGACAGCGACTCAAGGATGCGCGGCTTCGCCGACGCTTTTCCATGGAGACAGTCTGCGCCAGGGCCGACATCTCTCGCCCGACCCTCTACAAGGTTGAGAACGGTGACCCTTCCGTTGCCATGGGGATGTACGTCCAGGTTTTGCGCGTCCTCGGTCTGGTGGAAGATCTGTCCCTGATCGCCAAGGAGGATGTTCTGGGGCGCCGTCTGCAGGATGAGTTACTTCCCCAACGGAAGAGAGCACCAAAGAAAAAACCACCGACAGGTACTCCCCATGGCTAAAGCAAAAGGGGAGCAGATATGGGTCTGGCTCGACGATCCAGCCTTCGGTTCACTGCAGCAGATCGGTACACTGTCACGGGGAGATCGCGGCAGCGTGCGTTTTGCCTATGATCCAAAATGGCTCCAGCACGCACACGCGTTCCCCCTCGATCCGGAGCTAGATCTGACTGCCGGTGAATTTTTCCCAGGAAATTCCAATTTCGGCGTGTTCATGGATTCATGCCCCGACCGTTGGGGACAGATCTTGATGAAACGTCGTGAAGCCGTCGAGGCCAGAGAGGAAGGTCGCACGCCGAGGACCTTGGGGCCGTGGGAGTTCCTGCTTGGAGTCCAGGACTGCACCCGCATGGGGGCTCTTCGTTTCAGCCGGCCTGATGAACAGATCTTCCTGGCAGATGAAGCGCGATCAGCTCCACCGGTTGCCAGGATTGCCGAGTTGCAGGCAGTGGCCTTTGAGTTGACCAGGAAAAAGCAGGACGATCTCGACAAGATCAAGGAATGGCTGAAGGTGCTGGTTGCACCCGGTTCGTCGCTTGGCGGTGCCCGGCCCAAGGCCAATCTGCTCGATGAAGACGGCAACCTCTGGATTGCCAAATTTCCTTCAGCTGATGACGACTACGATGTTGCTCTTTGGGAGATGCTTCTTCAGGATATGGCCCGGGCATGCGGAATCACAGTCCCCGATGCTCGTCTCATGCAAATTGGTCCTGGATATCATACTTTTCTCGTAAAAAGGTTTGACCGGATCGGCAGCCAGCGGCGTTTTTTTGCATCGGCAATGACTATGACCGGTCATCTGGACACCGAGGACGCAAGTTACCTGGAGCTAGCCGAGTTCATCGCAACCTGGGGCGAGGAGGATCACATCGCTCGCGACCTTGAAGAACTATTCACCAGGGTAGTGTTCAATGTTGCCACCGCTAACCGTGACGACCATCTGCGCAATCATGGTTTCATACGAACACCTGCCGGCTGGCGTCTGGCGCCTGCCTTCGACATGAATCCTTCGTTCAGGAAAGAAGAGCATGCCCTGTCCTTGGATCTCTATAACCATCAACCGGACATGGATATCGTGCTTTCAACTGCGTATTATTACCGTCTGGAAATGGGGCGTGCGAAGGAGATCGTCAGTGATGTATGCAAAGTGGTGGGAGAGTGGAAAGGTCTTGCCAAGAGGCTTGGCTTGAGTGCGCAGGAATGTGCCGATGCAGCGCACCTGTTTTTCTGCAACAGTTGAATGTATAAGTGATTTTTTTCAATACGTTATCATTCCGAAAATATTGCAGCGCTGGGCAACTTTAATCAAACGCATTTTTTGATTGTATTTTCGACATGTTACGTGGCAAGCGGATGCAAAAACGGATACTGGAGGTCATAACCTTGTGCGGAAAAGTTAAATAACTCCATCCCTCCTGCCCACAACTCCGGATGCAGGTTTCGGATTAACAGTTCCTATCCAATCATTTTCTTTTCTGATGTCGATCACCTTCTTCCCTAGCAACAGCAAATCAATCGGCAAGAACCAACCACAACATCAATAGAATCAGGTAATTCAGCGGCCCCAATAACATGCAGTTGTTGCATCCGCTTTCAAAACGCTTCAGTGAGCTTCATAGTTTTTCAAAGACAAACGGATGCAAAAACGGATGCAAGGCCCGTCACAGCAAGAAAAAAGGGGTTAGACTGGTCGTCTAACCCCTTGAATTTATTGGAGCGGGAAACGGGACTCGAACCCGCGACCTTCAGCTTGGGAAGCTGACATAATTCAACACATATTCGCCTCTCCGGCAGAATCAGTGGTTAAAGCTGTTTAAAAAATAAGGGCATTGCCTTCTATTGCCGAGTAAGATGGTTTTTACGAGAAACTATCAAATCAGTA
>CAIWTU010000038.1 GCA_903915655.1 uncultured Geobacter sp.
ATCAGCAGACTGCAGCGGCCCGTTTTCATAACGATAATAAAAACCGTCAGTTTTGTAGGGATTCGGCCATTGAGCCCCGGTGGTTTCCAAAGCAGCGGTTGCCAGCATGTTTGCCAGCTCCTGCAGCTTCACTTCATAGGTTCCCTGACGCATGAACTGGTATGTGTCGGAAAGCTTCTGTTTCAGGGTTTCATCTGCCGCTACGAAGTTTTCATAGGAGAAATAGGTTCCTTTCTGTTTGGCGCAGCCAATGGTGAACATCTCGCGCTGCGCTTTTTGCACGGCTGGTATGCCGGATAATGAATCGCTGCAATACTTGTCCTGCGCGCTTGAATCGAACAGTTTCTTGTTCCAGAAATCGCTCGGGGTCATGCCATTGGCATTCGCCAGACAGTCGATAACCGCCCGTGGCCCCGCCGGGTTCTTTTCGGAACAGGTCGCTCCGAAACAGGTTGCGGCAAAGCAGGCAGAAACTGAAATTATGAGAAGTATGATATTTTTCATGGTCTCCCTCTATTTGTAATACCAGGCGGTTGGATTGTTCTGGGTGTCTGTGCCGATCGCATAAATCGTATTTGACTGCGAATTGACAGAAACATTGACGATCTTGCCGGCATTTTTCAGGTTCAGGCTTATCCATTGCGATCTGTCCGGTTTGTAATGCCAGACTTGGCCGTTATAATTGACATTGTCTACGCCGCCGGCAACCAGGTAGCCGCCTGGCGCATGAAAAAGCGCGGTCACCCTGTTGGCGGCAATGCCCGTATCGGTCAGCACGCCATTGGCATATGCCCAAACACGCCCTCTGTTGCTGCTGTCCACCCCTGAAATATAAACCGTGCCGTTGCCGTTGGTAACCATGTCGCTGATTTCCAGAAGGTTTGCCGGCATGTTGATCTGCGAGAACTGTTTTGTCTTGTCGGCGGCATTAGGGTTCCAGATCCATACCTTGGAAAACGCCTGCTCGACGGCAAGTTGCGCCTGCGTCTTGTATTCCGGTCCGGCTGCATAGATAGTCCCTTTGCCGTCGGTGGTGATTGCATTCAGGGCTGAAGATTCAAAATTGGACGATCCATATAACCTGAAGCCCTCAGGGGTGAACAGGTCTGCCGCCCCCCGAGCGGCGAACTTTGTGCCTAATACCGAAAAACTGGAAGAGGTTAAAATGCCGATGCCGGAAACATCAAGCGACAGCCCTAATCCGCCAAACGATTGATAATCCAGCCAGGTGTCAGCCCCGGCAGCCAGTTTTTTAACCAGTGTGCTGGAATATTCTCCATAAGATCCGGCCGTACTGATGTTGAAACTGCCGTACAGATTGCCGCCCGTATCGTACTCCAACGCACTGACGGAAACCAGATCGGCGCCAAGCCCCGTGGTTACCTCCGTGCAGTCGCTGATGGTCTGGCTGCAGACAAACACCGTCGGCTTCAAGGCGCTGCCAAGGCCTGCTATCGCCACCTTATTTGCAACGTTGCCCGCAATATAGCTTCCGAAGGAGATATCCTCATCTGTCAGGCTGACGCTTGACCAAACTCCTCTATCGATCGGTAGCGTGGATGAATTATTGCTGTTGCAGCCGAATACAGAGGCTGAAACGGCCACTATCAGGGTTACTGCCAGAATTTCCCAATGTTTCATGAGGTCTCCTTTATTTTGTGCAATAATTCAGAATTGCTTCGCTGCAGATCATGCTTGTCGAGGTTGTCGAGGTTGTCGTGCCATAGGTGAACTTCTTAGCAACGTCGGTCAACTTGAATACGTTTGATTTATAGTAATTGTAATAGGCTGTCCTGCCAGGGGTGTCGTTGCATTGCGTACCATTCACCAGTACGGTGGTTATGCCGATGTCGTGGCATGCATCTTTGCTGTTTGTCAGCGTTTCATGCAGGGTAGGTTTGGAAGAGCCATCCCCATTCATCCCGTTGCTTCTGAAGTTCCAGTACCACAGCCCGCCAGTCCAGGCCCGTTTACCGTTTTTCAGATACTCTTTGACAAATGCCTGCATGCTCGCATCGTCTTGTTTCGGGGTAACCATATTCTGATAGTACCAGCCGAAGAACTGCGTCACCGCCACACCGGTCAACTGCAGGTTGCCCATTCCGATCCAGTACCCAGGTTCGATAATTTTGTTCATGAACTGCCAGGCATAACCGGTTGGCGCCGGGTAGGCGCCACCGATGATGGTTGGCCGTTTCGAACTTTGTGTCGTGTTGTCCCAGCAGCTGAACGTTGCAATTGGTGTCTTCAACGAATATTGACAGTCACTGTCAGATACGAATTGCGTATTGATGAGCCCGGTCCCCTCTTGTACAGCAACGACATAGGTTGAGTACGGGTAGTAGTCGGTCACGAACGAAGCGGTTGATTTCTGATTGCAGAGCTCACTGGAGAGTGCTGTTCTGTATTCTGGCTCTTTTTTCGACGTATAGTTCGGATTTTCAACGGGTTGCCAGCATTTGCGCAGCGGATCCCTGACTTCGTACCGGAAATAGAGCCCGTCCTGCTCGTATCGGGTTGCCAGCAAGCCGTTGCCGCTCGTTTCCTGTGATGCCGTCGCCAGGAAGTTTGCCAGTTCCTGGAGTTTGACGCTCAATAATCCGGTGCGCATAAACTGGTAAGAAGCGCCTAATTTCAAACGGAGCTCCTCATCCGCATCCAGAAAGTTTTCATACGAAAAATAGCTTTTCTTCTGAAACTGGCACGATTCCGCGAACAGTTGCGACTCGATGACGTTCGGGCTCTCCAGCGTTGAGCTGCAAAATGCGTCAAGGGTATTCGGGTGAAAAAGCTTTTTTGTCCAGAGCGTATTGCCATCTGCAAAGCCCAGTTCCAGGGCCATGCATTCCAGAACCGCCCTCGGCCCAGACGGGTTTTGCGTTGCGCAACCAGCCCCGGCATGAGAGGCGGTGACTGCAGCAAACAACAGGGCGGTTGCCAGGACGGTTAACGCATTTCTTGGAAAAAAATGATTCATCGATACCTCCTATCCTTCATCAAGGCTTGTACAAATCTGTCTCGCCATGGCGCAGCTCCATGGCAAAGGAATTTCTACATCCTCTTCGAATCGTGGGGTTACGGTGTCGAGGGTATCCACCTGCTGATGGTTGGCTGCATGGGTTGAGTGTACAACAAAATGCCCGAATTATGGAATAGAGAATCGGCAGGATCATTTACATATCAGCGGTTTTATTTCTCCTGCGCGCCTTGAGGCCCCATACGACCAGATAATTAATTCCGGATACCAGGGTGGCAAGGAAAACCAGCAGAAAAAGAAACGGTAACCAGGAGGCAATCTGCCTCACCCCTGATGCCTCGGCCAGCAGGAGAAAAAGCATCGTAACCTGCAGAACCGTATTCAGCTTGCCGACAAAACTTGGAGCAATTTCGACTCGCTTGAATCGGCAATACCAGGCAGCAGCTCCGCTCATGATGAAAAGGTCCCGGCAGATGATGGCAAGGGTCAGCCATCCGGGAAGAAGGCCCTGATGGAAAAGTACAATTACCGTGGAGATGACAAGAAACTTGTCGGCAACGGGATCAAGAATGGCCCCCAGCCTGGTACAGAGGTTGAGACGGCGCGCGATAAACCCGTCAAGCGCATCACTCAGACCGGCCAGAAAAAAGAGGAAGAGGGCCGTTGCGTATTCTCCTCGCAGGAGGGAAAAGAGGATAAAAGGGACCAGGATGATCCTTGTAATGCTGATAATATTCGGCAGATTCATCTGTCGCACAAATACCCCTGGTAAACATCAATTTCTCATCACCCCTTTTATATGTGCAACCGGAGATCATGTCAACGGCATTATATCAGGTCCGGTTTTGTTGCCAGAGCGAAAATTACCTCATAGGTCGCAGGAATAACTGTATCGATCCCGTAATTGTCCCGGTAGATCTCGAACAATTCGTGCATCACCCTCCTCCCGCCAAGTCCCTGCGGGGGAAGCGGAGAGGCGTTGCCCGCACCTATCTTTTTCAGGGAGCGGAGAAGCGCCGGGACATCATCATGCATTTCGAGGAATATTTCGCGATGAGAAAGAGGCGAGTCGAAACCGGCTTTGACCAACGCTTTCTCCACCTCTTTTACGGAGAAGAAAAGGTGTGAACGGTCAATATTTCCCCGGCCGGAGGCATCAAGCGCCAGGCGGTACGAATCCTTCAACTCATGGAGGGTCCCTTCCCCGAAAAGGGCGAAGCAGAACACCCCCCCCGGCGCCAGCACCCGGAAGGCCTCGGCAAAGGAGATATCAAGCGAATTGAGCCATTGCAGGGTTGACGTGGAGAGAACAACATCGAAAAAGCGATCGGCAAAAGGGAGCAGTTCGGCATCGGCGGCAATAAAGTGCAGATTCTCTTCCCTCCCGGCTTTCTCCCTGGCCTTACGCCCCATTTCCGGTGCAATATCGATCCCGACCCTGCAGCTGCCGGGATAAATCCCCTGCAAGCGGTGCAAAAGGTTGCCGGTGCCCGCACCGATATCGAGCAACCGCACCGGCGTGACAGCTTCGGTTCGGAGCTGTTCGAGAAGGCGCATGACAATCCTCTTCTGAATGCCGCTGCCGCCGTCGTATTCCCCGGCCTGCCTCCCGAAGGAGCGCATCACCTTTTTTTTATCAATCAACCCCATACACTTTTTCCAGAAACAGACTCATCAGTGAATTGAATTCCGCGGGACGGGAGAGAAACGGGGCATGTCCCGCTCCTTCCATAATCTGCAAAACAGCGTGCGGCAGATGCGCCATCATATAGCGGGAGGCATCGGGGAGGGAGATGGTGTCCCTCTCTCCATGGAGTAGGAGAACCGGTACGGAAATTTCCGGCAGCAGAGGGCGAAGGTCAGAGGAGACCAGTGCATCAAGTGCCTTGAGAGCAACTCCGGGCTCCGGCAGACGCCCCCCCGTGAAGATCTCCCGCACGATACGCTGATAACTTTCAGCTGAAAGCTCTCCTTCGGCGAACATTCCGTCGATAAAGTCATTCATCGTCTTCGCATAGTTCCGCCTGAGACGTATGGCCATCCCCCTGGCCTCTTCAGGGGGGAGGGCGGAGGGAAAATCATCTGTAGCGGTGAAGATTGGCGTCCCCCCCACGAGTACGAGCGCCGCAACTCTCTTCCCGATCCGGTCAAAAGCCCGCAACGCGACCTGCGCTCCCATTGACCACCCTGTCAGGGTGGCATCGTGGAGGTCCAGCCGGTCAAAGAGTTCAACACAATCTCCGGCAAAGTCTTCAATGGTTCTTCCGGTAACCGTGGAGGACGATTCACCGTGCCCCCGCAGATCCATGGTTATGATTCGAAACGAAGAGGCAAGGAGTTCCGCCTGATAGCGCCAGACACGGCCGGACATGGCCCAGCCATGGAGAAAGACCAGAGGGGGGCCTGCGCCCCTGGTTTCATAACGGATGGTAACCCCGGAGGGTGTTTCAAAAAAAGGCATTATTGCTTCTCGCTCCTCAAGCTCTCAGATCACCCCGAGCTTTTTCGCTCCCCTGGTGATGGCATCGATGGCCTGCTCCAGATCTCTCCGGTCGTGGGTTGCCATGATTGTGCAGCGCAACCGGCAGGAACCGGCTGGAACGGTCGGCGGCCGTATCCCCTGGACAAAGAGACCTTCCTCGAGGAGAAACTGGGAGAAATCCATCACCCGTTCCGGTTCCCCAACAAATACCGGGACGATCTGTGTCTCGCTTCCCATGGTGTCCAACCCCGCAGAACGGAGGGCGGACCGGAAAAAGGAGACATTTGTTGCCAGTTTTCCTCGCAACAAGGCGCCTTCGGAAGAATCGACCAGATCAAAAGCGGCGAGGGACGCCGCCAGTACCGAAGGGGGGAGTGAAGTCGAAAAAATGAAACTCCTGGCCCGGTTTACCAGGTAATCGACGATCTCCTCCGAAGCCGCAACATAGGCGCCGAAGCTGCCGAAGGCCTTTCCCAGTGTACCCATCTGGATATCTATCCCGGAAAGTATGCCGAACTGTTCGATGGCGCCCCTTCCACCATTTCCGAGGACGCCGGCGCCATGGGCATCATCGACCATGAGCAGGGCATCGAATTCTTTCTTCAGGGCAACAAGTTCCGGGAGGCGCGCAAGATCACCATCCATGCTGAACACCCCCTCGGTAATAATCAGCCGCCGTCCAGCCGTCTCGTTCACCGTGATAAGCCTCCGGAGGGCAGGCATATCGTTATGGGGAAACCTGACAAGTTTCGCCCGCGACAGGAGAGAGCCATCCAGGATGCTGGCGTGGTTCAGGCGGTCGCAGAAGATCACATCTCCCTTACCGGCCAAAGCCGGGATAATACCTGTGTTTGCGGCATATCCGGAGTTGAAGAGTAGCGCGGCCCCGGTCCCTTTGAACCGGGCAATACGTTTTTCCAGAGCCTCATGTAATTCCATGGTACCGGAAACAAGGCGTGAGGCCCCACTGGAAACCCCGTATTTTGCAATCCCCCTTATGGCTGCCTCCTTGAGGAGCGGATGATCAGCAAGCCCCAGGTAATTGTTGGAGCAGAGGAGGAGCACCTCGCGACCATCCAGAATAACGCGGCTTCGCTGGCACCCCTGCAGCAGGCGCATCTGCCGATAAAGCCCCTCCCCCTTCAAAGATCGTATTTCTTCGCGAAAAGTTTCCAAACCGTTACGCTCCTTTCGCTCTTGTTTTACCATATTTACACGATGAGCGTCAACCTGTCAGAAACAGAAGGTTGACAATACTCCGGCTACTCTTCGGCCTGATCCCCCGCCCCTGGCATACCCTGACAGGGAAAAGGAGGGGGGAGCCTCCGGAATTGGGGTTTCGCCGCAAGAGAACCCTGTTTTTTTCAGAATCAGTTGACAAGAGAGGGGGAGATAACGATACTCTTTTTGACGGAAAGAGCAATGGAGGCAACCGGTGATCGAGATAAAGAATGCAGGCAAAACTTACCGACAGGGCACCAGTGAGATCCACGCATTACGAAACGTTTCCCTCGGCATTGACAGGGGAGAATTTCTTTCTATCATGGGTCCGAGCGGTTCGGGCAAGAGTACGTTACTGAACCTCATAGGGGGGCTCGATCAACCGACATCGGGAGAGATATTTATCGACGGCAGAGCTCTCCACGGTATCTCTGACGACGAACTCACCCTCATACGGCGCAGAAGGATCGGGTTCATCTTCCAGTTCTTCAATCTTCTTCCGATCCTGACCGCAGCTGAAAATGTCGCTCTTCCGCTCCTCCTCGACGGCACCCCCTTCTCCCGTTTAAAGTCGAAGGCTGTCACCCTCCTGGAGCAGGTGGGGCTGGGTGCCCGCACCGAGCACCGACCGGAGCAGCTTTCGGGGGGCGAGATGCAGCGGGTAGCAATCGCCAGGGCACTCATTACCGACCCCGCAGTCCTCCTGGCGGACGAACCGACCGGCAATCTCGATTCCCATACCAGTGAAGATATATTCATCCTCCTTGCGAATCTCAACAAAAAAGGGCAGACCATCGTCATGGTCACCCATGATCCGAAGGCTGCAGCGTACGGCACGCGTATCATCACCCTCAAGGACGGCGTCCTTTCCGGAGACAGCTCCCACGCCATGGAGGGGAGATGAACCTCACCAACCTGCTGCGACAGGTCAGCCTCAGGCATATAAAATACCAGAAGGCACAGACTCTCCTTGCCCTGGCCGGCATCAGCCTCGGCGTTGCAGCCATCGTATCAATCGCCATAGTCAACAAGAGCGTGCTCCGCTCCTTCGAGGAGTCCTTCCAGAACGCCACCGGCCGGGCTGCCCTTCAGGTCACCGGCGCCCAGTCCGGTTTTCCCGAGGAGATCCTCGACAAGGTTCGCTCCGTAGCGGGGGTGGAATACGCCGTTCCGGTAGTGGAGACCGATGGACTCCTCGCCGCCGGGAAGGAACGCTCCATCATGATCCTCGGCGTGGATGTGCTCACGGATGGGCAGATCCGGAGCTACAGCCTTGCCCAGGAAAATGCGGATATCCCGGACCCCCTTCTCTTTCTGGCAAGGCCCGACTCTATTCTCATCACCAGGGCCATGGCCGAACGGGAGGGGATCGTCATCGATCAGAAGATACGGGTGGAGACCGTGCTGGGAACGCGCACCTTCCGCGTGCGGGGGATCCTCAACCCCGAAGGACCGGCAAAGGTCATGGGAGGGAACCTGGCAGTCATGGATATATACGCGGCGCAGATGGCCTTCGGCAAGGAGGGGCGCATCGACCGTGTTGATATCAGTCTCATGAAGGGTGAGGAACTGGAAGCGGTAAGGGGGCGCATTCGGGCTGCGATCCCGCAAGGATACACGGTGGAGACCCCGGCCGGCCGGACTAGGCAGATCGAGGGGATGCTCAGCAAATTCCAGACAGGCCTGAACCTGATAAGCATCTTCGCCATAGTCGTCGGGATGTACCTGATCTACAACGCCGTATCCATCTCCATAGTGCAGCGCCGCAAGGAGATAGGTATTCTGCGGGCGCTTGGCGTCACGCGGGGAGAGATCATGCGGCTTTTTTTGGCCGAGACCCTCGTGATCTCGATTGTCGCCTCGCTGCTCGGCGTCGCCATCGGGATACTGTTCGCAGGCTCAATCGTCGGCGTATTGGGTAAGATCGTTTCTATCTGGTACGCCAGGACTGCTGTCACCGGGATCAGCGTCTCCTGGCTACATCCAGTGACGGGGATCGCCTGCGGCATCGCGGCCAGTCTCGCCGCCGCCATTTTCCCTGTCCTCGCCGGGAGCCGGATCTCCCCCATCTCCGCCATACGCTCGGCCCCCTGGTCAGAGGAGGGTTTTTTCACCGGGAAACGCCTGAACAGAGCTGCCCTCTTTTTTATCCTGCTCGCTGCATCGGTCTACGCTCTCTACAGGTTTGCGGGATTTTCCCCTCTCTTAAGGAGCTCCGGCTTCCTCTTCTCCTCCCAGATATTTTTCCTTCTCGGCCTCTCCCTTGTGACTCCGGCCTTTCTCAGGGGTTTTCTCACCCTGTTCCACCGGCTCCTCGCGTACCGTCTCGGCTCCACCGGGATGCTCGCGGGTCTCAACCTCGGAAAAAACATCAACCGCAATGCGGTGGCTGTCGCGGCGATATTTTTCGGTATCTCCGTATTCGTCAATTCAGCCGGGTTCGTATACAGCATCAAGAGCTCGGTAACTATCTGGCTGGACGCCGTAGTCCGCGCCGACATCATCGTCTCGGATGGTCACCCCAGTTCAAGCACCAACGCCCAGACCATCCCGATGCCGGTGGATATCTGGAGGGATATCGAGAAGGTGCCGGGGGTACGTTCCGCTGACCCGTGGCGCAAGCTCTACATGGACTATAAGGGTAAGCGGGTTCTTCTTTCGTCGGTCGACATGGTCCGGCGAGGAGAATACAGCCACTTCATGGTCGTCCAGGGGAGGGAGCAGGAGCTCCGGCGACTCCTTCCGAATAAGGACAATGTGGTAGTGAGCGAACCGTTCGCCGAGCAGTTCGGAGTCAAGCCGGGAGACTTCATTACCATCCCCACCCCTTCAGGACCGGTCCGTTGCGGTGTTGTCGCAGTGGTGGTGGACTACCTGTACGACAGCGGCACCATATGCATGGACATAAATACCTTCCAGCGCCATTGGGGGGACCGACTGGCAGATCATTTCTCGGTGAGGGTCAAACCTGGAGAGGATATCTCCAGGGTAAAGGATGCCATTCAGCGCCAGCTAGGAACAGACCGGAAGCTGTACGTCCTTCCCGTGCGCGAGTTCAAGGAGGAGATCCGGAAGGCGATGGACCAGACCTTCGTCTTCAACTACGCACTGAGCATCATTACCATGACCATCGCCGGCTTCGGCATCATTATCACCCTGCTCGCCTCGGTTCTTGAACGGACCAGGGAGATCGGCATACTTCGCTCCATCGGCATGCTCAGGTGGCAAGTCTCAGCCGTTGTCTTGCTCGAGTCTCTCCTCATGGGGACGGCTGGCGGGATTCTCGGCTGCGTAGCGGGCATTTTAACCGGGCGGCTCACTCTCGAAGGGGCCAGGTACAGTTCCGCCGTGGAATATTTCATACCAGCAGGCACCATCGTCTGGGCACTGTTCATGGCTGCCGGGCTCGCAGCAGTAGCAGGGATTTACCCCGCCCACCGGGCGGCGAAGACCAATGTCGTGGAGGCGCTGACTTATGAATAGGAAACAGCTTTTAACTCGTCAGGAGAGCAGACTTAACCTCCCCGCAGCAATCTCTACCCCGCCCCCTCCTCGGCAAGAGGGGGGACGGTTTTTTAACGTCGCTTCCTTATGCAAAATTGTCTGGAAAGCATCGGTTCTCTTTCTGACAGTTATCCTCTCTGCTGTTACCGGCCACGCGATGAGCGGTCGTGAGGTATACGAAAAAGTGCATGAGGTCCGTTCAAAGATGCTCGACCGGAAGACCGAAGTTACCATGGTCCTTTTCGACAAGGGGGGAGGAAAGAGGAGCAGGACCCTCTCGGAGTACTGCAAGAGGTCCGTTCCGGAAGGGTACAAGGTGCTTGTACTGTTCAGATCTCCGCCTGACCTTAAAGACGTCGGTTTCCTGATCCATGCCCGGACCTTTGCCGAACGTGACCTCTGGGTTTACTTCCCGGAATACAAACGCGTCAGACGGATTCCCACAACATCCCAAGACGACTCCTTCTTCGGTTCCGATTTCTCCTATGACGATTTCGGCGGTCCGCCGAACCTGGATGACTACAGATTCAGCATCATAAAGGAGGAGGTTCTCGACGGCAGGCCCTGCTATAAAGTCGAGGTAACACCGAAGGTCCGGCGTAAATACACCAGGTACATAGCCTGGGTAGCGAAAGAGCTCTGGGTACAGCTGAAGATCGACTATTACCAGGATAAGGAGTTGTACCGGACAGGGGCCTTCAAGGATATAAAAGTCGTTGACACCATCCCGACACCATTCAGTCTAAATGTGGAGAACAGGAAGACCGGCCACCGAACCGAATTGACGATTGAAAGTATCCGCTACCATACGAATTTTACAGATGAGCTCTTTACGCAACGATCACTCGAGCGGAGCGGGAGGTAGAGTTCAATCCTGCAGGATCGGCGGGATAACGCGAAGGGCTGCCGAGAGGTCGCAGGGTGCAGGGGGAAAAGAGGATCAAGGGGTAACTCCTTAAAATGAAAAAACTTTACATTCTGGTCGCTTTTTTCTTTTTCTCCGCCGCGCCCTCCCTCGCCGGCGACTTTCTCTCCATCTCGGGGAGACTTGACCTCCTCGGAAGCGGAGCGCTGGAGAGCGACAGCATCAGGGAAAGCCCCAGTTTAACCGGAAGGGTAAAGATCGATCTCGCTCCATCGAAATGGCGCTTCCACTCCTGGCTGGAGGGGGGGTGGGACGGGAGCGTAAAGCGACCGGCGCGGGACCACTCTCTGCTTAAATCCTGGGACGAGGTCTACCAGAGCAACACACCATTTCTCGAATTCAAGGAATTGTACGCCGGCTTCACTACGGAAGCGCTGGAGATACGTGCCGGCATCCAGCGCTTCGCCTGGGGGAGGCTGGATGAGTACCCGATAAACGACCTCCTGAACCCCTGGGACCATACCCGCTTTCTAAGAAAATCGCTTGAAGACCGCAAGATCGGTGTCCCGTCCCTCTCGGCAACCCTGAGCAGAGGCGATTGGACCTTTGACGCCGTCTGGGTTCCCATACTTGTCCCCTACCGCCTCCCCCTCCCCGACGAACGCTGGTTCGGCGCCTCCGCCATCTCGCCTCTCGCCCGCATGCCAGGCGCGGAGATCATACCGAGGGAACCGGATCTCCCCCCCCGAACAGTTGGGAACAGCGCCGTAGCCCTGCGCATGCGGCATGCAGGAGAGATCGATTGGGCGCTTAACCTCTTCCACGGCTACGATCCGCGGCCGGTCTTCAAAACAACCGCTCTGGTCATTAATCCCCAGGCGGGAAAAGTCCTGATTGATCCGGGGTTTGTGCCCGATTTTCATAAAATTACGGTTATCGGTCTGGACGCAGCGACAGTCATGGGCGACTGGAGTCTCAGATCGGAGCTGGGGTATACTTTCGGTCGCCCATTCAACATCCGGCAGGAACTCTGGGGGTACCCCACGCAACCGGCGCCAGGAACCTTTCCTCTTAACCCGATCGGGCGCAAAAGCGACACCCTCGATTACGGTGTCGGAGCAGATTACCGACTGTTCGAGGATTGCGTTCTCACCATGCAGGCACAGCAGACCATCATTATCGAGCAAGAGGGTGCCCTTTATGACAGGAAACTCGAGACCCTCCTCTGGGCCAATCTCAAGACGGGCTGGATGAACCAGAAAATCGAGACCAATCTGAATATCGCCTACAACCCCGAGCATGGGGACGGAATGACAAAAGTCAACGTCTTGTACGTATTCACCGATTCCTGGAAGGCCGGAACAACGGCGGTTTTCTTTACCGGTCCGCCGCAATCCCTGTTCGGCAGGTTCTCCGGGAATGATCAGGTGGAGTTGGAGTTGATTTATTCGTGGTAGGCGGAAAGAAAGTCAACATACGGCATGCAACGGGGTAATGCAGGGAGAGTCCGAATGTGCCAGCTTTCGTCAAACCATTTTCTGCAGACGGGAGAGCTGACCCCCGGTTTTCATGGTGCTGGTAGAAATTCCCCGCCAACCAGTGTCGCCGTAATACTACCGACCGGCACTTTAGTCTTCATCTTGACCGGAAGAAGTCTCTTGTCATCGGTCAGCCAGATATACATGTCACCCTTTTTCTCGAAGATTCCCTCTGATTGCATCAGCGGCTTGACAACGATAGTGTCGAAACTCCCGAGCACTGTTTTGATTTTTTCCTTGCGCAGGACCTGCACTTCGGTATTCCACAACTTCTTGCTGTCGAAGACACTCATAAAAACCGATTTGCCGACTTCAAGCTGCTGGGATCTGACGAAATAAAAACTCGACAGGGTATCAAGGGTTTTTTCAGTAATATCGAAATTCTTCCTCTCGCCATTTAAATGGTCAATATACAGGGCAGTCCGTTTAGAATGATCAAACTGTATCTCCTTGTCCCGCACGGTTTTCCCTTCCTTGATCTTCATCCTGTACGATTTCGGCAATCCCGGTGCTGCAGGCGAGATTGCCATTACGCTTTCTATCCGGTCATCGACCAGAAAAAAGGCGCTCAACCAGCTTGCGGAGTGTGCCGTCGAGATGATTTTTACAGTCCCGTTATCATTCTGGATCTCCTGTGTCGCCGTACCGGCCGTGACCCCCATCCAGGTCAGATCGTAAACAAGCTTTTCTGGAATGGCGAGCGCAGCGGCCAATTGCGGCTCAGCTGCAAGCAGGGCGGCTCCCGACAAGATAATCCCCATCAGTAAGTTGGAAGTTATTTTCTGCGCTTTTCTGACGTACAGCTGAATCGCGATGTTGATTTTACCTATATCTTTGTTATAGTAGTGCACAGTAATTTCCTTTGAATGTGGACCGGATAAAACAGTTTGCGTTTTTTCCGAACTGGATTTTTGAAAATGATTTTATCTGGCCTATGGTAACAACGGAATATTTCAATCACAAGGAGAACTTTCATCATGAAAATGCAAGAAGTCAGGGAAATCGCAAAAAATTGGAGCATCAAGACCGCAAACATCAAAAAGACTGACCTCATCCGGTCGATCCAGCTGGCCGAAGGTAATTTTGACTGCTATTGTACTGGACATGCGGACAAATGCGGCCAGGAAAACTGCATCTGGCATGAGGACTGTTTTTGAACAGTAATCAATTAATCGTCCCTCCCCCGTCAGGGGGGAGGGGATTTAAGGCGCATATTTGAAGGTTATTTTGTGCTACCCTCTTTCGTTTCTGCTTAGCCACCCCCATGCGCCCATTTTCGACTGGAATTTTTCCATGTAGACATAGATGACCGGGGTAATGTACAGGGTCAGAAGCTGCGACACGACCAGACCACCGACCACCGCAAGTCCGAGTGGCTGGCGTGCCTCTGCGCCGGCGCCGAAGCCGAGTGCAATTGGGAGGGTCCCCATCAGAGCAGCCATTGTTGTCATCATGATGGGACGGAAACGGGTCAAGGCCCCCTGGTAAATAGCCTCCTCGGGGGCTTTACCTTCCCGCCGCTGCGCCTCAAGGGCGAAGTCGATCATCATGATAGCGTTTTTCTTGACTATCCCGATCAGCATGATAACCCCGACGAACGCATATACATTAAGATCCTTGTCGAAAATCATCAGCGTCAGAAGCGCTCCGAAGCCGGCTGCCGGCAATCCCGAGAGGATGGTAATGGGGTGAATAAAGCTTTCATAGAGAATCCCGAGCACGATATAAATAACCAGTATTGCCACGAGCAACAACAGCCAGAGCCCTTTCAGCGATGACTGAAACGCCTGTGCAGCCCCCTGGAAGCTGGTACTGAAGGTCGGAGGCAAGGTCTCACGAGCCAGCTTGTCCACCAGCGGCATCGCATCACCCAGGGCAAGACCTGGCTTCAGGTTGAAGGAAATGGTAACAGCCGGGAATTGACCCAGATGATTGACCGTCAGTGGTCCCAGGTTTTTTGAGATGTTCGCCACCGTACTGAGCGGCACAAGCTGGCCGCGGGTGGACCGGACGTAAAGCATCGCCAGCGAGGCAGGATCCATCTGGTACTGGCTCCCCAACTCCATGATGACCTGGTACTGGTTCGTGGGAGCATAGATGGTCGAAACCTGGCGTGAACCGTAGGCAAAGTAGAGGGCATCCTCGATCTGCTGTGCCGAAAGCCCAAGAGCGGAAGCCTTGTCACGGTCCATCTCGACATTCAGCTGAGGGTTATTGATCTGCAGGTCGCTGGTCACATCCTGCAGCTGGGAAAGCGCCCGGATTTTCGTTTCCAGTTCGGCTGCATACTTGTAGAGAGCCTTGGTGTCGGGACTCTGCAGGGTAAACTGGTACTGGCTCTTGGTAAGTTGTCCCCCTATCCGTATGGCGGGGAGGTTCTGCATAAACATCTTGATACCGGGGACCGAAGCAACCTTTGGCCGGAGTTGCTCGATTATCTCGTCAGCGGAGAGCTTCCGCTCGCTGCGTGGCTTGAGACGGATGTTCATGCGCCCCCCATTGCTCGACGCGCTCGCGCCACCGCTCCCCACCGATGACATAAAGGCGGCAACATTCGGGTCCTGGGCGACAATGGCCGCCAGCCGCTGCTGTTTATCCTTCATATCCGTGAAAGAAGTCCCTTGGGCAGCTTCGGTGAAAGCAAAGATCTGTCCGGTGTCCTCACTCGGCAGGAACCCCTTCGGAATCGTTACGGCGAGATATAACGTCACGACAGTCAGAACTATGACAATTCCAACGGTAGAGCGGCGATGGCGCATGACTGCCTGCAGACTCCGGTCGTAACTGTTGAGCATGCCATTAAAGAAACGCTCCATCCCCATGTAGAGACGTCCGTGCCGCTCAGTCGAGAGCGGTCGCAGAAAGCGGCTGCAAAGCATCGGGGTAAGGGTAAGAGAGACGAAGCCGGAAATAAGGATGGCCATGCTGATGGTAACGGCAAATTCGTGCAGCAGGCGTCCCATGATCCCCCCCATGAAGAGGACAGGGATAAATACCGCAACCAGGGAAAGGGTCATAGAGAGAATAGTGAAACTGATCTCCCGAGACCCCTTTAGCGCCGACTCCATAACCCCTTCTCCCGCCTCCATGTGCCGGACAATATTCTCCAGCATGACAATAGCATCATCAACAACAAAACCGACCGACAGGGTCAGGGCCATGAGGGAGATATTGTCGATGCTGAAATTCATCAGATACATGGCGGCAAAAGCGCCGATGATGGAGAAGGGGAGCGCAAGGCTGGGGATGATTGTGGCGGAAAGGTTGCGGAGGAAAAGGAAGATCACCAGCACCACCAGGCAAATGGTAAGGCCGAGGGTAAATTTGACTTCGGACACCGATTCGCGGATAGATACGGAGCGGTCATAGAGTACGTCCAGGTCGACCGAGGCAGGCATCTGTGCCCGGAATACGGGGATAAGCGCCTTGATGCTGTCCACCACCTCGATCGTATTGGTTCCCGGCTGGCGCTGGATGGCCAGAACCACGGCCCTGGTATTATTGAACCAGCTGGCCACCTTGTCGTTTTCCACACTGTCTATGACCTGCCCCAGCTCCTCCAGACGCACCGGAGCCCCTTTACGGTAGGTGACGATCAGGGGTCGGTAGGCTGCGGCATTGTATAGCTGTCCGGTGGCCTGTATGGTAAAGGCCTGCTGCCGGCCATCCAGGGTACCGGTAGGGAGGTTGACATTGCCTTGCGACAACGCATTAGATACCTCGTCGATCCCTATCTGACGGCTGGCCAGAGCCCTCGGGTCGAGTTCGGCGCGCACCGCGTACTTCTGTGCGCCGAACACCTGCACCTGGGCAACCCCATTGAGCATCGATATTCGCTGGGAGACGTTGGTATCGGCATATTCGTTGACCTTGTAAAGAGGTAAGGTCGGCGAGCTCAGCGCCAGGTAGATGACCGGCTGATCGGCCGGATTGACCTTCTGAAATGAAGGGGGCGCTGGCATATCCTGTGGCAACTGGCGCGAGGCACGGGAAATGGCGGCCTGCACATCCTGGGCAGCAGCATCAATGTTGCGTGAGAGGTTGAACTGGATGGTTATCCGGGTAGAGCCGATCCCGTTTGCCGAGGTCATGGAATCTACTCCGGCAATGGTGGAAAACTGCCTTTCCAGAGGAGTCGCCACGGAGGATGCCATGGTGTCGGGATTGGCTCCCGGCAGGTTGGCAGAGACCTGGATCGTGGGGAAATCGACGTTGGGAAGGTCATTTACCGGAAGGAGACGATAGGCGAAAAGTCCAAAAATAAGGATCGACGCCATTATCAGGGTAGTCATGATCGGCCGCTTGATAAAAATCTCGGCAATGTTCATGGACGAATGACCTTTTGCACCGCTTTTCCCGTCTTTATTCCTACCCTGGATCCTGAGACCAGTTGCAGTTGACCATCGGTAACGACTGTTTCGCCGGGGCTCAGACCATTTTTGACCACCGTTTCCCCTCTATACAGCTCTCCGGTTACAATCGACCTTGATTCGACGCTCCGGTCAGCCTTTACGACGAAAAGGTACTCTCCCGTCTGCCCCGTCTGCACGGCCTGTGACGGCACGACCACGACATCGGGCAGAGTGGTCAGGTTCAGCACCACATTGACAAATTGTCCGGGCCAGAGCCTTCTCCCCTTGTTGGCAAAGGTCCCCTTGATCTTTATTGTTCCTGTGGCTGCGTCCACGGCATTGTCCAGAAAGCTTATCCAACCCAGTTCGCCGGGACCGGCGGTATTGGGAATGAGCGCCTCAACCTTGAGCTTACCTGCTGACATGTACTTTTTTATATCCGCCAACTGTTTTTCCGGTATGGAAAAGGTGACATAGATCGGATTGACCTGGTTAATGGTTACCAGCACCGGGGCATCATTGGCCTTTACGAGGTTTCCCCGCTGTACCAGCAGATTTCCGGTACGGCCATCAAGAGGTGAACGGATAAAGCAGTAGCCGAGCTCGATCTCCGCGTTGTTCAGAGCCGCTCGATCCGCTCGCACGGCTTCGCCCAGCGCTTCGGCATTGGCGCTGAGCTGGTCATACTGGTCTCGGGTTACGATACCATCCCTGAAGAGTTCGCCATAACGCCTGGCCTGTTCCCGCGCATATCTTTCCTGGGCGGAATCGCGAGCCAGGAAGGCCCTGGCCTGCCTGAGTGCGGCGTCAAAAGGGGGGGTGTCGACGGTAAAGAGGAGTTGCCCTTTCTTCACATCCTGACCTTCGCTGAAATGAACCTTGTCCAGCATCCCGCCGATCTGTGCCTTGATAGAAACCGTATTATAAGCCTCAACACTACCGATAACACGTAACTGCACCGGAACGGTTTTCTGCACTGCTGTCGCGACCATTACCGGGACCGGGGGTTTCGGTTTCGGCTTTTCCTTCGGCGCGGAACAGGACGCAATAAAAAGAAGGGAAAAGAAGATGCAGAAGCAACTGAAACGATTGCATCCGGAAAATGGATCATTATTGCGGCTGATAGTAATGCGCCTCATGTATTTTCTCTCCGAAAATCGACTCAGAGCCCCTCACCTCCCTTCCGCGATGGAGTGAAGCCGTGGGGCTCTCGACTCTCCCATTTAAGGGAGTGATCTATTATCTGCTCTTCTCGTAAAGCGTATCTGCATCCTTCTCCGTAACCCTTATCCCTTCCCTCTCAAGCAGTTCACCAGATGCCTTCCAGAGAGAGGTTATGGCGTTTACGTAATCTGCGGCCGCCTGTATCTGGTTTCCTCTGGCAGCTACCAGGTCATTTTCCACGTCAAGTACGTCCTTGGTAGTTGACAGACCGACCTTGTTTTTCTTTATGTACGCCTGCAGACGTTCCTCGGCATAAGCGCTCCCCCTCGAAGTCACATCCAGCTGCTTGTAACTGGATTGCACCGCCCTGATGGCATTCCTGACATCATTTATGACCGTGTCTTCAAGGCTCCTGATCTGAGTCTGCAGCTGTTCAACCTTCAGTTTGCTCTTTATGTATGCGTTCTCCGCAGCACGGTTGCCAATCGGATAGGTAAACTGCAGCCCCCCTCCCCATACCGGATATTTGCCGGAACCGACTCGCTCAAGATCCCTGTTGTATTCCGGGGAGAGGCCTGTAAGCGCCGTACTAAGGCTAAGAGAAAGATCTGGCAGGGTCTGGTTCCTGGCCGCCCTGGACTGCAGTTCGCTGCTCTTCAGGGTAACCCTGAGCTGCCTCAGTTCGGGACGCTCTTCAAGGGCTTTTTTGATCGCAGATGACTCCTCAACCTTGTACTCTTGCCGGTAGGGGATATCAACCGGAATAATTTCCTGTCCGACCGTAAGCTGTAGCAGAACTCGCAGCTTATCAACCTGATCTTTTAAAGCCCGTTCTGCATCTATCAGATTTTTCTGCATGGTGGCGACACCGAATCGGGCATTCAGGATCTCCATGGCAGGGAGCACCCCCGCCCTTACCTGGGCCTGGGTGTCATTCAGTATTTTCTCTGCCAGAGCAAGAGAGGTCTTCTTCACCTCCAGGTTTTCTCTCAGGCTGTACAGCTGTGAATACTGGATCCTGACCTGGGATACTATATCGGTGAGCTTTGCCTTGAACTGCTCCAGGGCGCCGGCCTTGCCGTATTTCGCCACCTCTATATTCAGTTCAGTTGTTTCCCTGCCGAAATTTTTGAGGAGCGGTTGCGTAAAACTGAGCGTCAGGTCTGACTGGTAGTAATCATTAAGGATCAGCCTGTTAATTGCCGAGTTGTTACGGTTCCAGCTATTATCGAATGTCAACCCGAGTGTGCCGCCGAACGGAATAAGCCGGCTGACTCCGGCATTGTATTCAAGGAGCTTTGCCCTGCTGATTCCCGGGGTTCCGCTCGTAAAAGCGTCGGAAGAGAGGGTGTTCGATTCCTGGTAATTGGTCAGGAAGGAAAGGAGAGGATCATAGATCCCCTCCTTTCCCCTCAGATCGGCCTCTGCGGAGGCAGAATTGTAGAGCTCCGCCTTTACGTCGAGATTCTTCTCGACAGCCATTTTGATCGCCTGACGCAGGGTCAGATTTGCCGGCCCCTCTTCGGCAGAGGCCAAGGGGGGAAGAGCTGCTGCTGACAGCATGAGAAATATAGAGAGGAGCCTGACTGGACGACAATATTTGACCATATGGATACCCTTTCTGAAATATCATATTCATGTCACATTAATATAAACGTATGCAGGGAGTCGGACCTACTCATACCTTAACGCATCTATCGGCTTGAGCGATGCCGCTTTTCTGGCCGGATAGAAACCAAAGAAAATCCCTACAGCCCCGGAGAAGCCGAAGGCCATGGCTATTGCCTGGAGCGATATGAGTGTTGGCCAATTGAAAAAGGTAGAGACCAGCTTTGCGCCGGCAACACCCAGGGCCATGCCAATTACCCCTCCCACAAGGGTCAACAAAACGGCCTCGGTGAGGAACTGTAGCAGAATATCCCGTTCTTTGGCCCCAATCGCCATGCGTATGCCGATTTCTCTCGTCCGCTCGGTTACGGAAACCAGCATGATGTTCATGATTCCGATCCCGCCGACGATGAGGGATATGGATGCCACGGCGCCGAGGAGCAGTGACATGGCTTTGGAGGATTGTTCGGCCACTTCCAACAACTCGGAGAGGTTGCGCACCGTAAAATCAGCTTCCCTGCTCGGTCCCACCCGGTGCCGCTGATTGAGCAGAGTCGTAACCTGCTCGACCGCACGGTCCAGATCCTGCTCACTTTTTGCCTGAACCATTATGGACCCGACCGTATTGGGGAACTGGCTGCCGAAAAGTTTTCTCTGCGCGGTTCGCAACGGTATGTTAATAATGTCATCCTGATCCGATCCCTGGGGCGATTGCCCTTTCCTGTCCAGGATTCCGACGACGGTGAAGGGAATCTTTTTGATACGGATAATTTTGCCCACCGGGTTTTCCGCGCCAAACAGATTTTCTGCTACGGTCTGCCCTATCAGGCAGTTCTTGGTCGCCCCCTCCAGATCCAGCGGGGTCAGACTCCTCCCCTCCACAACTGCCCAGTCCCTGACGACCAGATAATCGGGTGTCACCCCCATAATAGCTGTCGACCAGTTCATATTTCCGTAGACAACCTGCGCCGCGCCCCGGACAACCGGAGCGGCAAGTTCTACCGCCCGGCATTCAGCTTTGATAGCCACGGCGTCGTCCATAGTGAGGGTCGGTGTAGTGCCTGCACCGAGACGAATACCCCCGCTGGTCCTTGAACCTGGCAGGACAAGGAGTATATTGCTGCCGATGCTTGCGATCTGTTCCGAGATAATCGTGCTTGCCCCGCTCCCAATTGCAATCATGGCAATTACCGCAGCTATGCCGATTATAATGCCCAGCATGGTGAGAAAAGAGCGCATTTTATTGGTTTTAAGCGCGCGAGCAGCTATCTTGAGACTCAGCAGAAGATCTATCATCCCCCCCCCTTCACCTGACCGGCATCTGCCGGTTGCGCCACCTGAGTATCGGCCAGGATGCGTCCGTCACGGAATAACAGGTTCCGCTTGGTAAACGCGGCAACATCCGGCTCATGGGTAACCATGATTATGGTGATTCCCTGACGGTTCAGCTTCTGGAAAATCGCAAGGATTTCTATACTGGTAACTGAATCAAGATTGCCGGTCGGCTCATCCGCCAGGATTATGGCAGGCTCGTTGACCAGCGCCCTCGCTATGGCAACCCGCTGCTGCTGCCCCCCTGACAGCTGGTTACTGTAATGCCCGGCACGATCGGCAAGCCCGACCAGCGCTAGGGCGGCCATCGCACGTTCTCTCCTTATTCCTGCGGGAACCTTCCCATAAATGAGCGGAAGCTGGACATTTTCCACGGCAGAGGTCCTGGCCAGGAGGTTAAACCCCTGAAAAACAAACCCGATTTTTTTGTTCCGAATTTCCGCCAGAGAATCTTTAGTCAGTCCGCCGACATGTTCGCCACCGAGCCAGTAGTCTCCTGAAGTAGGGGTATCCAGACAACCCAAAATGTTCATGAAGGTCGATTTGCCACTACCAGATGCGCCCATTATTGCCGCAAAATCACCGCTTTCTATGGTAAGGGAAACATCTTTCAGCGCCTCTACCCGCTGATCCCCCATGTTGTAAACCTTCGAAAGATTAGATACCCGGACAACCTTATCCATCTAGAACCTCGGACCCATGGAACCGGTTGTGCTACCCGGTTTTTTCTTGGGAAAAATCTGTTCGACAATAACCTCCTCACCCTGTTGCAATTTCCCCAAGACGACTTCAACGAATGAATCATCGGTTATCCCGGTTTTCAGCAAAACGGGAACAGCTTTTTCATCTTTAAGGATGAAGACTCTCTGTCCAACCGACCTCGCTGTTTTCCCGGGACTATTTCTCACCGACGGCTTCGATTCCTCGCCGGCCACCTTCGGCTTGAAACGTAAGGCAGCGCTAGGTATCTTCAGGACATCGGCTTTTCTCATTATCTCGATATTCACATTGGCGGTCATACCCGGCTTCAGCTTCAGATCTTTGTTTTCAAAAGTGATTACAACATCATAGGTAACCACGTTCTGGGTTATGATCGCAGAATTCCTGACCTGCGCAACCGCTCCCCTGAACTGTATTTCGGGATAGGCATCCACGGTAAAAACTGCAGCCTGACCAACCCTGATCTTACCGATATCTGCTTCATCTACGCTTGTATCGATCTGCATCTTGGTCATGTCCTGGGCAATGGTAAAAAGGGTCGGGGTCTGGAATGATGCCGCAACGGTCTGGCCGACATCCACATTCTTGGAGACGATAATACCATTCACGGGAGACTTGATTGTGGCGTAGCGTAGATTCGTCTCCGCTTGTCTGTAGGATCCAAGAGTCTGGCCGACACTCCCCTCGGCAGCCTTGACACCGGCACGAGCCTCTTGGTACCTGGTCTCCGCAGCATCAAAATCAGCCTGGGAGACAACTCCATCCTTCAGCAGCTGACGGTTCCTTTCCAAGGTCCTTGCGGCCTCGGTAATAGACGCTTTAGCTTTCCTCAGGTTTGCCAGGGCGATCTGATAGTTGCCCCGACTCTGCTCCAGCTGGGAGCTGAAAATAGCAGGGTCGATCTGGGCAATTGCCTGACCCTTTTTCACCACCGAATTATAATCCACGAAGAGCTTTTGGATCGTACCGGAAACCTGGGTGCCGACCTGAACCATAACCACGGCATTCAGATTGCCGGTTGCAGTAACGGTGGAGACGATCGCCCCCTTCTCGAGCTTCGCAGTTTTATAAACCGGAGCAGGCGACCTTTTGAAATAGAAAATGAGTCCGACCGTAACGGCAACAAGTACGGAGAGAGACAATACCACGATTTTTTTCATCATCAACCTCACATCGCAACAGAAGCTGCAGTAGCGATATTTTTATTTCAGCAAACCATTCAGGATAAGGTCCAGACATTCTTCGGCGGCAAACAGCGCTTCATCATCTATTATGATTGAAACGACAAAACCTCTCAACAAACTGAAAATGATCTTGGCTTTTTCTGCAGGATCACAGCTGCGAAAAACCCCCTTTGCGACCCCGTCACGGATAATTTCTTCAATCAGCCGGCGCCGCTCCTTGAAAAACTTCTTCTTTACCTCGAGGCCAAAAGAAAAACCAAGTTCGCGACCTTGCAGAAGAATCCGCTCTCTATTGGTTTTAGCATAATTTACACTCAAGGTGATTAAACTGGTTATCGCCTCTATCGGGTCATGGGTATCTTTGAGGGCATCCCTGGTTTTCTGGTTGATATAATCCAGACTTTCGTTCATAAGGGTCAGATATAGATCTTCCTTGTCTTTAAAATAGAGATAAAGACCCCCTACGCTGATACCAGCAGATCGTGAAATCAGACGCATATTGGCCTCGGCATAGCCATACTCGGCAAAGACCTCGGCAGCCACCTGGAGAATTCTTTTTTTCGTTTCGGTTCCTGAACGGTTGTTCATATGAACCATTGTTCACATGAACTGCTATTTGTCAAGACATATTTTTATTGATGTAAAAAGATATGTTTTTGTTTATCCTGTAAATGGTAGCATCAGTAATACAAAGACTCTCAAACCGGTCACCCCGGCCGCCGACATAAAGGATTAATCCATGAGCAGACGTCGCTTCGTTATCCCGGATTTGCATGGTTGCGCCAGAACCTTTCACACCCTCCTGAATGACGTTCTCAACCTGCAGCGGGAAGACATGCTCTACCTTCTCGGCGATTACATAGACCGTGGGCCGAGAAGCAGGGAATTGCTCGATGAAATAATAAGTCTCCAGAGGAAGGGCTACTCCGTTCACCCTTTGCGCGGCAATCACGAGCAGATGCTCCTCGAGTCGCAGGAGTCACTTTCAGCTCTGAGCCTCTGGATGAAAAACGGCGGGCAGGCAACCCTGGAGAGCTTCAGGGCGGAAGATGCGGGCGAAATACCCTACAATTATCACAATTTTTTACTTGCCCTACCCAACTTTATAATACTGGATGATTTCATCCTGGTACATGCCTGTCTGAACTTTGGAATCGCCGACCCGTTTGCAGACACGGAAACTATGCTCTGGGCCCGATCCTGCCAGGTCTCCACTAAGCGCATCGGAGGAAGAAGAGTTATCTGCGGCCATACCGCCATCCAGCGCGAAGCTGTTATAAAAAGCCTTGCAACCGACCGGATTATGCTAGATAACGGCTGTGTGTACAAGGGCGACCCCGAACTCGGCAGCCTTACAGCGCTTGAGCTTGCATCCATGTCGCTTTACTTTCAGGAAAATATCGACTGAACCGGTTCTGTACAGATCAACCTTGCTTTGAACTGTTCTGGGGATAAGCACCCTGCCTGTCCGAGAGACACGGAGAATGCTTGTTTCATTATTCTCGTCATTCAGTTGTGTCTACATGCTTGACAATAGTTTTTTTAGCTGACATTGATTTTAGTGAATTATGTTCTATGGAGGAGCAGCAAATGAAGCATTTCCGGAAAGAACTCTGGATCAACGTCCAGAAAAGACGGGAGTTCATCAATATAACTCCCCTGGTCAGTGAATGCCTGAGGGAAAGCGGAATAAAGGAGGGGCTTTTACTCTGCAATGCCATGCATATTACTGCCAGTGTTTTTATCAATGATGACGAACCGGGGCTGCACCACGATTTCGAGGTTTGGCTTGACGGTCTCGTGCCTGAAAAACCGCACTCCCAATACCGCCACAACACATTTGAAAACAACGCCGACGCCCATTTGAAAAGGACCGTAATGGGCAGGGAAGTCGTAGTGGCCGTAACCGATGGCATGCTTGATCTGGGCCCATGGGAACAGATTTTTTATGGTGAATTCGAAGGGAGCAGAAACAAGCGGGTGCTGGTCAAGATAATCGGCAAATAGCGGCGTTGTAAAGGATCATAGAACCAGCCTTTCGGGGGGGGAAGGGGCGGATTACATACCCTATCTGCGAATGGCGATTACGCCCTTGGCCAGTTTTCGTTGCATCCATCTGCAGACCGACTGCTTGATAATTGAACGGGTACCAGGGATGAGAAAAAAAAGACCCAAAAAATCGGTGAAAAACCCGGGGGTCAGAAGCAGCACGCCGCCAACAAGGATCATTCCACCGTCCAGCAGTTCTGCGGCAGGCATCCGCCCCTCTGCGAGTTCCGACCTGACACGGACCAGAACGGCAAAACCCTGATGGCGCAACAACCAGGCCCCGGCGAAACTGATAGAGAGGAGAAGGGCCACAGTCGGCACTGCTCCGATCACACTGCCAACCTTGATTATGATGAAGATTTCAGTAACGGGAACAATAATAAACAAAAGAAAAAGTTTAAGCAGCATAGCCTCACCCATTGCAAATATACTTGACCGCCACTCTGGCAGCTCCGCCTATCGGACGGCATCCATCAGCTGGAAACGCCAGATGGCGGAGAGCGACCAGATAGTGGAAGCAGAGGGTTTCCCCATAGGTTGTTTTACAACGGACTTTAAAACTTGTCCAGAATAAAGATTTGACCCCGAATCAACTTGTCCCTCCCCGCCCCTCCCTTTGTCGGAAAATCTTACAATTCGGTCATCAGTTTACATAAACTTAGGACAATATTCCTTATTATCAGTAAGTTATATTTGTTGGCACTCGAATTGCTAGAGATACCGCAAACAGTTAAAGATCGGTTCTCCGATCAGTTTTATCAACCAAAGGAGGGAGAGAAGATGAAAAAACTACTTTTGGCGATAGCGGCGTCCAGCTTACTGCTGGTCGGGTTGGGTGGGACGGCAGGTGCGATACCGTTTGTAAGCACAACGGATCTGTCTCAATTTGGTCTTTTTGGAGCGTTATCTGGAAAGGACACAATAACATGGGCGCAGGCAATGCCATATGACTTTCAAATACCTTATGACACCGTCAACAGTGCGACATTGAAAATTTACTCTAACTTTGTTAACGGAAATAACGATCTGGTAACCGCTGAGAACACCTATCTGGGCAAATTGACGAATGATACCGGGTGGACTTGGTTCAGTAACCCCCTCGAAACAAGCACGTTTGACGTTAAATCAGCAATAACCTCACCTTGGGCAACAGGGGATCCGCTGCATGTATCTTTGGCATACGATGAGAAATTTTTCACTGCCGGTGTTCTCTATCTTGACCGTTCCGTAATGACCCTCGATTACCAAAATGGCTCCGCCCCCGTACCTGAGCCTGGTACCATTGTCCTCCTAGGCGCTGGCCTCCTCGGCCTCGGACTCTACGGCCGCAGAAGGATGCAGAAGTAATCTGTAAAAAAAACCGACATCAGCAAGGAGGGCCGTCCGCAGGGGTGGCCCTCCTTGCTGATGTCGGGTAAGAAAGAGTAGGGATCAAATCTATTTTATGCCAACAAGATTTCAGGATCGACGCTCGAATACTCTACCAGAAATGCCAATTCCCGGTTTGCATGACATATATCCCCAGTGCGAGGTTGGTGACGGCATGGGCGACAATACAGTGCGAAATACTGCGGGTATAGTATAGAAGCATGCTGTAGGCAATTCCAGCCATTATACCGGCAAGGGGCAGATTGTGCTCAAGGCCGAAGAATACCGCCGTTACGAGAAACGAAGGCCATGTAAAGAGTCCCAGCGGGACCTTCGAGAAATCCTGATCGATTAAATAACGGATGAAAAACGATCGCCAGAAAAGCTCTTCCATCAACGGAACCACGATCACTGCGCCGCTGAGGCGTGCCGCCATCAGCGAGATCCTTGCGGTATTCCCCTGAAAAAGATCCGGGTTGAAACCCGAAGGGGTACCAATTGCAGCGGAGGGGAAGTCCATGTTTATCCAGAGGAGAAAGACTGCAATACCGGTGAAGATGCTGACCAGTGTGTCAGAAGGTTTATAAAGGTCTCTGAAGTCGACCTCAGTATACTCTTTTCTGTACAGAAAGAGGAGGAGTGCAACGGAGAGTGCCTTGAGAGGGTAAGAATAAAAGGTGAACTGGGGCGACAGAGGCAGGATCCCCTCCCCGTCCAGAAACCGGCGTCCCTCTTCCAGCGCAATAAAAGCCATATAAAGCGCAAAAGGGGCTATGCGGCAAAACGCGCCATTTTTTAATAAGTTGAACCTCGAACAAGCAGGTGACACCCTACTCGGCTCAGGATATCGTAAAAGCCGGATTAAACCTTTGATCCTCATGGGAAAACATTTCACCTACACACCCAGACCGTGCTTCTTCATCAGGTCATAAAGAGTTGGTCTGCTCACGGACAGAGCTTCTGCCGCTCTCGCTATGTTTCCGCCCTGTTCCCTTAGCACTGAGGTGATCATTCCCCTTTCAACCCTGTCCCGCGCATCCTTCAGGGTCAACTTCTCGACCGTTGATCCTTCCGGTGCCTCCGTAAGCAGATCAAATCCAAGGTCAGCCGGTTCCAGCAGCCCAGAATCGGACATGATGACGGCCCTCTGTACCCTGTTTTCCAATTCCCTCACATTTCCGGGCCATCTATACGACTGGATCCGCTCAATTGCTGCGGGGCCGAATCCCTTTATTTTCCGGTTCAATCCTTCAGTGTATCTCCGAAGGAAGAGGTTCGCCAGAAGAATGATGTCATCCCCCCTCTCCCGCAAAGGAGGAAGATGAAGGTTTATTACAGCTGTCCTGTAGTAAAGATCTTCCCTGAACGCCCCTTCCCTTATAGCCTTATCGATATCAATATTGGTGGCGGAAACAACCCTCGCATCTATGATTATATCCTCCCTCCCCCCAACTCGCTGAATTATTTTCCCCTGGAGAAAGCGAAGAAGCTTGACCTGGAGGCTTGCAGGGAGTTCTCCGATCTCATCAAGGAAAAGAGTCCCCATAGCAGCATACTCGAACTTTCCCAAAACCCGGGATTGAGCCCCGGTAAATGCACCTTTTTCGTAACCGAATAGCTCTGATTCAAGCAGGGTTTCCGGTATGGCTCCACAATTGATTGGAATAAAGGGTTTATCCTTCCTCAGGCTCATGTTATGGATCGCAAGAGCAACCATTTCCTTCCCGGTGCCGCTCTCGCCGGTAATGAAAACCGGAACATCGGAGGTTGCAACCTTCCTTATTGTTGCGAAAATCCGCTCCATTTGCGGACAGTTGCCCACTATCCCCCCGAATTGAGTACCTTTCTGCTCAAGGGCTTTCTGCAGACGGCGGTTTTCGTCTTCGATGGAGCGTATGTGCAGTGCTCTCCTGATAACGACTTTCAGCTCATTAATGTCGATCGGTTTCTGATAGAAGTCACAAGCTCCGGTCTGGACCGCCCTGAGGGCAATGCTTCTCTCCTCATTCCCTGTAATAATAATTACTTTGGTAGCCGGATCTGTGTTCAGGATCTCCTCCAGACAACGAAAACCCTCTGTCGAACCATTCGGATCAGGTGGGAGACCAAGATCAAGTGTCACAACATTCGGTCTGAGCTTCTTGAAGGAACTGATCGCATCCATGCCATTTTCGGCAAGAAAGACCTCATATTCCTTTGATAGCCCCCATTTGAGCTGTTTCCGTATTTCTTCACTATCGTCTACAATCAATATTCTTTCCATACATGCTCCTGGCATAGTTGGAAGCGATTAGCGATCGGTCCTTTACGCTACACGCTGTTCATTACACGCTCCCTTCCTCGGCAAAATGACCGTAAAGGTAGTTCCAACACCGACCTTACTGGTAACCGCTATAGTTCCGCCATGGGACTCGACAATCTGTTTACACTGGTACAGACCTATCCCAAGCCCCTTGGCCTTCGTTGTCTGAAATGGCTTAAAAAGGCTTTTCCTGATAAAATCCTCCGTCATACCGCACCCTTCGTCGCTGACCCGGATATAGACAGTGTCATCACCTCCCACCTCAAGAGAGACAGGGCCACCCCCTCCGCTTGCCTCAAGGGCATTCAGGATCAGATTAAGCAGGAGCTTGTTTATTTCCTCGATATCTACCTCGTGAAATACCTGGCTCCCCGAAATTTTGATTTCTCCACCAACAACCTGCCTTGCCACGCTATCAGCGATCTGCAGAAGATCAGCCGGTTGACGGCGGGAAGACCCTTTATCCTGCAAGTTCTTAAGTTTCAGGATTAATTCATTCATTTTTGCTACCGTGCCGGCTAGAGATTCCAGCATATCAACCTGGAATTCCGGATTATCAATAAACTGCTTCGCATTATCTACAACCAGCGACAGCGTCGTAACTAGATTCTTCAGGTCATGTAACATGAAAGTTGATAATTTGCCTATCGCTCCCATCTCCCTTGCTCGGTAAAGCTGGTCCGAAAGTTGCAAGTTAAGAATTGCTGAGGCGCTCTGACACGCCAGGGTTTTCATCAGGTCATGGTCTTCGTAATTGTACGTCTCATTACTGTTGAGAGACCTGCCGAGAAGGATAAACCCCTCTAGCCTTTCAGCCAGGAAAAGAGGAACAGCAAAAGTTGCGGAGAGGCTGGAGAGAAATTTCTGTTGTTCATCACTAACTTCCAGATTTTGTTCCAGGATGTGCACGACCCATTTATGGGTGGACATAAACTCCGGAAGGGGTTCCCCGATACTGAAGAGAATCGGGGAGATTTCCGTCCCCAGGACGGCGGCAGACTGAAAGTGCTCACATTCATAATCACGAAGAAAGAGTACTCCGCAACCCATGCCAAAGGTTTCACAGAAACCTGAAACGATAGATCTGAGAAGATCATCACGGCTTTTTGCGGAGGTAAGGCGGTCGGTAAAATCAAGCCACTGGGTTTTATAATCAAACTTTTGCCTGTAAAAATTTTTGTGCAGAAACACCTTAAGCTTTCTCTTCACCGTTTCCGACAGAATCATTACAAGGAGTCCTATCCCGACGATGAAACCGATTGCCATAAACAGGGAACGTTTAAAAGGATCACCGAAATACTTCATCCCCTCGCCCAGCAGACCGAGAGAGATGAGGTAAATTCCTATAATTAAGAGAACCACCGACCTGAAGGCCATCTGCCTGGAAATGGTGACCCGCACTTCCCTCCCCCTCCAAAGGTGGGAGTATGTGATCATTCCTGTTGCCGTAATCAGTGCAACCGACCTGAGGGGAAGGAGGTTCATGTTAAGGCTTCTATAAAGGAGTCCCTGGCTATAGTAGAAAGCCAGTACCGCGAGGAGAGCACCAACACCAAGGAGATCAAACTTTATAGCCCAGCGTGCGCCATGAGTGGCGCCCGCGAGGGTAGTTTCCAGGTTGACCATCGCCATTATCAAAAAGAGCGTAAACACGATATAGTAGACATACGCTGTGTTTCCAAGAAAAAGCATCCGTTCAGCGCCGAAGTCGGGAGAGTAGAAGAAAGAGGTGACAGGAAAAAGCATGGCAAGCAGGGGGAAAACAGCGGAACTGACAACCAAAATCCGCTCCCCGATCGAGAAAGAGCCAAAATTGTGTTTTCGAGCATAAGTCAGACTGAAAAAAAGCGCCTGCAATGGAAGGAACCCTTCAGCCGTCAAGGAGAATTTTTTCCAGAACAGGAAATTGTCGGGCTGAAGCAGCGCCAGCAGGTCAAAAAACTCCAGGCCCGTAGCAGTCAACATCAGATAAACAAGGAGGGTGGACGCCAAGGATCTGTCCCTCCGCACAAACAGAAGGATAGAAAAGGCGACAGTAAGAATGATTGCAAGCGATGACAAAATAATCTGGGGCATTTATATCAACCTGAATTAAGCGCAAATGGCGGCCGGCAGAAGGAGAAGCGCTGACCACTGAAAGGGCCGGCATTTCATCCTGTCCTGCAAACTGCCTGTAAGCATACAGCAGTTCAGGTGCCATTTCAATATAAGCACTACCATTCAGATGATTTTACGGACCAGTTATTCATAGGGACCTCAACATATAGAAATTTTTTTCTGAACATTTTACCGTACAAATTAACAATCAACTGCAAATGAATCAGGAGCCTCTACTCCTTAAAACACCCCTCCTCCAATTCCCGCCCCACTGGCGGCAATTGGAGGAGGGGAAGGATGCTGCGCTTATTGATGTAAAAATGCTACAATGAATTCAGGAGGCTGCTATGACCTGGAAAGATGAGCATCACAAGAAGGCTGATAACCATATCATCAGGAACATTCACTTTTTTTCGGATCTTTCCCCGGAAGAAACAAAAGATGTCGAACAGCACATAATTAAAAAAATCTTCAGTAAGGACCAGATCGTCCTTTCTGAAGAAGAAACGTCCACATACATGTATCTCGTATATTCTGGCAAGGTAAGGGTCGTGAAAATCAGTGACGATGGACGTGAGCAGATTATCACTATTCACAAGAAAGGGGATTTTTTTGGCGAGATGTCGCTTCTCGATGGCAAGACCGCACCAGCTACCATCATTGCCCACGAAGATGCAATGATCGGCCTGCTGCACAAGATTGACTTTGAACAGCATCTGCTGAGCCACGAAGGGATTCGTCGCAAGATAATTGACCTGCTTTGCCTGCGTCTGAGAGATGCGTGGATGATGGTCAAGATCTTAAGCTTTGACAGCGCTGAAGACCGGGTCATAGTCGCCCTGGACCAGCTGAAGGGACTTTACGGGGTCCGGGACGACAGGGGAGTCATAATCAACATAAAAGTAACGCACCAGCTGATCGCCAGCTATGCTTCGGTCGCGCGGGAAACCGCAACCAGGATACTGAATAAGCTCGAAAAAACAGGGGAAATAGTTACCCTGGAAAACAAATCATTTCTACTAAAAGATGCCTTTTTCTGCAAAATAAGAGCAATGAGCGATATCGTACGGTTAGACACCGTATAGCGCTGCAAGGAGAACCCGCTCTCCGACCGATATCGTCATCTAGTGGAAATGTCTGACCAGAAAGCATCATGGCAAAACAGTGCATCAAAGCCTCTACGGTGTACAGCACAATTTAATAGGACACGATCAGTGCAAAGCCGGGGGGGGGCCCATTGGACTAACGTATCGTACTGGGTTACGTTATTATCAGCTTCTCAACAGTCACAGAACCATTATTGATGGTTACCGATCCGTTAACGGTCGTGTATCCGGAATTGGTGTCATATTGAGCATTATAGCCGCCTTTTAAGATGATTGTAATGTCACGATTGAGCAATACATCTTCGGTAAATAAGTACTCCTGGATCTGTAAGGTATTGCCATTGGCTGCGCTGTTATAGGCAGCTTGAAGGGTATCAAAATAATTACTGTTTACCTTTACAGGGATGTTTACCGCTACAGGGATGTTTACCGATACCGATACGCTGGCGGACTGCCCGACATTGCCGGCCGCGTCGTAGGCCCTGGCAGTAAGGGTGTATATACCGTCTGTTAGTGATGTTGTAACCCAGCTGTAGGTATAGGGTGATGAGGTATCTGTACCTTTCAGTACCCCGTTCAGATAAAACTCAACCTTGCTGATCTTGACGTTGTCTAAGGCGGTCGCCTTGACTGTCACCGTCCCTTTTACTATTGCGTTAGCAAGGGGCGAGGTGATGGAGACTGTTGGCGGTGAG
>CAIWTU010000039.1 GCA_903915655.1 uncultured Geobacter sp.
ATTCAGATGATGAAACTTGCCATGGTGACGACAAGCCAAGGGCTAGTTGAAAAAGTTCGGTGTCTCTCATAATGGATCTACAAGTATCATTTTTAACAACTCATTAACAAGAGACTACCCACTTGTAATAGCGAGCAGCCTTATAATTGATTTGATCAGGGGAAGCGTTAAACTTACTCTTCCCCTGATCCCTGAGCGTCCTACTAATCGGATCTAGAAAAGAGTTATGGCCCGCTAATGCGCCCATCACCGGTCACAACCAGATACAATTCTGGCTCCAAAATGGACCATTCATTCCACGAACCATCGTAGTTGTAAACATTTTTGTAGCCGAGGCCTAGCTGTATAAGTGTATAAACCCCAGAGCGGAATCCACCTTCGCAGAAGTTATAAACAATTTTGTCTTTTGTGATGCCAAGGCTGTTAAAATGAGCCTGAATATCTGCGGCACTCTTGAGAACCTTTACATTTCTGCCTACTTGAAGTGTACTTGCTACTGGCAATCCTGTAGCAGGATTGAGGTAATCTGTAAATACTGCGGATTCGTAGTCACTGAATTTGCCGTAGGGAATATGGCCCGGACGAGCACCCGGGTTACTGCTGTAAATAAACGGGGTCGAATTAAGCGTCCATGCACCTGTAGAAGCTGTCCCAGAGGGTACTGTTGTCCCGAAGCCGGTATATTCGCTTGGTGTACGGACATCGGAGATAACGTAACCAGCTTTGGTCTGATTACCGTTGGCGGTATCAATAACTGCAGCCAAGTCAGCCTTATTAATTCGATAGTTGTTGTAGCTGGCAATCTTGTATGGTTTTGTGCTCGGGGTCGGAGAAACTGGAGTTGTACTAAGCGCCCTTCCGTCAACGTCTTTCCATTTATCAATTCCACCATCTATCGTATATGCCTTCGCATGAGCATAAGTTTTTAGTACCCACGCAACGCGACCGCCGTAGGAGGAAGTGTCGTTGTCATAAGATACTACAGTGGTATCGGGAGTGATCCCATTTCTGGTAAGAATATCAATCAACTCAGCCGGAGTTGGGATGTCATACGCAATTTCCAGTGGCGTGTTATCAGCTTTGAGCTTGTATCTTCCGGTTTTCGGGTCAATAACTTTTCTGGGGAAATAAAACTCGTTGCGGGGAATAGTTATAGCGCCCGGGATATGGCCGGCGTTGTAGGCGGCTACCGGACGAGTATCGATAATGACAAAATTAGCACTCTCTTTATTCTGAGCCACCCACTCTGTTGACTTAAAGTAGTCGCTAAGCTGGATGCTTTCTGAATAATCTCCTGCAGTTGCTGATGAACTATTGCATCCCGACAGGGATGCAGCTCCGGTGGTAGCTGCCAATATTGACAGCATCGTAATAACTGTTCTTAGCCGCATGTTTCATACTCCTTTCAATCTGTTGTTGAATTGGTTCGCTAATATTTTCTTGGATTTTTACCTGTTGCAACATTTCGATAAGTATTTTTTGTCCATGCTCGACTCCTCCTTGTAAGTTATTGTAGTTACTAAATTATTCGGATTGACTGAACAATTGCTTTCCATCTGGATCATCACGATGTGCGAATAGAAGAAATTATGGATAACGAAGCGTACATTTGATAATTTACTAAATTAATTGGTTATCTAAAATCAAACAGCTAAAAATTATTTACTATTTTTATGTAGTATGATTGATTGTTTTATTACCATTTTGGTAGTTTACTGTCAATAACATTTTTATCGGTTTATAAGTAACTGTGGCTTTAAAATGTTGCCGCACCCAACGTGTCTAATAAAGACAAAGGTTTACCCCGGGCTGCGGTATATTTATATTTATTATTTTAATAGTAATTTACTTTACCGGGATTGTAATAAAGCCAGTCAGGTTTTGAGTCGGTAGCAGCTCGTAAGGTTACATACCGCATGCCTTCGCCGACAATGGCATCTAAACCAGGATAATGGTGCTTCTTGACAAGATTATTCCACAGGGAGAGCCCATCTGGGAAATAGGGCGGACTTAGACCTGGTCCTGGTAAAGTCTCAACTGATCTTGACAGAGTCGCTATCGAAGAGGATACTGCGAGGTATAACCAGAAAGATGGGCCGTTTGAAAAGGGTGATCTTCCGGTCCGAGTTGAGCAAAATCAGATAAAACAGAATGATCGTCTATTCAAAAGGGAGGCTGCATGAGTGTAGGAACAAAATTCAAAGATAAATTTGCCAAAGTCAGGAGCCATCTCACCATCCTTGATGACCAGCCATTGGGCAAAGCCGCGCTTGTAATAATTATCTTTTTGGATATTTTCATCCTTGTTTCCATTTTCAACGGGCTTGACGCACATACCCAGCAGCTTTCGTCTCCCGATCTATATATCCCCCATACTTGCCGGGAGATCGTTGTCGATCGCCAATGGAATCCTGCCAACCGGACCGACAACCTTTCTCAAATCATAATTTCCACCAGCAACAGCTATTATCGTGATGAAGAAAAAAAGATAGAACGACATCCGCTCTGTCTTCCCTATGTCGATCTTGTTGATCAAATCAAGAACGACAAGTCATTAAACCGGATATTTGAAGATCGAAATAAATCGGAACGTGAAGCAAAGGAGCTACAGCGGGCAATCGACAATCTGAAAGGTGTTTACGATACTTCTTTGCTTGAAACAGTAGCGAAACAGCAGGGGAGCCAAACAAAAATAGATGCGACAAAAAAGGATTTTCAGGAGAAAACAACAGCCCTTAACAGCATGAAAGCCCGTATGGCTTCATTGGAACAAACAATTAACAGCGATGCAAAAATAAAGCTGCTCTGGGAAAGGTTACAGGGTCTACAAGAACAAGACAGGCAAAAATTAATTGCAGAACTGCGTACACTGAACTACTGGTATCCGGTAAAGAAGCTAGGCCTGCAGATGATCTTCCTGTTGCCGCTCTTTGTGGTTTTTTATGCCTGGAATAACAGGAGCATCAGGAAAAGCCGGGGGCTCCAAACCCTGGTCTCTTCTCACCTTCTGGGAATCTCATTTATCCCGATCCTCTGCAAAATCATTGAAACAGTCTACGACATCCTCCCTAAGAGATTGTTGGTGAAGCTCATTAACCTGCTGGAGTCCCTCAAGCTCGTTGCGATTTGGCACTACCTTGTAATTGCGTTGGCTGTATCGTCAGCCCTTTTCCTGATCTATATCTTTCAGAAGAAGCTTTTTTCGCGCGAGAAGCTGATTGAGCGGAGGATATCGAAAGGAGAATGCCAGCGATGTGGGAAACATCTCCCTCCCGGATCACAAGCATGTCCCTTTTGCGGGTATTCGCAGTTTAAAATTTGTAGCAATTGCAATAGCCTGATGCATGTTCACGGGAAGTATTGTCGAGAGTGCGGGGAGCGGTCAACAAACTGAAATCAGACAAATGCCGAACAAAGCGGGGCAGACGGTCAGCGCGGTCTTCCGGGCTTTGTCGAAGTGGCAGTAAAAGCCCACCCTTTTTCCCAGGGGAGGGTAGCCTTTTGTATAATAAGGAGGAAAGTCATTATGAAACGTATTACCGTTGTATGGTCGACAACTACCCTATGCTATCGCCAATAGTTTGCCCTATTATCTGGTTCACAGCTTTTCTATATTTGATACTAACGTAGTCGTAAAATCAGATAGGGGCCGTCGGGAACGATCGCCCATCGGGCGTCTTGACCGTGCTTATTTAAAAGGAGCTGTACAGTTTCTTCTACATTATCGGTTGGGGTAAAACCGTACCTGACTTTTTGTTCCTCCGGGACCCCTTCGGAATAAAGATATATCGGGTGGTCAACCATCCATTTGTATATTTCCAGGGCGCACCACTGATCTACGTAAAAGAATTCGTGCCCTAATGCCCTCCGTATCCACTCCGAAGGAGTGCTGAATTCGTTCATTGAGGCTACGAATTCTTCGCTCCCGAGCCCTTCCGGACAGTGGGACGCCACGACAATTTCCCCCCCCTTCTTGACTACCGGGGCAACGCCGGCTATCCCCTTGGCAGTTTGATACAGGTTGATATCCGATGGCGCGCCACCGTTTGTGGTAACCACGAAATCGAGGGGTTGATCCAGATAAGCCGTACAGTACGGTTCCAATTCGTGGGCGCCCCGGAGGTGGGCGTTGACCGGGTGACCGCTGTAAACGCCGGTTACCTTCTTATCTCCGTTGAGGGTTACGTTTACAATAAAATCGGCGCCGACCCGTTCCATAATTCGGAGGCCACCTTCATGGAATGGATTCCCTTCGAGCTTGCCGTATACGACGTCGGGATGGGTGACCATTTCCGCTCCGTGCATGAACTCGAGGGTCTTCAAACTCGATATTCCGGGGAGGATGGACTTGCGTCCGCCCGAATATCCTGCCCACATGTGCGGTTCGATAAAGCCGGTAAGAATCTTTAGATCCGCCTCGGCGTAGAGACGGTTTACATACACGGGGGTCTTACCCGTTATGGTTCCCGCATAGAACATCTCATCGATGTTTTTTGAAAAATGATTCACGATACGGTAATTCCCGGCGATTTCTTCACCAACCAACCGGACAACCTCCTCACCATGATTCGGGCGGTGTATCCCCGTAGCGATCAAAATGGTGATAGTATCTCGTCGGATGCCGGCTGCGGCGAGTTCATCCAGCAGGGGAGGGAGGATAAGTCTGTTCGGGACCGGTCGGGTTATATCACTGATAACCACCACGGCATTTCGACGCCCTTGGGCTATATCGCGTAATGCCCTGGAATCGATAGGGTTCCAGAGACTTTCATGAATTGCGGCCAAGGGATTCTCGAGGGCTGGGCGTGATTTAGGCCCCAGTACCCCGACCAGATTCGGTGTGTCCGGCAGGTTGAGTTCTAATCCATCGGTTGAATATTTCAGGAGCGTTCTGGGCATCACTTCCTCCTTGATAGACGGACAAAAAATAGTGTTTCACCGGCATAAAATAACGATCCGAAGGAAACTCAGCTGCTCAAATCAAAAATCTTCCCCGGGTTCATGATGTTGTTGGGATCCCAGGCGGACTTAATCGCCTGCATCAACTTCAATTCCACCGGATCGATGACTTCTCTGAGAAACTCTTTCCGCTTGATGCCGATGCCATGTTCACCGCTTATCTTCCCCCCCATATCACCGGTAATCCTGTACAGTTCTCTGAGGCAGGCTGCCTCGTTTTTTTTCCAATCCTCCATGCTCATGGAAGGGTCCTTTACCAGGGTGGCGTGCAGGTTTCCGTCCCCGGCATGGCCGTAACATGGGATCTGTATCTTGTATTTTTCGCTTAATTTATCCAGTTCCGGGATTATTTCCGGAATCCTGGCTATCGGAACGACGATGTCTTCCAGACTCTGGATGGGGCTGTACACCTTGAACGCTTCCGCGATGTTACGACGGACGCTCCAGATCCGTTCTATGTTGTTCCGGTCTTCCGCGACGTAGACTTCGATGGCGCCCCGCTCTTCGCACAGTTGGCCTATCGTGATCAAGTCCATTTCGACCTGCTCAGCGTTTGTTCCATCCAATTCTATGAGGAGCATGGCGCCCGCTTTTTCGTAGGGAAGGCTCTCGTTGAGATACTTGCAGCTGGTGATAATCGAAAGCTGATCCATAAACTCGATACTGGTCGGAGTCAGACCCCTGGAAAGAATTACCGGAACCAGATCGATAGCTTCCCGTGGCGTCCTGAAGAGGACCAGCAGGTCCGCTTTGGCTGTCGGATACCCGATGAGTTTGATGATCGCCTTGGTCACGATTCCCAAGGTTCCCTCGGATCCGACCACGAGGGATTTAAGGTCGTAACCGCTTACATCTTTGGATAACTTCCCCCCGAGCCATACCACGTCTCCGGTGGGGGTAACCAATTCTACCCCGAGGATGTAGCGCCCGGTAACACCGTACTTTACAGCCTTGCCGCCACCCGCGTTTTCCGCGATATTACCACCGATGACGCAGGTTTGAAGGCTCATGGGATATCCGGCAAAAAAGAGGCCTTTTTCCTGTACCGTCAAGGCGAGGTCGTTGGTGACCATACCGCTCTCCACTACGGCGACCATGTTGTCTACATCGAGTTCCAGGAGCTTGTTCATCTTCTCCAGGGTAATCAGGATACCGCCGAAGTGGGGTATGGCGCCCCCAGATAAGCCCGATCCCGCGCCACGGGGGGTGATCGGGATATGTTCCCGATTGGCGAGTTTGACCAGAGCGGCTACTTGATCCGTAGTGCTGGGTAAAACTACGACATCGGGCATATGACCATACTCGTGGGGATCAGTTTCATCGTGGGAGTAGGCTTCCATCTTTTCTTCGTCCACCAGGACGTTTCTGGCGCCGACTATCTGACCTAATTCCAGCAATATCTCAGACGTGACCGGGGCATACCCGGTTGTACGTGTGGTGATCATTCTGCCCCTCCCTTCCGCCGTTGGTCTAATCGGCGTTGAATTTCAGGAATTACCTGAAACGCGTCTCCGACTATGCCGAAATCGGCAATTTTGTGAAGGTTCGCTTCCGGGTCGGAATTGACGGAAATAATAATTTCACTTGTTTTGATGCCAGCAAGGTGTTGTATTGAGCCTGAAATTCCGATCCCGATGTATAGTTTCGGTGAGATAGTTTTTCCACTCAATCCGATTTGGTGGGGATACCCAATCCATCCCCGGTCAACCGCTTCACGGCTGGCGCCGACAACGCCACCCAAACTATCGGCGAGGGTGCGGATCATGGTGAAATTTTCTCCCTTCTTAAGACCCCTCCCTCCAGCGACTACGATATCCGCTTCTTCCAGGTTCACAAAATCTGTAACGTCCTTACGATAGCCGAGAACGGCTACCCGGGGATCCAACATATCGTCGGTAACGGGAATGGAGATTATTTTACCCGCTCTTGATGAGTCTTTTTGCAATGGCCGGCTGGATTTCGGCCGGACCGTGGCCATCTGCGGCCGGTGGTCCGGGGTTTTGATCGTTGCCATGATATTGCCACCTATGGCTGGCCGGGTTTGCAAAAGATTTCCAGTGCCTTCTTCTATATCGAGTTCCGTACAGTCCGCTGTAAGCCCGGTATTGGCCTTTATTGCCAGGTAAGGCATCAGGGTGCGTCCCGAGGAGGTTGCCGCAGCCAGAATGATGCACGGCCGATAGCTCTTGATGAGCCCGGTCAAAACCCTGGCGTAGGATTCGCACACAAAGTTTTCGAGCCGGGGGTCCTGGATTGAGTAGACCTCATCCGCTCCCCGTTGAACAAGCTCTTCCATGGCTGTCTCACTGACTTTGTCGCCGATAAGGACCGCAGCAAGTCTGCTCTCCAGCCTGTCCGCCAATTTTCGACCCCTCGAAAGGAGTTCAAAGGAGACATCCTTCAAATGCCCGTCGTGTTGTTCAGCTATTATCCAGACAGAGCTCATCTTTCGAATCTCCCCTCATACGATATCTTTCGCCTCCAGAAAGGCCATCAATTGATCTACAGCGGATAGAACCCCTTCGTCGTCTCCAGCTTTTACTACCCTGCCTCCTCGAGTGACCTTTGGGGTTTCAATTTTAACTACCCTGGTGGGAGACCCCTTCAGGCCCAAGGCCGTCGGTTCAAGTTCCATGTTTTCGGTACTGAAAACTGGTATATGCAATTGTCGGGCGTAAATTTTACCCCGGAGCGTTGGTAACCGGGGAGATGCGATTTCCTTGACTACCGATATCAGGCAGGGCAACGTAACGGAAAGGATCTGGTAGCCGTCTTCAACCAGCCGTTCCAATACGATGCGTGAATCCGTGACCTCTTCGATCTTTGCTACGTACGTAGCTACCGGAATATCCAACCACGAAGCGATCCCAGGCCCGACCTGGGCAGTATCGCCATCAGTCGCCCGTTCCCCTGTAATGATAAGGTCGTAGCCGCCGATCTTTTTGACCGCTTGAGCCAGAGTATATGAGGTTGACCATGTATCGGCGCCGCAGAATTTCCGGTCTGATACAAGGATCGCCTCGTCGCAGCCCATCGCAACTGCTTCTTTCAGGGCTTTTAACGCCTGAGATGGTCCCATGGAAAGGACGGTTACGGTTCCACCATACTGTTCCTTGAGCCGTAGCGCTGTTTCCAGTGCGTAGAAATCCAGGGGGTTGACGACGGTTTCAACCCCTGATCGAATGACCGTGCCGGTCTCTGGATCCATCTTTACATTGCTGCTTTCAGGGACTTGCTTTACAGGTACGATTATTTTCAAGAAAACCCTCCATGAGCTCCGGCCAGAAAAGTGATGTTTCCGTTCGGGAGATCCAGTTGATCTCCGACACTCTCTTTGCCAACCGTTCCGGGGCGATTCCAGGTCGGATCCGGAAGCTGGCAGCCTAAAGCCGCTTCCCGAACTCCAGACCTTGGCAGGGAATGTAATGCAAGGGGTCAGGAGCTTCAGCGCGTGGCGTACTTATACAAAATTTTACTATAGTTTAATATCATCAGCAACGGATAATTTCATGGAATTTCAAGGGATTTTAGAGAATTCTGGGCGTTGCAAAGAACCGTGCAGGAGCTGAATGGGCTGAAATCCGGGATCGGTCAGGATATCTGGCTGAAGTGAAACTGAGTCGCTGCTGATGAAAGTCCGTGACCGAATTCCGGAGAGGGTGCGAAAAGAGATCGCGCGGGGAAAAGCAGAGTTCTGATGGCAGCTATTAAGTTTTTTATTTTGCTTAGGAGTCTGCTCCGCTTTTTGCGAATTTTTTTATTTTTGAGCGAAGGGTAAGGTACTCTCTAGCTTCTTTAAAGAGACGGTTGCGCTCGGTTTTGTCGAATAGGGCCTTGCGTAGGATTCTATAAATTATCCTCGGCCTGAAGTAATAGCGCCCGTAAAAGTCCTCAACGGCATCCACAATCTCATGGCGGTTCAAGCCCGGATACTGAATGTTCGGAAGTTGATGCCCCAACTCATCCGACATGTCATGTTTGGTCAGGTAACCGTGCTTCAAAAGGTAATCGTTGAACGAGGTGCCCGGATAAGGATGGGCGATCGATACCTGGATTGTTTCACAGTCGAGCTCTTCCGCAAATTTAATGGTCCGTTCTATCGTCTCGCGGGTTTCCCCGGGGAGTCCGAAAATGTAATCGCCATGGACAAGTATCCCGAGCTTTTTGCAGCTTTTCATGAACGTTTTTGCCTGCTCCAGAGTGGCGCCTTTTTCGATATTCTTCAGGACCCTGGGATCGCCCGATTCGAAGCCGACGATCAGGGTGGATAATACCTCAAAATAGCTTTATGTCAAGACTGACTGCCCGAAGGTAGCCCCTTGTTATTGAAGCTCTCTCTATAAAACCAGGCCAGTTCAAGGAGGGGTGAAGGGTGGCCGTCAAGAGCAAATCTGGGAATAATCCTCGTTTCCGAATTGGAAACCAATAGTTTCTCATCCGAAGTTTCCGGATGGAAATAAATAATGCTTCAATAAAATCTGTTTGTCTGTCATTGTGTTCTGTTGGTTTTTTACTAAAACCCGATTTATCTATTACCCTAGATAGTGAACCTCATGTCCATAAAAAATAACAGACAGTCTGAACTCCTGGCTTATCTGGAAAAAATGCCTGCCGGGCAGATATACCTTGCTGCCGATAAGAAACAGATTCTAGGCGGCTTCACTCTTTGTCGTCACGTTTTGGTCAAGAATCTTTGCTGGAGTGATGACGGTTCCCTGCTCACTCTGAAAATCTTGAGCGAAAGATACCGTGAAGTCGGCATCTCTTTTGACGGGGCGAACCTGCGTGCCAGCTGCGATTGTTCGGCGTGGTCGATTACAGCCAACTGTCATCATGTTATTACTGTACTGGCGGTTCTGAAAAAGGCACTTTCTGCCGAATCGCTCCCCTTCCTCGAAATCCCTGCCGAACAGCTCATGAAAGTACGCTCCATGCTCGGTCTGCAGCGGACCCTGCCTGCGGAGTCGACCGAAAAAACCGGCTCTGACGGTATGAGCTTTCCAGGTTCTCCCTTTTGCCTCCTGCTGGAGGAACAGTCACACTCCTTGCGTATGACTGTTCTCCGCAAAGGGGTAGAGGTTTCGGTCCTTACTCCCGGGTTGGCCTACCCATTGAGACTCTTTTTACAGAAGCTCTCCAACCATCAACAAAACACCCACCTGTTTGATGAGTTCTTCCGGCATTTCGGCAAATCGTCACGGGTCATCTTCAGGGAGGGGGCGAGGGATATCCCGCTTGCCAGGGATGGGAAGATAAGTCAGACCCTCCTCCTCCAGCTTGATTCCAGGGAAGGGGAGGTCTCTATCGCCAGGTTTCTGGCGAATGGCCGACGGCTTGACGATAACTTCTATCTCTCAGAACATTTTCTATTCAACCTTAATGAAGGGGAATATTCCGCGATAGAGTCCAATGCGGGATGGCATTTCTGGAATAGGATGGTAGAACTTGCAGGGGTTGCGCAAGAATCAGGCGAGATGGCGCTACTGAGTAATTCCCATACCATGACCTTTGATCGGGTCTTTTTCAACAAGGCTGAATTTCGAATCTCCGAATCGGAAATCAAAGCTTTCCTCGGCGCGCTTCGTCTTTGTCAGAGCGGGAAAGAAATCTCTCCAATCGACTCTTATCCCTCCTACCAACTGCATGCAAGGGGAAGCGCACTAGATGATGAACTGATTGAGTTAAGAGCAGAGAGCAATTGTGACGGGATTCATCTTTATTTCCCGCCGGAACCCTTCCGGATACTTTCTGCAGAGGGGCTGGAAGGCCTTTCGGTACCGTTACGGACAAAAAAAAGGAGTGCAGCGCTCTACGAAGCCTGTTTTATGTCGGTGGGCAGTACTGGCAGAGAGCTTGCGAAAATTGTGCGTCTCTGCCTGAATAGCGGGGACTTCATCAAACGTCCGCTACGGCTCGAGTTCAGAAAAATTGTTGAGGAATTTGCCAGTGAGGTGCGGCAGAAACAGTTTCAGATCATTATTCCGAAGGACGAATGGGCTGTTGTGACCATCGACCGGAAGGTTCAGGCAGAGTTGTTAAAAATTCCATGGGAGTTGTTTGGCCCGGGGATTTTTCCCTCTGCATTGCGACCCGGCGAGATGATCGTCAAGAAGAATGAATTTTTTGCTGCATTGCCCAGACTGCAGAAACGGCTCGAAGAGTCTGGCTTCGCTCTGCTCTATAGGGACAAACCGCTGACTTCGATCCGATGGGATTTTGTCCTGGATGCATCCAGTTCTTCCCTCGACTGGTTTGAAATACGTCCCGAAATCCGCTGTGACGGTGCCATGGTTGGTGAAGAGGAATTTGCCCAGGCGTTGAAAAACGGCGGATTTATCGATAAAGGCTCTACTCTGCAATTTCTTGATTCGGAGAGCAGCCGTACCCTTGTCATGTTCGCCGAGTTGGGGCAGAAGCAGAAAGAGGAAGTGGTTCGTATCCCCCGGTTGCAGATACTGGACTGGCTCATGCTCCGGAAGGAGGGTCTGCAGATAAGGCTTTCAGCGGAAGATGAACGGATCATGGAGAGCCTGTTTTCATTTGACAAAATTCCATCCCGTCCTCTCCCTTCAGCTCTAAAGGCCGAGTTGCGCCATTACCAGGCGGACGGCTACAACTGGCTCGGCTTTCTCTATGAGCACCGCTTCGGAGGATGTCTGGCCGACGATATGGGGCTTGGCAAGACTATCCAGGCAATAAGCCTTCTGGCAGGGCTCAAGGAGGGGAAGATAGCCGGCAGGCATGGCGTTGAGGTCCCTCATCTTATAATTGTCCCCCCCAGCATCCTCTTTAACTGGGAGAGTGAGCTGAGCAGATTTTATCCTGATCTGAAGGTGACACTTTACCGTGGCAAGCTCCGTAGCACCGATTTCAGCGGATTTGACATTGTTTTGACGAGTTTCGAGATTGTTCGAAGGGATATAGAAAAACTTGCGGAGATTTATTTCCACGTAATAATCTTCGATGAGGCGCAGTCGGTGAAAAACATCCATTCGGAAACCACCTCCGCCGTCAGGCAGTTGAGAGGGGATTTCAGACTGGCCCTGACCGGGACCCCTGTGGAAAATCATCTCGGTGAATACTGCTCGATAATTGAACTGGCTCTGCCGGGATTACTTGGGAACCTGAAAGGATTCCGGAAAAAATTATTCCTTGAGAACGATAATGGGATAAAGGCGCTTGTCCGGAAAACGAAACCGTTTGTACTCCGCAGAAGCAAGCAGATGATAGTTGAAGAACTGCCGCCAAAAATCGAAACGGATATCTATCTCGACCTTACCTCGAAACAAAAAGCACTGTACGGCAGAACCGTCGCCGAGGTCAGGAAAACGGTTGAAGACGCGTACAGGGAGAAGGCGCCTGGACAGGCCCGTATCATAGCCCTTACGGCAATTCTCAAACTTCGTCAGATATGTCTGACGACCCGGTTGCTCTTGCCGGAGTCTGATGAGAATTCACCAAAAGTAGATTTTCTGATGGAGCAGCTGAAGGAGCTGATAGATGAAGGACACTGCGTTCTCGTTTTCTCCCAGTTCACTTCTTTTCTCGACATTCTGGAAGAGGAGCTGATTTCCCAAAGGATTAAGTTTTCCCGCCTGGACGGCTCTACCCCTGTTGCTGCAAGAAAAAAGCTGGTAAACGAATTCCAGAAAGGGGTTGAACCATCGACCTTCCTCCTCAGTCTGAAAGCCGGGGGGAGGGGGCTTAACCTTACCCGGGCATCCTATGTCTTTCACCTCGATCCATGGTGGAATCCCGCTGTGGAGAATCAGGCGTCAGACCGGGCCCATAGGATTGGACAGACCTCCCAGGTTAACATAATACGTCTTTTGATGCGGCATACGGTGGAAGAGAAGATGATGGCGCTCAAAGAGAAGAAGCTCCGCCTTTACAGGGCGTTGCTGGAAGGTGCCGAGACGGCCGGATTCTCGGTCAGCAAAGAGGATTTCTATTTCCTGCTGGAGCCCCTGGGGGGATAGGCTTCAATATCCCCACTCTCATTGATTCTGCTCCTGCACCGGCCCGAAACATCCCCTCCGCCTCCCTTGCTGCCCCCTTTGCGGCAACGGCAGTTTCCTGGTGAAAACTATTGGTTTCCAATTCGAAAACTAAATATTTGTCATCAGGCAAATATTGGTTACACTTAGACAGGGACCGTTTCTCCCCTGCCCATGTCAAATTCCGGACTTATTGGTTGCGGGGATTATCAGTGGCGATGCTTGAGATGGAGGTTGTAAATGAGTTATTCAAGAGGCGGGGGGGCAGCCGGGCTCATCGCCGGTGTGACAGCAATCAGCACGGCAGGAAAGAACGTAAAAGAGTTTAACTATCGCGGCTTTTCTGTCCATGAACTTGTTCAGTATGCCTCTTTTGAGGAAGTGGCCTATCTTTTGATTTATGGCGAACTCCCCTCTGGTCGTGCGCTAAAAGCCTATCGGGCAAGGCTTGTTGCCATGCGGGGCCTCCCTGTAAAGTTGAAAAATATCCTTGAACAATTGCCGGGCTCAGCCAATTCGATGGATGTATTGAGGACCGGCTGTTCGGCGCTGGGCGCTATGGAGCCCGAAACGGATGAGCGAGATCAGTATCAGGTGGCAGACAGGATTCTCTCTTCTCTCCCCTCTATGCTGCTTTACTGGGGCTTTTTCCATTCCAGCAACAGGCGGATTGAAACGGAGAACAACGTCGAAAGTTTTTCCGGGCATTTTCTCACACTTCTGCACGGTAAGCCGGCAAAAGAATCGGCCTGCCGAATGCTCGATGCCTTGCTGATACTCAACGCCGAAGATAAAATCAGCTATTCGACCTTTTCAGCGAGGGTAACGGCTTCGACCGTTGCTGGTTTTCATGCGGCGATTACCTCGGCAATAGGTACGCTGAGTGGTCAGTTGCAGGGTGGTGCTAGCGAAGAGGTGATGAAGCTCCTATCGGGTTTCAGCTCCCCGGATGAGGCGGAACAGGAAATCCTCCAGCTGCTGGCGCGAAAGGAACTGGTTATGGGATTTGTACAGAGGATCCACAAGGATCAGCCGGGTCCCCGATCCCTACTGCTCAAAGAGTGTTCGCAGAGGTATGCCGAAGAGACCGGGAACTACCTTGCCTACCGGATTGCAGAGCGTATTGAAGAGGTGATGCTGCGGGAGAGAAAACTTTACCCGAATCTTGCCTTCTACACCGCCTTCGCTTCTCACCTTTGCGGTATACCTCCTTCCATGGTTACCCCGCTTTTTGTCTTTGCCCAGATCAGCGGCTGGTCGGCCCATATCATCGAACAACGCGTGGTCAGGCGGTTGCTCCGCCCTTCACCCGTCTATATCGGTTTAGCACCTCGACCTTATGTGCAGCTCGAAGAGCGGTGATCAATATTGGAAATATGTCTGGTTCTTGCAAAAGCATTCTCCCTTCACGGGGAGGGAGCTTTTTTGAGATTACCGGAATTTTGTAAGAGGTTCATGTTAATGATGATTTTATCCACGGGGATCATATGGAGCGACCCAAACTGTTTGCCATTCGAAATATCGGGATCATTTCCCATATTGATGCCGGGAAAACCACTGTGTCGGAGCGGATTCTCTTCTATACGGGAGAGACGCACAAGATGGGCGAGGTGCACAATGGTCAGGCCGTGATGGACTGGATGCCCCAGGAACAGGAACGGGGCATAACTATCACTGCAACAAGCACGACCTGCCGATGGGGGGGATTCTGGATCAACCTCATCGATACTCCGGGTCACATCGACTTTACCATCGAGGTTGAGCGGAGTATGCGGGTACTTGATGGGGCAATAGCCATCTTCAGCGCAGTGGAGGGGGTGGAACCGCAAAGCGAATCGGTGTGGCGTCAGGCCGACCGTTATAGCGTGCCACGAGTCTGTTTTATCAACAAAATGGACCGGACCGGTGCAGACTATCGCTCTGTTATGGAGCAGATGAAACATAGGCTTAAGGCCCGGCCAGTCCTCCTGCAACTTCCCATTGGAAATGAAGGGAGTTTTGCCGGCGTAATTGATCTCCTTGAGGAGGAGTGCCTCTTCTTTTCAGAGTCGGATCTGGGGAGGAGTCTGGATCGGCATCCTGTCCCCTCCGACCGGTTAGGCGAGGTCAGGGAAGCCCGGGGGAGAATAGTTGAGGAGGCTGCCGATTTTGATGATACCATCTTCGCCGATTTTATCGAGGGGAAACAGGTTTCGGCTCAACGGCTGAGGAGTGCGCTGAGGAAAGGGACCGTGGCGTGCAGACTCTTCCCTCTCCTGCTTGGAACGGCACTCCGCAATAAAGGGATTCAGCCGCTTCTGGATGCGGTAGGCAGCTATCTCCCATCCCCCCTGGAAACTCTCCCGGTAACAGGGAGAAGTCCGAACAGTAACGAGAATGCTACAATTGCATCTGATCCTGAGGGATCTCTCTGCGCACTTGCCTTCAAGGTGCTTTCGGATGAGGGGAGAAAGCTTACCTACCTGCGCATTTACTCCGGGACCCTGCAGTCAGGGGCAACGGTGCTCAACAGTTCCAGAAATAGAACCGAAAAAATCTCTCGACTCTTCCAGATGCACTCCCACAGAAGGGAGCGTATCGATCAGGCTTCAGCCGGGGATATCGTCGCTGCTGCAGGTCTGAAGGATGTGCTTACCGGAGATACCATCTGTGATCCCGGATACCCGCTTATCCTGGAAGGGCTTGCCGTTCCTGAACCTGTGGTCTCTCTGGCAGTGGAACCGAGAGGAATGGAAGACCGGGAAAAACTTTTCCCTGCCCTGGAGAAACTCCAGTGGGAGGATCCGACGTTCAGGGTGCGTGAGGATAAAGAGACAGGTCAAACGATTCTGAGCGGAATGGGCGAGCTTCACCTGGAAATTATTGCCGATCGTCTGACAAGGGACTTCGGGGTGGAGGTTAAGACGGGAAAGCCAGAGGTGGTTTACCGTGAAACTCTTGCTCGTAAGGTGGACCACCGGGAAATATTCCGCAGGGAGATGGATGGCAGGATTCAGGGGGGTGAGATACGATTACTGCTCACGCCGCTGCCACGCGGTAAAGGCCTGCATGTCGTCATGCCTTTGCCGGAAGAAGTAATGCTCCCGCCGGAGATGCTTGCCATACTTGAAGAGAGCCTGATACAGTGCAGTTTCGCAGGAGGGGTGACAGGTTATCCGATGACAGATACGGAAGTCCGTCTGGTCGAAGCTCCTTATGAACCTGGAGTCACCACCGAAATCGGACTGCGGGCTGCTGCGCAGTGCTGTCTTGTCAAGGCGGTGAGGGATGGGGGGGCGACACTCCTCGAACCGATAATGGCGCTCGAGCTTATCACCCCGGCGGAATATACCGGAAAGGTAGTCGGTTCGCTGCATCAGAAAAGAGGACGTCTGGAGGGGGTTGCCGCCCGTGGAGAATTCGAAGTGATCAAGGCGATTGTGCCTCTGACGGAGATGTTCGGGTTCATGACCGAACTGCGGAGCGCCACCAGAGGGCGCGGCACTTTTACCATGGAATTCTCTCACTTCGATCCGGCGCCCTCCGATACCCTGAAGAAGCTCGGATACTTTTAGAAACCTCATGATTCAGAAGGACCGAAAGGAGAGGAGCCCTGTTCATCTCTCCTGATATCAAATCCTTGACTGGCGCCGATTGATTGGTTTACGGCAAATTTTCGCTATGCTGAAACTTGTTCATTATTTTAGAGGCGGCTTCTTCGATCGCTTTATTTGTCATATCAACGACCAGCCATTCAGGGTGCTGACGATAGAGCCTCCTGGCATAGAGAAGCTCTGATTCGACTTTTTCATACTCAGTGTAACTGCTGCGAGTCGATTGCTTGTAATTTCTCAGCCGGGATGTTCGGAGTTCTATCAGTCTCTGGACGTTTATGGTAAGGCCGACAATTTTGTCCTGGTTAATCTCAAAGAGCTTTGCCGGTGGATTCACTCCCTCGACCAGAGGTATGTTGGCCACCATATATCCCTTGGCTGCAAGATACATGGAGAGAGGCGTTTTCGAGGTGCGAGAAACCCCGACCAGCACTATATCGGCCTTGTGTATATCGTTGACGTGTTGCCCATCGTCGTGTTTAACCGTGAAATTGACTGCTTCGAGCCCCCTGATATATGCTTCGTTAACCTTGTACAGAAGACCCGGCTTGCCTTTTGCGGGGAGATTTAAAAAATCCTGCATTTCGCTGATGATAGGTGTTATAAGGTCTATCGCTTTCAGGCCGCGATTCTCCGCCTCGTCGTGGAGGAAATTGGCAAGCCTCGGGTCGACGATGGTGTAAACAATCAGCCCGGGATGCATCTCTACATCCTGCACAGCGGTCTTGATCTCTTCAAAGGTCCTCAGGTGGCTTTTCCTTGAAAGGTGGACCCTTGAGACGTCAAATTGAGCCAGTGTAGCTTTTACAACCCTCTCGCAGGTCTCTCCTGCGGAACTTGAAAATATATATATGTGCCTCATGTTGCCCCGAGTGTTCCGCTTTTAAATTTTGCTTCCCCAGAAAGTAAAAGAGGGTGAATAGTTCATTTTCGTTGGTGTAGAAATAAAAACCACGTGATTTTCAGCGCCTCTGATTTTGCAGTCTGTAAAGGTTCCAGAAGAGTAACATAATTAACAGATCATGTATACTAAAGGGAACCTGTCATCTTCCGATTCCGGCGGAACGCCCTATTATTGTTTCAAAGGGATTCAGGTTTGCTACGGAGAAGCTCTTTTCCAAGCGCATCAGATAAAATTCGGGATATTCTCATTGACGGATTACTGACCGTTGATTATAGTTGATTTCTCGTCCAGAAACAGTTCTTTCCCCTTGACGGCGTCAATCTAAGGGCCTGCAAACAGTGATCATGACGGATTAAGATGGATTTTACATTTATCGATAAGAAACTTAAATCCTCTCTCTTTGAAACGCAGAGTTTTTTCCAGCTCGCCTGGCATGCGCTTTCCAAAATTTTCAGCAGACCATTCTACTATCGTGAATTTGCCGTCCAGATGGACAAGATCGGAGTCGGATCACTCTTCATAATTGTCCTGACCGGCACCTTTACCGGTATGGTAATGGCCCTGCAGACACTTGTCCAGTTGAAGCCTTTTGCCGCGACCAGCTATGTGGGGGGGATGGTGGCCGTGACCATGGTAAAGGAGTTGGGACCTGTACTCAGTTCCCTTATGGTTGCCGGAAGGGTAGGTTCGGCCATAACTGCGGAGCTTGGCACGATGGTGGTAACTGAACAGATAGACGCCATGAAAGTGGAGGGGACCGACATCATCAAGCGTCTTGTCACTCCGCGGCTCAAGGCAATCCTCGTTTCTCTCCCCCTGTTGACGGTTATCGCCGATACGTTCTCTCTGGCCGGCGGTTATATTATCGCAAGCGGGTACGGCATCAAACCGATCCTCTATCTGAATTCGATTACCCAATTCATGTATTTTACGGATTATTTCGAAGGTCTGGTCAAACCGCTGATTTTCGGTTTTGTGATCTCAATGGTAGGCTGCCATGTGGGGTTGAATACCTCCGGAGGGGCCGCAGGCGTTGGAGAATCGTCCAAGAAGACCGTTGTTCTGGCCTCCGTCCTTATCCTTGTGCTTGACTTCTTCCTGGCGAAATTTTTTGTAACCATCAGATAACCGGGATTATTGGAAAAGAGGAAAGAGTTGAGCGTGTCAGAGGAACATACGATCAGAATGGAAAACATCTTCTACTCAGTGGATGGGAGGAAGGTCCTTGAAAATGTGAGCTTTGTCCTTGAAAAAGGGGTGAACCGAACCATTCTCGGAACGAGCGGTTGCGGAAAGACTACTATTCTGAAGCTTCTACTGGGGCTCTTGGTTCCGGATTCGGGACGGATAATAGTCGCTGGCCGTATTCTCGAAGGACTGCCGGAGAGTGAGCAGCTACGGATTCGCAAACAGATTGCCATCGTTTTTCAGGGGGGGGCGCTGTTCGATTCCATGACTGTCGGGGAAAATGTCGGCTATCGAATGTTCCAGGACGGGGAACTCTCCGAAAGGGAGATCGAACGGGTCGTACTGGAGAAGCTCAGTTTTGTTGGATTGGAAGACACTATAGATTTCTATCCGTCACAACTTTCGGGCGGCATGAAAAAACGGGTGGCCATTTCCCGTGCCCTGGCCTCCAATGCAGATTACATTTTTTTTGATGAACCTACCACCGGGCTTGATCCGATAGGGGTTTACAACATATGTCATCTCATCCTGAGGCTACAGGCAGAAGGTAAAACCACCCTGATGGTGACCCATGACATGAAGACGGCCTTTTCCGTTTCCGAGCGCTTTTCATTTATCCACAAGACGCATCTGATCTTTGAAGGAACCAGGGAAGAAATGCTTTCATCCACCCTTCCGGGGATACTGCAATTCCTCTCCCCTACGGATGAATCGCTCTTTGCCCGGTAGTTGCCATCCGAAATCTCCGGAGGGGGAATTGTCAGTTTCCGCAAGATAATGAGATGTAAATCTACGATCGAGGATAAAGGGTATGAAACGAAGTGACAATATTGCGTGGTCCCAGCTCAAGATCGGCATCTTTATCGTCTCTGCCCTGATTTTCCTGGCAGCTGGGATCATTCTTATGGGAACTCAGACAAATCTGTTTACCCCTTCCGGAAAACTGTCGGTGATTATGGCGAATGTAGAAGGTTTGAAGGAGGGGGCGCCGGTCTGGCTTGCCGGGATCGATGTCGGAGTGGTCACTGCGATCCGCTTCGCGCAGCCTTCCAAAAGCAACGATGTTGAGGTTGCCCTGCAGATTAACCGGGAAGCCCTGAACAAGATCGGGACCGACTCCCTTGTAAGGGTGAAAACACGAGGGCTCATGGGGGAAAAGTATGTAGACATAACACCGAGCGTGACCTATGCGAAGAAGCTGGTGACACTTATTAAAGGTGCTCCGACCATTGGAGTTGACGAAGTCATGCAGAAGGCAGCCAAATCTTTTGATACCCTGCAGGGTTTTGCAGAGAAGGTTACAGAGGGAAGGGGGACGGTCAGCCGTTTGATTCAGGACCCGGGATTGTATGATAACCTCGTTGGCCTTACGAAGGAACTCTCTTCGTTTGCCGACCAGATAAACCGCGGTCAGGGGACCCTTGGCAAACTTTACCAGAGCGATGAGCCTTACAACAGGATGATCAGCATATTGACTCGTACCGACAACACCTTGAGGGACATTCAGAATTCCAGCGGGACGATGAACAAGCTTATTTATGACCGCCAACTCTACGACAAGCTCATTTCCCTTGCCGACAAGAGTGTCAAGGCCGCAGACGACATCCATGAACTAAACTTGAAACTGACATCTCCTGGTTCCACGGTTGGTAAACTCCTTGCCGACAGGGAATTTTACGATAAAGGGCTCGCCCTTATCGATAGGGCTGACCGATCGGTCAAATCTTTTGAAGAAATTGCCGCTCGGGTAAATCGCGGCGAGGGGACTATAGGCAAGCTGATCAGTGAGAAACAGTTGTATGAGGGGTTGGAGCGGATGATTACCGATCTCGATCTGCTGATCAGGGACATCAAGGAAAACCCGAAGAAATATGTGAAATTTTCGCTGTTTTGATAAAAATGGCACCAGCTGGATTACAAGGATAACCGTGAAAATATTGTTTCGTATTTCCCTTTTTACCCTATGCACCTTCTTGTTTGCTCCCCATGCCTTCGGGGAGGGGCTTGCTGACAGGGTCAAAGAACACACCCTGGAAAATGGGATGAAGCTCCTGATGGTGGAAAGGCACAATTCACCAACCGTCGCTCTCTGGATCCGCTACAAGGTCGGCAGTGTCAACGAGCTGAGTGATGAGCGGGGTGGGGCGCATATGCTGGAACATATGCTGTTCAAGGGGACTAAAACCATCGGTACCAGAAATTATTCTGCCGAAAAACCTCTTCTCGACGATATTGAAGAAACGGCTCAACAACTTATGGCTGAAAAGCTGAAAAGGGATAAGGCGGACAGACGGAAGATTGAATTGTTAGAGAGGGAACTCGCCTCCCTTGAGGCCAAGGAAGATGCCTTTGACCTGCCGAACGAGTTCTCGCAGATCTATGCCAGGAACGGCGGTAGCAGCCTCAATGCGTTTACCGCCAGGGATACCACTGCCTACATGGTGAGCCTTCCCTCCAACAAGATCGAGTTATGGTCAGCGATGGAGTCGGATCGGATGCGGAATGCCGTCCTCCGCCGGTTTTACACCGAGCGAAACGTGGTAATGGAGGAAAGACGGCGGAGTTATGATACGGAACCGGCGGGAAAGCTGTGGGAGAATTTTCTCGCGGCAGCTTTCATTGCCCATCCGTACGGACAGCCGACCATCGGCTGGATGTCGGACATAGAAAACCTCTCCCGTACCAAAGCCGAATCTTTTCTTCACCGCTTTTATGCGCCTAATAACGCGGTTGTCGCCATAATCGGTGATATTGACCCCAAAAAAACTATCGCTCTTATGGAAAAATATTTCTCGACTATACCGCCGGGTCGGGAGGTCCCACCTGTTGCCGTCGAGGAACCTGGCCAGGTTGGCGAACGACGGATCGAGGTTGAGGGGGATGCCGAACCGAAACTGCTGATCGGTTTCCACAAGCCGACCCTCCCCTCTGCCGATGATTACGTCTTCGATCTGCTCGATATGCTCTTGGCCAACGGCAGGACCTCGCGGCTCTACAGGAAACTGGTGCTGGAAAAACAGCTGGTAACAGATATTTTCACGACAGCCGCGCCGGGCAACCTCTATCCCAATCTCTTCGTTATCGCCGCCACGCCCCGCAGCCCGCACACTGTCAGAGAGGTGGAAGAAGCGATCTACAGTGAACTTGAAAGGCTGAAGTCCGAGCCGGTCAGCAGGGAGGAGTTGCAGAAGATAATGAATAATCTGGAGGCCGAGGAAATTCGCGCTATGTCTTCAAACAGCGGTCTTGCTTATCGTTTGACGGAGTACGAAGCGACCGCAGGCAGCTGGCGCTACTTGACGGAACATCGGCAAAAGGTTGCCCAAGTCACCCCTGAAGATCTGTTGAGGGTGGCGCGCAAATATTTTATCAAGGAAAACCGTACCGTTGGAACGATAATAAAAAAGGAGAAGCTACAATGAAAAGGATAGCCGTTTTCGCTTCTCTCTTCTCTCTTGTTATGGCGGGTTCGGCGCTCTCTGCTCCCCCCGTAACTCCCCGGACCATGACCTTTCCTCCCCTGAAATTCACGATACCTGTAGCGGAACGTCTGCTCCTCGAAAACGGCATGACCGTATACCTCCTTGAAGACCACGAACTGCCGGTAGTATCCGTTACCGCTTTTATTGGCGCCGCCAGCGCGTTTGATCCTGTCGGCAAAACGGGTCTGGCGGCCTTTACCGGGAGCGTCATCCGGAGTGGAGGGACGATCGACCTTCCCCCGGTTAAAATGGATGATGAACTCGAATTCATGGCCTCCACTATTGAGTCCGGCATCGGCATGGATGTCGGGAAGGTCTCCATGAACAGTCTTAAAAAGAATCTCGACCGGACGCTTTCAATTTTTTCCCGACTGCTAATGGCGCCTGCGTTCAGCGAAGATCGTCTGGAGTTGGACAGAAAAAAGGCTATTGAAGCTTTGCGCAGGGAGAATGACGACCCCAAACAGGTAGCCGACCGGGAGTTGCTGAAGAAAATCTATCAGGGGAGCCCCCTCGGGCTCTATCCGACCGTGGCGTCACTGAAATCTATTACCCGCGCAGACGTAGTTGCCTTCCACCGCAGTTACTTTCACCCCAACAACATCACCCTGAGTATTGCCGGTGATTTTACCAGGGATGAAATGCTGGTAAAGCTGAATAGCGCCTTTGGAGGATGGAAGAAAGCCCCTCTCTCGTTTCCACCTGTGGCGCTCCCCAGCCGTGAACTGCGGCCAGCTTTCTACCTGGTGCAGAAGGATATTAATCAGTCAGTTATCAGGATGGGCCACCTCGGGATCGACAAAAACAACCCCGACATCTACGCATTGCGGGTTATGGATTTTATTCTCGGCAGGGGTGGATTCGAATCAAGGCTCATGTCGGAGATTCGCACCAGTCAGGGTCTCGCCTACAATGTGGAGAGTGATTTTTCGGTAGGCCGGCGCTATCCTGGTACCTTTGTGGCAGAGACCGAAACAAAATCGGAAAGTACTGCAAAGGTTATAGGAGTGATGGGGCGGATCATTAAAGGGGTGACGGAACAGCAGGTCTCCGATAAGGAACTGAGGCAGGCCAAAGACTCCATCATCAGCTCATTCATTTTCGGTTTCACCAGTACAGCTTCGGTCGTGAATCAGCAGGCGATGCTTTCCTATTATGGTTATCCCGATGGTTACCTGGAAAATTATCGGGACAGAATTGCCGGGGTCACGCGGGAGGATGTCCTGAGGGTGGCCAGGAAGTACCTTTATCCCGAGGCAATGATCCTGGTCATTGTCGGCGATGGTAAGAAACTCGACAAACCTCCTTCGGTTTTCGGGAAAGTTCAGGAGATCAAGTTGAAGGAAGGTGAGTAGAAAGCCGGGGAGTGGTCATGAAAGAACGTCTAACCGATGTAGAGATTCAGTTGATGCACCATGAAAACAGCATTCAGGAGCTTAATGAAACTGTCACGAGGCAGCAGCTTGTGATAGAGAAGCTGCTGACCGATTTCAGACAGATGCTGCAGCATCTGCAGATAATCTCTCCTTCTCCGGTCGGAGATCTCTTAGATGAGGAACCGCCTCCACACTATTGAGGGATCAGGCGGATGGGCATCATCATCCAGAGTGTTGTGTTATTGCAACAAAACATGTAGTATTTATGCAGCATTTTTGTCGAACATTTTTGCTGGCGGTTAAGACCGCCTGCAACTATATGATTATCAAGAGCTATTTTGGTGGTGCCCTTTGGCCTGTAAATTGCTATGGTTGTAAGTATAAGCAGGCAGACTAGATAAACAAGGAGTCCAGGATGGCCTTCCAGAATACAATAAAAGAGAAGCTGGTATTTTCAGGGGTTGGATTGCACTCGGGCAAAACGATTACCATGACTGTTCGCCCGGCGGAAGCGGGGACCGGTATTGTTTTTCATCGTGTAGATTTGAGCCCGCCCGTTTCAATTGAGGCAATAGCCGCAAATGTGGTTAATACCAGGCTCTCTACCACTATCGGCAAGGATGGCGCCGCAGTTTCGACCATCGAACATTTGATGGCGGCCCTGTTTGGAACTGGAATTGATAATGCGCATGTTGATATAGATGGTCAGGAAGTCCCGATAATGGACGGTAGCGCCGGACCGTTTGTAGCTGCACTGCGGGAAGCCGGCACAAAGGTACTTTCCAGGCCGAGGAAATATATGGTGGTTACGAAAGCTGTTACTGTTCTGGACGGCGACAAGAAAATCACAATAATTCCTTCACGCTATTTCAGGATTTCATTCGATATGCGTTTCAACCATCCTGTTGTAAACAATCAGTTTAAAAGCATGAAATTTTCTGCCGACACCTTCGCTGCAGAGTATGCTTCCGCCAGGACATTCGGTTTCCTTGCCGAGGTCGAGACACTCAAGGCTAACGGTTTGGCACGGGGCGGTTCTTTGGAAAACGCGGTTGTGATTGGTGACGATGGAATTCTCAACGAAGAAGGATTGCGTTTTGCAGATGAGTTTGTACGGCACAAAATTCTTGATTCTACCGGGGATCTATATCTGGCGGGGTACAGGATAATAGGTCATGTGAAAGCGTTCAAATCGGGACATGATTTGAATCATAAGATGGTAACCGAACTCCTTGCGAAAAAAGATTGCTGGAAACTGGTTGACCAGACTGAGATAGAGGATTCAGAGGTTTCATTCCCTTTGTCAGAGTTAATCTGGTCAGAAGCGTAAGTAGGAATTTATCTCCCCCCCTTTGAAACAGCCCGTAAACGGGCTGTTTTTTTTTGTCATTCCTATACAAAAGTTGCAATTCCTTGAATAACGAAAGCCGTGGAGATAGGAACAATAGTCACCAGAGTATGCGAGCGTTACGGAATAGCAGCAGACTCATTGCTTGAGCAGAGCCGCAGAGCAACAATTACAGTAGCCCGGAGCGTGATCTGCTATCTGGCGGTACGTCGTGCCAGGCACAGTGGCTCCCTGGTAGACAGGTTGGTGAATCTGCAACGAGCCGGAGTTACTGTTGCTGCTGGGTGGGGGGAGAAGTTGGTGCAGGACGATCCTGTTCTTTTGGGAATAATCAACAAATAAACTACTCTACCAGAAGGCCCCCGTTTGCCCCGGACGAGCAATCCTGATCGCAGACAGCACTCTTTTTCATGCACACCTTCCTCATGTAAAATGCTCCATCCTTGACCTGGGTCATAAGCTTTCTTCGTTTATGTAGCTATCCTGAAGCCACTACAACGAGGGGAGGGCCCACGATCATGGCACCACCAGTACAACAAACCGCTGTCAAATCCATACAAGAATACTTCCAGTGCAAGCTGAGGGAACCCCGCAGACTCTGTCTCGTCACAGCGCCAGACGGCTCCGTTCACCCGGCTCTGAAGGAGTTTCCGTCGCGCCTGTTCGTCGAGACGACGACCCGCTGCAACCTGCTCTGTGCCATGTGCGTCAAGCAGACGCCCGACTGCGGTGTCGTCGACGGGGATCTTTCCCCGGAAACCTTCGCTGCCCTGGAATCGGCCCTGCCCTACTGCGAGGCGCTGGTTCTGAACGGCATCGGTGAGCCGCTGCTCAATCGGCACTTGGAAGCGTTTGTTGCCCGTGCAAAAGTGCTGATGCCGGCCGGCAGCTGGGTCGGTTTCCAGAGCAACGGCCAGCTCCTAGACGAAGCACGGGCGGTTGCCCTGGTGGAGGCAGGTCTGGATCGGCTCTGCATGTCCCTGGATTCGGTCTGCCCCGATACCTTTCGCAAACTGCGGGAGGGGGGTGATGTACTGCATCTGGACCGGGCACTGGCAGCGCTGCGCACGGCAAAGAAGCGGAGCGGGCGGACGAATCCCCGCGTGGGGCTCGAGTTCGTGCTCATGAAGGACAATGCCGGCGGACTGCCGGAGACATTGCGCTGGGCGGCCGAACGCGGTGTGGATTTTGCCATCGTCACCCACCTTCTTCCCTATGACGGTAAACACGTTGAGCAGATCGCCTATGACAGCAACACCGATGAAGCGGTCGCCTTCTTCAAACCCTGGAAGGAACGGGCAGAGGCGGAAGGTTTTGATCTGCGCCATTATTTCAAGACCATGTGGAACTACCTGCGTACCCCCGAGGAGCAGCGTATTGTTGATTTTGTGAAGGAAATGCAGGCCGAGGCCAGTGCACGGGAGTTGTTCCTCAATATGAAGAACCTGCTTGACCGTGACGAGAGCTGGGTTGCGGAGCTGGAAAGTATTTTTGCTGAAGCGCGGCAGGTTGCTGCTGAGACTGGTGTCGAACTGACTCTGCCGGAGGTGTTGCCTAAGGGGGATCGCCGCTGTGATTTCGTCGACCGGGGTGGTGCCTTTATCTCCTGGGATGGTGCCGTACACAACTGCTACTTCCTCTGGCATACGTTCAGCTGCCACTTTTCCGGGCGGAAGAAATACGTGGAGGCCAGGGTGTTCGGTCGCTTGTCCGAGCACTGCATGAGGGATATCTGGAACGATCAGGCGTTCCGCTCCTTCCGGAAGGAGGTGCTGCGCCACGAATACCCCTTCTGCTCCAACTGCAACCTGGTGCCCTGCGAATATATCTATGCGGAGGAGTTCGAACAGGATTGCTTCACCAACCAGGTGCCCTGCGGTGATTGTTTCTGGTGCATGGGATTATTCAATTGTCTCCAGTGAGAGGTGAGAAGTAAGAAGTCGGGAGGCAAAAGGCAGAATGAGGCTGAGAAAGCGGTTGGAAATGATAGGGGTGTTGCTTGCAGTGCCGATGGTATCGGTCAGGGCGACCAGATATTCGTGACTGCAATCGTCTGATGAGGGTGAGTTTCAGGTAATAAACGTTGCAGCCTTTTCGTTCAAAGCCTCCCAGAAACTCCCCCATTAACCAATCGGGCATCACGCATCTAATAATCGCCGTTGTAACAGCCTCTGCATATCGCGACGGCCATCGACAATCAGCAGAACGTAGACCTCCTTGTCCAAGATTCGGTAAATGATACGGTAGGGTTTGAAGAAGATCTCGCGGTATTCGCGAATCCCTAGCGCCGCCAGTTCTTTAGGATAGTCGCCCCGCTCTGGGAATTCAGACAACCTGGAGAAGGCTTTCTCGATTTGCTCCAAAACGTAGTCCGCTTCTTTAGGCGTATCATGCAGAGCGATGTAATCATAAAGCACTACGAGATCACGTGCCGCATCATTGGTTAGCAAAACCGCGAACGGCATCAGTAGCCCTCCCGCCGTGCGCGCAGACGTTTAATCACATCTTCTGCAGACAGGACCTTGCCTTCCTCAATCTGATGCATCCCAAGCGCCAGTATTTTCAAGAGAGCCATTGTTTCCTGGGTTTGCTCGTAGCTCTCGATGTCCTGTATGACCACCTTGGCTTCGCCATTCTGGGTGATAATCAGCGCCTCTTGCTGTTCGCCCAGGTTCCTTACAATTTCGGCGGCATGGGCCTTGAGGTAACTGATGGGCTTGATCTGGCTGGACAGCTTCATTGGAGTACCTCCACTTCTTAAATATGACTAAATATAGTCCATAAACAGGTCTATAGTCAAGATTAATGATTTTCTCGATGCTGAGTCTGATGGATGTCATTTCAATACAGGGGAGACAATATGATCTAAGCAGGGTACGAACAGGTGCAACCGTTTCAGTAACCTGAAAATAGAATTGAGATGAGCCGTATACGAGGCCCGTACGTACGGTTCTATGAGAGGGATGAGGTGAGATTGATCTTCTCACCTCACCCTGCTAGATTTTGTCATTCCTACATAAAAACTGCAATTCCTTGAATAATTGGGATCTTTCGGTTACAGTAAATCCGGGTTACCTGCAAATTACCGTATCTCGCAGGAGTTGTTCTGGAGATGATTTCCTGGACTAACGAGAGTAATTTTATTAAACAGGCTGCAGGGAAAGATATGGGAAACAAGAAAAGAGATCTGCTGACCCCTTATGAATTGCGTAAACGGAAACGGGAAGCGATTATTATCGCTGTTTCAACTCTCTTTATTGTTTTTCTCACCCTGGCGGAGTTCCAATTATCCAGACTTAGCCCTGACTTTCCTGCCGGTAACAATATCCTGATTTTTGGACTCATAAACGTAATTCTTCTTCTCATAATACTACTCGTATACCTGGTGTTTCGTAATATTGCCAAGTTGATGCTGGACCGGAAGAGTAATCCATTCGGAGCCAAACTGCGAGGCAAACTCGTACTCGCTTTCGTGGGGATATCCATTATTCCGACCATTTTACTTTTTTTTGTCTCTGCAAGCTTCATTAACATGAGCATAAAACGGTGGCTTAATAAGCAGGTCGAAACTGCGCTTGAGGAGTCTCTGAGTGTTGCTCAGACTTACTACAGGAATTCTGAAGAGAACGCGATATTTTATGGCCGGCAATTGAGCAGGATTATAAAAGAGGAGAAGCTGCTTAATGAGCAGAATCTGCCTCAACTGAAAGAACTGATACGACAGAAGCAGAAAGAGTATAACCTCGGAATAGTAGAGGTGTTTTCCGCGCAACATGAAGAACTCGTACGCGCTTCTAATCCCAAAGTGCCACTGGGCGAATTTGTTAACCCCTCTTCAGCTGATATCAAGAGTGTACTTGGGGGGCGTGAGTTTGCCAGGGTGAACCGGGCGGGGGAGGCAGACCTGATCAGAGGTATAGTTCCGGTCTACTCCAGTTGGAATTCCCGGGATGTTGTAGGGGTGGTAGTTGTAAACTATTACGTTCCCTACTCTCTGGTAAATAAAATGCAAAAAATATCGAGCGAGTATATAAAGTACCGTCAGATGAAAATGCTGAAATCTCCGATAAGGAGCGGATATATACTGACTCTGTTTCTTATTACTGTTGTCATAGTTTTTCTTGCCACCTGGTTTGGTGTCTATCTTGCCAACAGTCTTACTACTCCGATCAAGGAGTTGGCGGAAGCTACCGGGAGGGTTGCTGAAGGAGACCTGGACATACTTCTCGAGGGTGAGGGGGGTGATGAGATAGGGATGCTGGTTGCTTCCTTCAATAAGATGACGGAAGATCTCCGCAACAATCAACTCGCTATCAGAGAGACCAACGCTGAACTTACCGGAAGCAACCTGGAGCTGGAACAGCGGCGCCGTTATATGGAAATAGTCTTGCGCAACGTAACGGCCGGTGTCATTTCCGTCGATAAGGAAGGGATCCTGACTACGGTCAACAAGTCTGCCGAGCGCCTGCTCAACATCTCCACGGAGAACGTTATCGGCAAGCACTTCCGCGAGATTCTCAGAACGGCCCAACTGGATATTATCAAGGGACTTTTGCGTGATATGGTCTTGTCCAAAAAAGACACAATCTATAAGCAGGTTACCTTGCCTCTTAAGGATACAACACTTACGCTGCTGGTCAATCTGACGGTATTGAAGGACGAGAGCGGGGAGTTTATGGGAACAGTAGTGGTGTTCGATGACCTTACCCAGTTAATCAAGGCACAACGAATGGCAGCCTGGAGGGAAGTTGCCCGAAGAATTGCCCATGAAATTAAAAACCCGTTGACGCCGATCAAACTTTCGGCCCAACGGTTGCGCAAGCGCTATCTGTCACGTTTCGAGGAGGATGAAAAAGTATTTGATGAATGTACGGATATGATAATAAAATCGGTAGATGAACTCAAAATCCTGGTCGATGAGTTTTCCAGTTTTGCTAGGATGCCGGCTGCCCAGCCGGCTGCCAATAATTTAAACGAAATAATCCGGGATTCTATCACCCTTTATCAGGAGGCCCACCGCACTATAAACTTTACTTTCCGGGCTGACGACTCCATTCCTGTCCTGAAGCTCGACCGGGACCAGATCAAACGTGTTCTGATTAATCTATTGGATAATGCGGTTGCAGCGGTTGACGGAAGTGGGGAAATAGATATTGAGAGCATCTATAACAGGGAATTGCAGATGGTAACCTTTATCGTTGCAGACACCGGTCACGGAATAACTCCGGAAGACAAGCCGAGACTTTTTGAGCCCTATTTCTCGACTAAAAAGTCAGGTACTGGTCTCGGACTTGCGATAGTCAACAGTATAATTGCGGATCATAACGGTTTTATTCGTGTGAAAGATAACGAGCCAAGGGGAACCAGGTTCATAATAGAGCTACCAATCACAGGTGCGTGGGGTTGAAAGGCGCCTAACAATGAACAGTCGGTATTCTGTACACTCTATGCTGAAATAATCAGGGAAGGGCTATGAACGAAAAGATACTTGTTGTAGATGATGAAGAAAGCATTCGGACATCACTCACCGGCATACTGGAAGATGAGGATTTTACCGTTTCTTCTGCCGCTGAAGGGTTTGAAGCTCTGGAAAAAGTGCGGAGGGAGATGCCTGATCTGGTTCTTCTCGATATCTGGATGCCCCGCATGGATGGTCTGGAAACCCTTCAAAGGCTGAAGGAGATGAATCCTTCTCTTTTCGTAATCATGATGTCCGGCCACGGTACCATTGAAACGGCGGTTAAATCTACCAAAATAGGTGCTTACGATTTTATTGAAAAGCCGCTGTCGCTCGAAAAACTTCTTGTTATCATAAAAAACGCCCTTTCGATGAAAAAGCTGAGGGCTGAAAACGATTCTTTACGGGAACTTGCTTTTCAGGACCAGGAGATGACCGGAAACTCCCGGTCAATGAGCAAATTGAAAGAGCAGATAAAACTGGTCGCCCCCACCAATGCCTCTGTCCTGATTAACGGAGAAAACGGAACCGGCAAGGAGCTGGTTGCCCGTTCCATCCATTATTACAGTCTGCGCCGGAACAAGCCCTTCCTGGAGATCAATTGTGCGGCAATACCGGAAGCGCTGATCGAAAGCGAGTTGTTCGGCCATGAAAAGGGTGCTTTTACCGGTGCAGTCGCCCAGAAGAAGGGAAAATTTGATCTGGCCGATGGCGGCACAATTTTCCTGGATGAAATCGGCGACATGTCGCTCAAAACGCAGGCCAAGCTGTTGCGCATCCTGCAGGAGAGAAAATTCGAACGGGTCGGTGGGACCCGGACCATTGAAGTGGATGTTCGAGTCATTGCTGCAACCAACAAGATCCTTGAGGAAGAGATGAAAGCCGGTAATTTCCGGGAGGATCTTTTTTACAGGCTTAACGTGGTCCCCTTCACGGTTCCGCCGCTTCGCGAGCGAAATGAGGATATCTGTCAGCTGACAGACCATTTCTTGAGTATCTTCTGTAACCGGGAAGGGCGTGATTTCAAGGTTTTTACACCGGAAGCCTTGAGGTTGATGAAGAATTATGATTGGCCGGGGAATGTTCGGGAATTGAAGAATATTGTCGAACGTCTGGTAATCATGACTCCGGACACAACCATACAGGTAAATCATTTGCCGTCATATATCGCAGATAAGCATACGATCAGGGAAGAGGTTGCCCCTTTACGGGAAAACGTCCAGGATCGAAGTACTCTGCGCGAAGCAAGGGAAGAGTTTGAAAAAGAATTCATAATCCTGAAACTGGAAGAAAATCACTGGAATATCAGCAAAACAGCCGAATCTATTGAGCTTGAGCGGAGTAACCTCTATCGCAAGATCAAGAGTTACGGTATTGATAAGAAGAAGTGAAAGAAGGGACGATTTATTGCCGTTATATTTAAGCTGAAAGATTACGGAAATTTTTCTGTACGGCTCCTATAACTAATTGCTAATCGACTGGTCAGAATCTGAAATATTTATTAATATGAAGAGTGAGAGGTAACGATGATGGTTCCCGATAGTTCTTTATCCTATATTGAGGCAGATTCCCAGGATATCCTAGCATTATATCGTTCATCTTCAACTGTCGCGGTTGAGGTAGATGGTTTTCAGTCAAAAAAGTGCGATGCCTTCATCTGTGCTGTGAAGGAGGGTGATTTATTCTCTATTTATCTGGTACTTCTGGCAAATGAAACCAGGAATACCCTCCTCTATACCTTCAAGACGCAGCCCAATACCGAAGGAGTGTATGCCGACAGAATGGAGGAGGCTGTCGGTTTTGCGAAAGACATCGGCTTCACGATGCAAAGTGTTAATCTTGACTACAGCAAGGCCTTGCGCGAGGTCATTATTAGCGATACCCGGGTTATCCGTTTTCCCAAAGTAACCAAAAAAGGAGCTTCCGGGAAAATTGTCTCCAGAGCTACAGCTGCGGATAAAACTGTGATGTCTCTTGGTAAAGACGAAAATATCATTCCGCCTTCTGGCAAGGTTGAAGAAGAGAAATTTGTCGCAGATAAAAATGGAGACAAAGGAGTAAAAGAAGAGAAATTCGCTATTGGTGGATCTCTTGACGGGGGGGTGATAGTTCCAGAACGTCATGATAAAGAAGAATCCGCCGGTATCAGGGTAGAACTTGCGAAGGTGACAGCTGAAAAGTATTCCGCGGAAAAGGCATCGGCCGGAGAACTGGCTGCGGCAAAATCCGAACTGGAAGGTTTGAAAGCGGAAATCACTAGAAGTGAGGCGATTGCACGGAAAGAGCTTGCTGCTGTCAGAACTGAGATAAAGAATCTCTCCGGAGTGAAAGTATCTCCTGAAAAGCCGTTGGCCGATGAATTGACAGCTGCCCGTGTCGAACTAGAAGGCTTGATTGAGCAAAAAAACTCGGCTCAGGGAGTTGCGGTTAAAGAACTGGCCGCAGTGCTTACCAGGATTGAGCAGTTATCAGAGGGAAAAAGTGCTGCCGAACGGTCAGCCGCAGATCGTTTGTCGGCTGCGAAAACAGAGCTGGAAACCGTGATAAAAGAGAAAGCGCTTCTTGAAAAAGTTGCAGTTGAAGAGTTGACTTTTGTAAGGGGTGCGATAAAAAATCTTGCCGAGGCGAAGAGCGACACTGAAAAGGCTCAAGACAGGGAGCTCTCTGCTGCCAGAGCCATGCTGGATGAATTGAAACGGTTGAAAAAATTGGCCGAAGCAACTGCCAGTGAAGAGCTCTCTTTATTGTCGGATGAAGTAAAAAAAGTTGCGGCAAAAAAGGGGCTAGCCGAAAAAACCGCGATCGCTAATCTGTCGAATCTGAGAAATCTGTTGCAGGGGGTCATAAGCGAGATTATATCTGCAGAAGGAGCAGTCATCCGGCTTTTTTCCGATATCAGGGGCGAGGCGGAGGGGTTACTTCCGAAATTCGGAGTTATAGAAAACTTGCCATATCAGGAAGTTGCTGCCGGTAAGGACGAGACAAATGAAGTTCAGGTCAAGATAAAAACTGCTAACGTACAGACCGATCGGGATAGAAAACCGAGAGATGCAGCTGCCGAAGAAAAGGGTGCTGAACAGAAGGGTGCTGAAGAGGTTGAAACGAACCGGTTTGCTGGAACGATGTTGCCAGACAGAGGAAACAAGCCGAAAATCGATGCCGCAGAGGAGAGTCGGCTGTTGGAACCGGCTGACTCAGTTCCCTTTGAAGAGCCGGAGACCCTCTTCTCTGGCAACGAGAAAATAGACAATGCCGGCTTCCCCTCACTCCCCGCAGAACAATCTTCAACTTCTTTCACAAAATTCCAGGTTGACCCATCTCTTTCCTTTATAGAGTTCAGATCTGTCGAAGATGTAATTGCAATATACCAATCGTTAAATGTTGCAAGGGTCAATACGCTGGGCCATAAGCCAGAGAATGCTGAAGCCTTTATATGTGGTCTGAATAAAGGAGGAAAGCCTTCAGTTTATATAGCTTTACAGCTTATTGACAAAAAAGAGACACTCGTTTATCTACCTGAGGCACAACCTGCAAATTCCAGCGAGTACGACAAAACAGTTCAGGCTGCCGTTGAATTTTTCGAGAGAGCCGGTTTTATAATGGATACCTTTGCACTACGTGGTAAAGAGGAAAGCCATGCTAAGATTATCGAAAAAATACCGGTGTTGCGCCGCGCCCCCTGATTTTAATGTTAAAAGAGTAAAGACCGTTTGATTTCTTTACTCGGCACGGCCGGGTAAATCCGGCGGTTTCAAGTTTTTGAAGCCGATCCTGCTACTATTTTCCCAAATATGTGTAGGACTGCAGCGTCTTGTCCAACAGTTCTAGGAAATGGCTGCTTTCTTCGATAGAGATCTTTTGCAAGGCAACGCTCTGTTCAAGATTGTTCTGAACACGCTTTAATATTTCGTTTCCATCGTACTGTACATATTTCAGGCTTTCCCATGTTGCATCGCCATTAATCACGGTATCAATCTTGTAATTGGTCTTTTTATTGAATGTTATGTGGACCGCGTTCGTGTCACCAAACAGATTGTGCATATCGCCAAGTATTTCCTGATAAGCGCCGATCAGGAAGAAGCCGATATAATATTCCTCGTCAGCCCGGATCTTGTGGATCGGGAGAAATTTGGTTCTTCCGTTCTCGCCGACAAAGCTGGTGATTTCGCCGTCTGAATCACAGGTTATATCCGCTATGGAAGAAATAACATCCGGTTTCTGATGAAGCCGCTGGATCGGGACAATCGGGAATAACTGGTCGATCGCCCACGAGTCCGGAATCGATTGGAATAGGGAAAAATTGGCAAAATAAGTCTGACGCAAGCTGAGCTGGAAATTCTGCAATTCCTCAGGTATTGGCCTGATTTTTTCTACTATGCTGTTTATCTTCCTGATAATTTTCGAACAGACCCATTCCGCGATTGCTCGCTCATTTAAGTTGAGATAGCCAAGATTAAAAAGGCTTACCGCCTCCTGGATCAGTTGGATCGTATCGTGGTAATCTTCACGTAGCGAATGCCGGTCGATACTTTTATAGATATCGACCAGTTTTGTTACCGTTGGCGACAATTTTTCCGGCTGGGTCAGAATTGATTCAAAATCCGGCATGAGGTTCTGAGTGTTGGTGTTTAATATGTTGGTAACCAGTACGGAATAATGGGCAACGGTTGCCCGACCCGACTCAGATATGATGTTCGGACAGTCGATACCGGCATCGTCGCAGATATTTTTTATCTGGTAGATTACGTCATTGGCATATTCTTCGACGGAATAATTTACGCTTGAAAAGTAGCTCGATTTTGATCCGTCGTAATCAACGCCAAGTCCCCCCCCGATATCAAGATACTCCAGGTTTACGCCGAGTTTCTTCATTTCCACGTAAATTCGAGTTCCTTCGATCAGCGCGTTTTTTATTTTGTCGATTTTTGTTATCTGGCTGCCGATGTGAAAATGTAGCAATTTCACGCTTTCAAGGAGATTGTGCTTTTCGAGCATGTCAATAGCGGCTATGATCTCAGAGATCCTTAAACCGAATTTAGCGTCCTCTCCACCGGAGGTTGCCCATTTTCCGGTTCCCTTTGACGATAATTTTACCCGTATTCCGAGTTTGGGTACAATTCCGGTTGTTTCGGAAAGCTCGATAATTTTTTCGAGCTCAAACAGTTTTTCTACAACAATGGTTATGTCATAACCGACCCTGTTTGCATATAGAATCGTTTCGATGTATTCCGTATCTTTGTAACCATTGCAGATAATCGGCAGGCCGCTCTCTGTGGCCAATGAGATTGCAGCTACCAGCTCCGGTTTTGAACCGACCTCAAGGCCAATTGAGTATTTCTTCCCGAAAGTTGTGATTGCCTCTACAACCTGTCGTTGCTGATTAACTTTGATAGGATAAAATGTCTGATATTTCGAAGGGTAATTATTTTCATGGATCGCATTTTTGAAAGCACGGCTGATCGATGCTATCCGTCCTTCGAGGATGTTCATGAACCTTAGGAGGATGGGCGGTTTGATTTTTCGTTTGATAAGGTCATCAACAAGCGATTTTAACTCGATTGAGTGTTTTGAATTAGGCGAAGGGTGAACACAGATGTTCCCCTTTTTGTTTATCGAGAATAAATCGGCGCCCCAGTTGTTGAGATTGTAGATTTTGGCGGAATCGTTAATTGACCAGCGTTCCATAATTTACCAACTTTCTGTTAAAGAAGTGTTCAGAATAGAGAATTAACAGCTATTCTGATATCAGACATCTGAACGCTGACCGCTTTCACGATAAACGTGACTTGAAATCTTCGTAGGTAAAGCTGCGTATGACCTTGAGTTCTGCAGTTCGTGGCTCAAAAGTGCAGATGTGAGGGAGGCAAATACCGTTAAAGGTCGTGTTCTTTACCATTGTGTAGTGAGCCATGTCAAGGAAGGCGAGTCGATCACCGGGGTGTAGCGGCTGTTCGAAGGACCAGTCTCCGATAACGTCTCCGGCAAGGCATGAGGGGCCTCCCAAACGATAAGTATGTGGCATTTCCCCCGGTTTGAAACCACCTGCTATCTCCGGACGGTATGGCATCTCAAGAACGTCTGGCATGTGGCAGGCCGCAGAAACATCCAAAATGGCAATATCGGTCTGATTATGGACGATATCGAGCACTTCTCCCACCAGGATGCCGGTACCAAGAGCGATAGCTTCGCCTGGCTCAAGGTAAACCTCGAGATTGTACTTCTGTCGGAAATGGAGGACCAGTTCAACCAGTCCGTCGATATCGTAGCCTTCACGGGTGATATGGTGCCCTCCGCCGAGGTTGAGCCATTTCATTCCCGACAGAAACCGGCCGAATTTCTCCTCAAAGGCTTGAGCGGTTCGTTCCAGTGGTTCAAAAAGCTGTTCACAGAGGGTATGGAAGTGGAGGCCTTCAACACCCTTTAGAGACCGCCCCCCGAACTCCGCAAGGGGGATGCCGAGCCGAGAGCCGGGCGCGCAGGGGTCATAGAGCGCGGTGTGACCTTCGGAATGTTCCGGATTTACCCGAAGACCGATTGAAACCCTGCCGCAGTAGGGCTGCCATAGAGGACGGAATCTCTCAAGCTGGCTAAAGGAATTGAATACGATATGGTTCGAGGTCTCAAGCAATTCCGCTACATCCGACTCGCTGAGGCCCGCGGCAAAACTGTGGACTTCACGACCAAATTCCTCCCGTCCCAGGCGGGCTTCCCAGGGCGAGCTGGCGCAAACGCCATGGAGTGTCTGGCGGATAACACCGAAAAGACTCCACATGGAAAAACCTTTTAGAGCAAGCAGTATTTTCGCTCCGCTCCTGCTCTGGACCTCATCAAGCAGGGCGAGATTCTCACGCAGCCTGCCGAGGTCAACCACGTAGGCTGGAGAAGGGGCCAGTTCAACTATTTTGTCAATTTTAATGTCGGTCAATGGTCTCTGCCTATATGCTGAAGGGGCGGTTTTTACCGTCCGAAGAGGCGCCGTTTCGAGGCGCCTACAAAAACAGTGATCCTCTTTTATCTTTACAGTTCAAGCCAATCCCCACCTTCAACTACAGTCCAGGGAAGTCCCATTTCAGCAAGCGTTGCCAGAAACGGATCGGGATCGAACTGTTCCATGTTGAAGACCCCGGCGCCGCGCCATTTCCCAGTGAGCATCATTATTGCTCCCACCACTGCCGGTACGCCGGTGGTGTAGCTGATTGCCTGGGACTTGACCTCCTGGTAACAGAGTTCGTGGTCACAGATATTATAGATGTAGACCTGTTTTTTCTCCCCGTTCCTGAGCCCCTTTGCTACCACGCCGATGCAGGTGCGCCCTTTGGTCAGCGGGCCAAGGCTACCTGGATCGGGCAGCAGCGCCTTGAGGAATTGCAGCGGAACTATCCTTTGGCCGTTAAACTCTATTTCGTCGATACGGGTCATGCCAACGTTCTGCAAGACTTCCAGATGCTTGAGATAGTTGTCCGAAAAGGTCATCCAGAACTGTGCCTTGCGGATAGTCGGGATATGTTTGACCAGAGACTCCATCTCTTCATGGTACATCCGGTAGATATTCATCGGTCCGATCCCCGCAGGGAAGTCGTACTGCCGCTTGGCAGTGAGTGCGGGAGTTTCGAGCCACTGACCATTTTCCCAGTGCCGGCATGGCGCGGTTACTTCGCGAATATTTATTTCCGGGTTGAAATTGGTGGCAAAAGGCTGACCATGGTTGCCCGCGTTTGCATCGATGATGTCGATCTCGTGGATTTCGTCCAGATAATGTTTGGCTGCGAGTGCAGTGAATACATTGGTGACTCCGGGATCGAAACCGCTTCCCAGAAGCGACATCAGACCTTTCTCCCTGAAACGGTCATGATAGGCCCATTGCCAGCTGTACTCGAACTTTGCTGTTTCCAGCGGTTCGTAATTGGCGGTGTCCAGGTAATCGACCCCCGTTGCCAGGCATGCGTCCATAATCGTCAGGTCCTGGTAGGGGAGGGCGACGTTGATAACGAGCCTCGGTTGCTCGCGTTTGATCAACTCTATAAGTTCGGGGACGTTATCGGCATTTACCTGAACCGTTTTTACCGGATAATCTATTTCCGCCGCGATAGCCCGGCATTTTGATTCCGTACGTGAAGCAAGGGTAATTGCGGTAAATACGTTGGAAGCCTGGGCGCACTTGTGAGTTACGACCCCGCCTACTCCTCCTGCCCCGATTATCAATACTTTGCTCATCTGTAAGTCCTCTTTGCATGTGAAATGAAAAAATGCTTCAGGGAAAATGCGTTATTCAGAATTATTCTCTTGCCGGAATAAGCAAAAAAAATTTCTAGCGTGCCAGCCTCTTGCAAATGTGAAAACAGTCGTCATTCCTGGAGAGGAAAATCTTTCTGCCTGAACATCGTGCTAATAGTAAAATGTCGGAGGGGTTACCACCCACAATATCCTCGCCGGCCCTTTACCAATATTTTTCACGGAATGCTTCCTGTCGGAACAAAAATAGAAGCATTCATCCTTCCTTAACGTGTGCAGCTTCTCGTCCAGCCTCAACTGAACTTTTCCGAGCAGAACGAATCCGAATTCCTCCCCTTCATGGAACTGCTGCTCGTCCATTTCTTCTCCTGGCGCAAGAGTTACGAGAACAGGGTCCATCTCCCTGTTCTGTGCTCCAGGCACCAGAAGTTCGACTTTTATTCTTTCATCACTGGAAGCCTGTACCCTGGCATCCTTGCCGTAGACAATATCCTCGGCATCGGTCGTGTCGCTGAAAAATTCCTGCATGCTGACTCCAAAGACATCCAGGATGTCCTTCAGGGTAGCAATGGAGGGGGAAGTGGCATCATTTTCGAGCTGGGAGATGAATCCCTTGGTAAGGTCGGCACGGCTTGCCAACTCTTCCTGGGTAAGAGAGTTGATAATCCTCAATCGCTTCAACCCCTCGCCTATTCTCAAATAATCCTCCCGGTATGATAACGGTAAGCTTTTCTGCCAATTGAATAAGTTTAGTGATTCTAAACTTTATGTTTAACAAGGTCAGGTTTATAATATAACGGAAACAAGCTGTCAATAATTATTTTCAATGGCGGACACTATATCTCCCCCTCGCTGCAGAATGACTTTGCAAATTCATTGACATCCTACTGTTGATTTATTACCTTTACACCGACCTGCGGCAATGTGAGAAAGCTGGGGTTACCGGGGAGTTCTTATCCAGGGGCGGGTTATGAGCATTTAACAAGGAGGCGACAATGATTAATGAGGCACTGGTAGGGTTTATAGGTGGCGGTAATATGGCAGAAGCCATCATAAAGGGATTATTGGCTGGAGGAGTCTCGTCATCTAATATTACGGTATCCGAACCTCTTGAAAAACGGAGGAATTTTCTGAGTGAGACCTACAAGGTAAATGTATCCACTGATAACGGAGCCGTAGTTTCGGCCGCTTCGCTAATCATTATGGCCGTAAAGCCACAGGTATGCGTCAAAATTCTTGAGGGGATAGCAAACGACAATTTCCATGGGAAACTGGTTGTTTCAATAATGGCCGGGGTGAGAACGGGAACGATAGAAGCTGCCCTTGACTCCGGTGTCAGAGTAGTAAGGGTTATGCCCAATACTCCGGCACTCGTGCTTGAAGCAGCCACAGCCATATGCCCCGGCTCCTGTGCAACAACTGAAGATGTTGCACTTACCACTACTATCTTTAACCTCCTCGGCAAGACATGCCAGGTTGAGGAAAAGCTTCTCGATGCGGTAACAGGTCTTTCGGGAAGCGGCCCGGCTTATGTATTTACCTTCATTGAGGCGCTTTCCGATGCAGGAGTCAAGAATGGCCTCCCCCGTGATGTCGCCACCATGCTTGCGGCGCAGACCGTTTTTGGCTCCGCGAAAATGGTGCTGGAGACTGGGGAGCACCCGGCTCTGTTGCGGGAAAAAGTTACCTCTCCGGGCGGGACGACTATTGCGGGACTCCATGTTCTGGAGCTGGCAGGCTTTCGGGGAACTGTCATGACGTCGGTGGATGCTGCGACAAACCGTTCGTCGGAATTGGGGAAGAAGTAAATTGGAGTGAAGATCCACCGGTCATCGATCGGGAATATTTCCCCCGGCACGGTTCAGACGGTCATAAAGTTCTATCTGCTCCTGCATGGAAAGCTTTTTTCTGCAACTCCCTTTATGACCGAGACAGATTCGGCATCGGTCGTCGCTGCACCATTGGCAGTAGGTGCAGTCCGGGCAGGGGTGCTTTTTGTCGTCATTTGTCATGGAGCCTCGTACATAAGGCGAAAGGGAGTGGCTTTGGCATATCCGGTGGAGTTATTCAGATCCGTGCGGGTCGTGCCGGTTATTAGGCTGCAATTGTATTGCTGATGCCAACCAATGATTATTTGCGGTACATCTTGAATCTAATAGGCACTATTCTGCTTTGGCGTCGTTCCGGTCAGTATCCTGATAAAAGCACTCCCCTGGTCAGAGTTAACCATCAGAAAACGTGGGAGTTTCATAGGGTTGTCGCCGGTGCCGGCAAGGTGCCGCTCGATGGTAAATGCCGTCTTGTATCCTGAAGCGACGGCCCTGCTTATCAGGAAGTCGTCATAGATCCCGAATGGCCAGCCAAGCATGTCGATAGTTCCTCCCAGCTCCTTTCCGAGTCTTTCCTGAGATTTCCTGAGTTGAGAATTGACTAATTTTTCATATTCCGCCTGTTTAAGCTTCTTCTTTTCCCGTTTGAAATTGGGGTGCCAATAGGTATGGGACTGAATGTCGAACAGCCCAGTTTTTTTCAGTGCGCGCAGCTGCTCCCAGGTCATGGCATAGCTGGCGTTCGAGATTGCGGAAGGGTAGGCGAAGACCGTAACGGGGATATTATATTTTTTCACCAGCGGCAACATGCAGGTATAAACCGAGATGTGCGCATCATCTTCCACGATAACAACCGATTTGGGTGGTGGAAAGGGCCCTTTTTTTATATAATAATCGACTAGTTGACGCAGGGGGATTACCGTGTAACCGTTATCTTTAAGATATTTCAGGTGTGACTCAAACACCCTACTGGTTACTGTCATTGAATCGGATACCTCGGATCCAAATCGATGGTAGAGCAGAATCGGGACACCGGCCGGTCTCCTATCCTGCGGGTGCTCCACGGGGGGGGCGGCGGACGCCGATGTGATGCAGGCGAAAAATAGGAGAAGGTAAGTCACCATCAAGCGTAATGTCATTTTTGGGGATTTCTCCTTGTTCTGTTGGTAGGTTCAAGATTCTAGCACCCGGTGGCGGGGTCATGCAACCTATTAATTCGCTCACTATCGGTAGATAAAAATTCAGTGAAAGTGCAGCGGACCCTGACCATCACTCTCTTGACATTGCAGCGGTTGTAGGTTAATTTTGCATTTGAAAATGATTCGGGTTCCATGTGGTCCGATTAGGGCTCCAAGTCCGGGGCCTTTTGCTGCACAGGGGGGATTTTATGGAGGTTGCTCTTTCCATCGGGCTTTTTGGCGCTGTCGGATGTCTGGCGCGCTATTTCCTTTCGGGCTGGGTATATGGGATGTTTGGCAGATTTTTTCCATATGGAACTTTTGTTGTAAATATTGTGGGAGCATTTCTGATCGGACTCATAATGGAAGTTGCCCTGAGGAGCACCCTTATTCCGCCAACTCTTCGCTTGGGGCTTACTATAGGTTTTCTGGGCGGCCTTACCACCTTCTCCACATTCAGCTACGAAACGTTCAGACTGCTTGAGGACGGAGAGTTTTTTATCGCATCGGCAAACGTATTGCTGAGTGTGCTGACTTGCCTTGCGTTTACCTGGGTCGGGATAATTACCGCACGTTATCTGTAAGAGTGTCGGAGGGTAAAGAAAATGACTAAATTTGCAGGCGAAAAGATGTTGATGCGGATACACGTCAGCGAAAGCGATAAGCATGGCCATATGCCGCTCTATGAAGCTTTAGTGGAACTTTTCATGAAAGAGGGGTTTGCCGGAGCAACCGTATTGCGAGGGGTTGCGGGGTTCGGGCCACATCTTGTCTATCATAGCAGCAAGCTCTTGGACATATCAAAAAGTCTGCCGATGATTGTAGAGGTTGTGGCGAGTGAGGATAAGGTTAATGCCGTCATGCCCAGGATCGATGAAATGATGCAAGGTGGGCTGATCACCCTTGAGTCTGTGCGTGTAATCAGGTATTGTGACAAAAATGATAAGGAATGCCTTCTCCATTCGCCGTAAAAGTGTAACTCAATGATCTGATGGCGGGAAGTATGACAAATATTATGAAGGATATGAAAAAACTGTTGCTTGAAATGACGGTTATCATTTTTGTCGCCTCACTGATAGGAATAATCCTTAACCACAAGATGCTCCTGAAGGTCTGTTCGGGGAGATTTGATCTCTCCAAGATAACTTCTCCCGGCGTCCAGAGAATGGAGAAAATCCCGATGCCGGTCGGGCTTCTCCAGGCAAAGGAACTCTTCGAGCGCAAAGAGGCGGTTTTTGTCGATGCCCGCGATGCCTCGTTTTTCTCCCGTGGACATCTCAAAGGGGCCGTTCTGATGCCGCTCGGGGAATCAGAACTGAACCTGGCTCGATTTATGGTTAAGGTTCCATCCTCGGCCACCCTGGTTATCTACTGTAATGGCTACGATTGTCGTGACAGCATGACATTAGGTGCTAAATTGATGGAGAAGGGATACCGGAAGGTTTATGTTTATGAGGGAGGTTACCCGGAATGGAGAGACGCCGGTCTCCCTATAGAGAGAGAAGCGCCATGATGCGGAACAGGAAGAGATATTTCCGGATTTTGGTACGAATTGTCCTGGGCCTTGTTTTTATCTACGCTTCGATCCACAAGATTCGCGATCCGGTTGCCTTTGCCGGCGCTGTTGCCGCCTACAACATCCTCCCATACGGCTTGAACTTTCTGGTAGCGGCGATTCTTCCCTGGGTCGAATTGATCTCTGGTCTCCTTCTGGTTATCGGATACAGGGTAAAGGCCGCGGCATCAATCGTTATTGCCATGAACCTTTTTTTTATAGTGGCGCTTTCCTCGACTATTGTTCGTGGACTTGACATCGATTGCGGTTGCTTCAAGCAGGGAGGGGGGAAAACTCCAGCCTGGGAGGTAATTATCAGAGATGTTATCTTCCTTGTGACAGCAATATTTCTGGTTCTCAATAAACAAAAGCCCGGTAAACGGTTAAGCTGATGGTCCCTATTCTTTATTTATCAGAGGTGCTGCTTGGAGATTAATATCTTGTTTGTAATATCTGCCTATCTGCTTGGCTCCATACCGACCGGGCTTCTGCTGGCGAAGGCCTTTTGCGGGGTTGACATCCGTTCGACCGGGAGCGGTAATATCGGGGCTACCAACGTCTATCGAACTATCGGCCCCAGAATAGGTATCCTGACCCTGTTTGGTGATTGCCTCAAGGGGGCGCTCCCGGTTGTGATTGCGAAAAGTCTTGCTCTCCCGGTATACTGGATTGCACTTATCGGTCTGGCGGCATTTCTGGGACATGTATATACTGTTTTTCTCGGTTTCAAGGGGGGAAAGGGAGTTGCAACCGCGCTCGGAGTTTTCCTGGCGGCATCCCCTTTGGCAGTTCTGGTTGCGTTGGTTGTTTTTTCGCTGGTTCTCTACAGATGGCGATATGTATCTCTAGCGTCTATTACCGCATCGGCGCTGATGCCATCCCTGGTGGCGCTTATTGATGGAGAGCCGGCTATTGTGTTGATGACCCTTGTGATAGCGGCAGTTGTAATATTAAAGCACAGGGAAAACATCAAAAGGCTCAAAAACGGTACGGAAAATAAATTCAAGGCATAAAAAAGCCGGCATACCGACCCATTTCATCGGCTGTAGATTATGCGGGGTATCAGAGGCTCTTGTAAAACTCCGGGAATGTCAAGAAAATACCTTCCTTGCAGGGGGGAATGCTTTTGGGCGTGCCTCATTGATTACCGGGCTGAAACACCGACGTACCGGTGACGGCTGGAAGAGGCAAAGGGAGTGGGGTGACGATCTGGTCGTGAGAAAAGGTGCCTGTTGCCAGGCATAAGGCTACATGTCTGTAAGGACCTTTTCATCGTAGATCGACTCCAGGATGTACTTATGTCTTTTCTCCTCATTTGCGAGCATGAGGAAGAGCTTTTTGAGTTCCGGATCATCGGTCATCGCTTCCGCCTCATTATACAGTCTGCATGACTTTTCTTCGCCCTTCATGGAGTAGACCAGAATTTCCTGGTAGGTCATATCCTCCCGGTATGGGATATCTATCAGATATTCGCTGATTTTCAGGTCCGGAACCTTCTTTAACTTGTAAAGGGCAATTTTTTCCTTATTCAGTTGCTTTATAAATCGAATATGCTCTTCCTCCTGCTTTGCCATTTCATCGAAGAGTTTTCGGGCGGAGGGACTTGCCGACATCTTTGCAGCGGATTTATAGAGCCTGAAGGATGCATCTTCTTTTTCCAGTGCAAATTCCAATATGTCTTCTATCGTACCGAATTCCATCTGTCATGCCTCCTTTTAGCGAGGACCCGTAAAGTCTTTTTTATGGATAGAGTCCATGACTCTTTTAACAACAAATGTTTACATTGTCAAGAAAGGTTAGGGTCTAGCCACTATCTCCGGGATATCTTGAGAATATATGTTCGAACTATTTAAGAGGATCGGTTCCTTAATTATGAAGTTGACCTTGTCGAGAAAGAATTTACTTGGGATCTCGCTCTTTATAACTCTGGTTGTAACTCTCCCACTCAATATCTATCTCATTTTCCTCCTATCCTCTCCCGGGACAGGCAAGAATGTCAAGATCTTGGATCTCCGCGAAGGATACAGCCTGAAAAAAATTGCCGGGGAACTCAAACGTTCACGGATTATTTCTAGTGAATGGCTGTTTATACTTTATGCCAGGCTCCAGGGGGTTGATGATAAGGTCAAGGCTGGCGCTTACCAGTTTAATGATGGTATGAAGCCGCCGAATATCCTCCATAGATTGATAACAGGCGAGGTTTATAACTTGAGGTTTGCGGTTCCGGAAGGATATTCCATCTACCAGATTGCCCTCCTTCTTGAGAATCGAGGTCTGTTCCGCCGGGAGGCTTTTCTTGCACAATGTTTCAACCGGTCTCTGCTTGCCGAACTCGGAATAAAGGGACCAACTATTGAGGGGTATCTTTACCCAAGCACCTATAATATAACCCCACATACTACCGAGGCTGATCTGATCAGGGGGATGGTAAGCCAGTTCAAGAAGCGCTTCTCTCCGGAAATGGGTATAAAGGCGAAAATGCTGCGTATGGATACCAACGAAATTCTGACCCTTGCATCCATGGTAGAAAAAGAGGCTGTTTCGCCTGCAGAACGCCCGTTGATAGCTTCGGTTTTTCATAACCGGTTGAAGAGAAAAATGCCTCTCCAGAGCGACCCCACAGCCGTATACCGGTCGCGGGCATTTGCCGGGAAGATTTCAAGGCGTGATATTCAGAGCGATTCACCTTACAATACCTATAAAATCAGTGGGCTGCCCCCCGGACCGATCGGCAATCCGGGAATTGAAGCGATAAATGCCGTGCTTAGTCCGGCTAAAACGAAGTATCTTTATTTTGTAGCCAAACTGGATGGTACCCACTGTTTTTCGACCACTCTGAACGAGCATAACAGGGCGGTGCATAAGTATCTGAGATCCGGAGCAGCCGTTGCGGAGAGTTCGGAACCGACAGCTCCGGAGTACCGGAACGATTATCCGGTAATAAAAAGTGGGGTAGATTCAGGGCCGGTCTCTCCATAGGCGCCTGTAATCCGGTTTTTCAGGTGTCTGATGAAATATACGGTCTGATAAATCAGCCTCATTATTTGTTAATAAAGGGGAGAGCAATTCCCTTGCGGGGAGAAACTACGCTGGATTCAGGGTAGATTGGTGAAGAGGAGGGAACCATCTGCCAAAATCGCTCTCCTGATCCGGTTTTTTTTGTGTGAAATCTCGCGATAAGTAGTTTTAAGTTGCCCGGCATCGCCCTCTCCTGAAAAAGAGGAGGTTACATTAACCCCCTCCCTCCATGCCTCAAAGTGGAGATGCGGTCCGGTTGAGCGTCCAGTCGAGCCGGAAAGCGCGATAACCGTATCTCTCCCGGCCTCTTCACCTGATGCTGCCATGTTGAGGCTGTTATGGGCGTAAACGGTTCTCATTCCATCCTGGTGTTGTACAATTATCATCTTTCCGTGACCAGGCTCGTCGCCGCTGTAAACAATTCTTCCCGCAGCCACCGGTTTTATAGGTGTCCCCACCGGAATAGCTATATCGACTCCCTTGTGAAAGCGGAAAACACCGTCAAAAGGGTCGCTCCGCATGCCGACCAGAGAGGTTATTCTCCCTTGCACAGGGAGGGATGCCTCTTGAGAAGAGGCGCCTGCTTCTCCCCCCCGGGTTGCCATCCTTGGGGTTGTTAAGTTTTTTCGCTCCGGCTTTCTTACCCCCTTGTTTGGAATTATTTTCCGGGCAGGTGCGGGTTCTCTGATAATCAGGATAGCTCCTTGATCTGACGGTGAATCGGTAAAACATTCAACCCCGTCTTCAGAAACATATCTGTAAATATCAGCAAAAGCCTCACTTGTGGAGAATATAAAAAAGATGAGAAAGAAACCGGCTATCATTGCGATAGTGATGCTCCTTGGTAATTTTCAGACCTAAACCCTCTTTCGGCAACGATCTATTCAATACGGATAGTATACAGATTGAGAAACTCTTTAGCAAGTAAAGGGGGGGGAGGGTGAGAGCGGCAATTAGAGCCGGATAATAATTCAACTCTTTCTACTTCTCACTCTTCGAATGCCGCAGTTCGATCACCGTTATTTCCGGATGCGCCAGGAAGCGGATTGGCGGCCCCCAGACGCCGGTCCCCCTGTTCACGTAAAGGGCCGAGTTCAGGGGGAGCAGCGAATAACCTGTCCTTACAGGATAAAAGAGATAGGTCAACAGGTTGAAGGGGAATATCTGCCCCTTATGGACATGACCGGACAATTGCAGGTCGAATAGACCGAGGCTTTCCTGTTCTATAACAGGGCGATGTTTGAGAAAGAGGGTAAATTTTTCATGGGGCAGTTCCTTTAGCAGGGTCTTTTCCGAAACCGGTGTCTCGTGGCTGATCCTGCTGACCAGAGGGTCATCTACCCCGGCGATATTAAGCAACCCGCCAGCCACCACATTTTGCCCGCGCAAAACCTTGAACCCCGCTTTCCCGGTGAAAGAGAGGGAGTTACTGAACCCTGCGTAGACCTCATGATTGCCGGTAACTGCATATTTGCCGTATCTCGGTTTGATATCATTCAGAAGTTCAGCCATTCCGGGCATCCCGTTAATTTCCCCATCCAGAAGGTCACCGGTAGATACAAGAATATCGGGCGAGGCTGCCTTGACCTTGTCAATGATCTTCGAGAGGCGCTCTTTTCTTACGATCAGCCCCAGATGCATATCGGATATCTGTACAATGGTCAGTCTGCCGGCGGATTCGGGAATCTTCGATGTCACAATTACCAGTCGCTCGCTCTTTATATCCATAGCCTCGAAGTAACCATAAAGAGTAGCAGCTGTTCCGAAGACAAAGGGTAGAGCAAGGGCGACTCGCTTTGAGAGAAAAAATGGGGTAAAGTCCCTCTCGGAGAGAAACCGTGCGCAATGAAAAACTCCATGATAAATATCTGTGATCAGTGAGGCGCAAAAATAGAGGAAGAGGAACCCCATCCATGAATAACCTGCATAGGCCAGGATCCGTGCCGAAGTTTCCACCCCCACTCTTTCCAGCACTCTGACCAGAATCGGGGTAAATACCATTGCCAGCAGGAAGATCGCGAGAAAGGAGCCGGAAAAGGCGCCAAAGGAGAAGGCTGCCTTGACCTTGAGGAAAAAATAGAGATGCATACCCCCATACAGGATTAAAAAAGCGAGGAGAAACAGGCTCATCACCACTCCATCCGCAGCTGAAAATATTTAATTCTGGTTACTTTCTGAACTTATCAAGAGGCTCAAGAGAGAACTTATGATACTGAAAACCAGCGCACCGAGGAAAGCGTGCCAGTACCCGGCAATTACAAAACCGTGTACAAGCTGAGCTACAAGGTAGAAGATGAAGCCGTTAATTATAAGGGTGAAAAGCCCTAGGGTAAGGATATTCACCGGCAAGGTCAGCACGATAAGCACCGGCCTGACGAAGGCATTCAGAAGCCCAAGGACGAGAGCTGCGGCGATGGTGGCCAGCCAGCTGCTTATGCTGATACCGGAAACGATATGTACGACCAGGAAGAGGCTGATACCGTTGATAAGCCACCTTAGCAAAAAACGCTTCATTGAGATACTCCTGATTCATCCCCTGATTCTACAGAACCATAACCATCTTCCTTTAAGAATCTGTATTCACGAATGATACCATCAAACAGATAGTTATCAAGTCGGAACTAGAGACGGTTCGCATAGTTGTAAAAGGATAAATTCAACGGAGGAAGAGAGCTCTTGAGGCCCGCCGGAAACGGTAGATACTTGCCATGCAGACAGCCTCTGATATATTTAATCTGCTGTCATGTTTTCATAGGAGAAATTGAATGAATCTCAGCAATGATGACTCCGGATTGATGCCTGCCGAACGTGATGCCTGTGCTATTATCTGTTACGCCAACAAGGAGGGAAAGCCGACTCACGGCAATCTGCAGCGGACTGTAGAAGCTCTTGTCAAGATGGGACACCGCGCAGGGGAAACCAACGGCGAGGGAGATGGGTGCGGGGTCCTGACCGATATTCCGCGTCTGCTCTGGAGGGTTATACTTGAAGAGGCCGGCATGGCGCCGGAAATTGCCGAATCTCCAGAGTTTGCCGTAGGTCACTTCCTGATACCAAAGGATCTCCTCGCTGGGCGCCCGGGACTCCAGAACGAGATTCTCCGGTTATGCAGTGAAAAAGGAGCAGTGGCGCTTTTAGGGCGTACGGGGGTGGTTCGTAGTGAAGTCCTTGCCGCCAATGCCCGAAAGAGTGAACCGGTTTTCTGGCAGATTGCCCTTGATTGCCGCAACCAAAAAAATGCTTCTCTCCTCCTTTATGAACTCCAAACGGAGATAGAGCGGGACTATCCCCTCCATATCGCTTCCCTCTCAAGGGAGATAGTTGCCTATAAAGTGCATGGGGCCCCGGAGTTGCTCTCCCGCTATTATCCAGAACTCAAACGGCGCGATTTCATGTCGTCTGTCACAATCGGCCACAGCCGCTATTCCACCAATACCCTTCCCACAGTGCTTCTTGCGCAGCCGTTCAGTATGCTGGGTCATAACGGCGAGATCAATACCATTGCCCGTCTGCGCGAGGAGGGGCGTATCCTCGGTATTCCCCTCCCGGTGGGGGGGAGCGACTCCCAGGACGTGAACAGGGTGATGGAGGGACTGATCAACCTTTATGGCCTCACTCTTTTTGAGGCGATCGAGATGATATTCCCACCCATCTTTACCGAGATGGATCGTATGGGAGAGGAACTCCGGTCCATGTATACCTGGTTTCGCAGGTTTTTGTCCGCAAGCGCCCAAGGACCTGCCGGGATCATTGCACGGTGCGGTGGCCGTTGTGTATTCAGTGTGGATGCGATGGGCCTCCGTCCGCTCTGGTTTGGTGAGACGGAAAGAGAGTTTTTTGCTTCATCCGAGCTTGGAGTTGTCCCCCATGAGGAGATAATTTCAGACCCCAAACCACTGGCGCCGGGTGAAAAATTGGGATTGCGGATCATACCCGGCAGGCCGGTTCAGCTCCTTGAACACCACGAACTGCGTGCGGAGACCCTTGCGCTTTTTCAGAGGAAAACAGACCTTGCCGCGTATGCCGGAAAGCTTGTCCGCGGGACCGCTCTGGAAGGAGCGTTAAGTCCGGCAGAAACCGGCTTCAGCAGGGGGAAGAGGTTCCAGCAGGAAAATCTGTTGATTGCCATGGGGTGGAAGACCAACGATGTTCTTTCCCTCAGGGAAATTGCCAAAAACTGTAGCGAACCGATCGGGTCGTTGGGGTATGATAGTCCGCTGGAAGCCCTTGCCGACCGGACGCTGCAGAATCTGGCCGATTATTTCAAGGAACAGGTTGCGGTGGTTACAAATCCGGCCATCGATCGGGAGAGGGAGGCAGCTCATTTTTCCACAAGGGTTTATCTTGGGCCAAAGCCCGTGATGCGAGGGGTGGCGCTCCCGGCGGTCGAACTGGCGGTCCCCCTGCTTCTCGGGGGGGAGCGATTGGGACAGGGGAGGGTACTCCCGGAATCGGGAGAAATGACCGGGAGCTGTACAGTTGAGTCGCTGCTGGCTCACTTTGGTCAGGGGAAAGGGAGGTTCCGCATCCTCTCCTGCACTCTCGGCCCGGATGAATCGATCCGTCAGGGACTGGAACGGCTGCAGAGAGAGGCGCAACATAACGTTTCCCGTGGCTGCAGGCTTTTGCTCCTGGACGACAGCAGGGCATTTGGCCCTTCAAGGAGCTTTCTCGATTCCGGTCTGGCAGTTGCGGCTCTGCACAAGTCCCTTTTGGAGAGTGTTGACGCAGATGGAAAGAGCCTCCGTCGGAAGACCTCTCTGGTGCTTCGTTCAGGGTCTCTCCGCAACCTCCATGATCTTATTTTTACACTCGGGATGGGTGCCGATGCATTGTGCCCTTATCTTATGTGGGAGCTGGCTGCCCGTGAAGAAGGGGGTGTCAGCCACCTGATGGTGACCATGCAGGCCGGACTGGAGAAGGTTATGTCAACCATGGGAACCCATGAAATCGGTGGCTACGGCAAGTATTTCGCCTCGATAGGTCTTTCCTCGGAACTGGCCGAAATCTTTGGTACCCCCAATTTTTGCGGATCTGCCCGTAAAGGTCTCACCCTCGCGCGACTGGAAGAAGACAACCGGTCACGCAGGGTAATTGCTCGCAGCAGCGGGAAGCAACCGATGGAGACCCCGTTTCGTCTCTACCCGAAGATCTGGAAAATGGCGGGATCCGTGGCCAAGATGGAGGAAAACTACTCCGACTTTGCAGGTCTGGTCCGGAACCTGGAGAAGGAGACCCCTCTGTCGATCAGACATCTGCTCGACTTCCGGTTCAGTGGTGAGCTGACGGTGGATCCGGAAGAGGTCGATACTACGGTAGGTGAACACGCTCTCCCCATCCTGATTTCGGCCATGAGTTTCGGTTCCCAGGGGGAGACCCCCTTCCGAATCTATGCCGAGGCAGCAAAGAAGCTTAATATCATCTGCATGAACGGCGAAGGCGGGGAAATTGTCGACATGCTTGGGAAGTACCGTAAAAACCGGGGCCAGCAGATTGCGTCCGGACGCTTCGGGGTAAACATGGAGTATCTCAATTCGGCCGATATACTCGAAATCAAGGTTGGCCAGGGGGCGAAGCCGGGGGAGGGGGGGCATCTGCCGGGATTCAAGGTAACAGAAAAGATAGCTGCTGCACGTAACGCAACTCCCGGCGTTTCGCTCATCTCTCCCTCAAATAACCACGACATTTATTCCATAGAGGATCTGGCGCAGCTCGTGGAAGAGCTCCGCACGGCAAACCCCTTTGCCCGTATCTCGGTCAAGGTTCCTTCCGTTGCAGGTATCGGCACTATAGCCCTCGGGATTGCCAAGGCAGGGGCCGACATAATGACGATTAGTGGTTTTGACGGCGGCACAGGGGCTGCCCGCAAACATGCCATCAAGTATGTCGGCCTTCCAGTGGAGATCGGTGTTCGCGAGGCCCATCGCGCCCTGACGGAAGCGTTACTGCGCCATAAGCTGGAGGTATGGGCGGACGGAGGGATGAAAACCGGCCGTGATGCTGTAAAGCTTATCCTGCTGGGGGCCAACAGGGTCGGGTTCGGGACCATGGCCATGGTAACTATTGGCTGCACGATATGCCGTGGTTGCCACCTTGGGAGCTGTCACGTCGGGATTGCAACCCAGATAGAGACTCTGGCCGAGGCGGAAAGAAAGGGGCTGAAACGGTTTGTACCGCGTATCATGGAGAACGGTGTTATTTATCAGGCCACCTTTTTCCGGGCACTTGGTCAGGAAATCAGCGCTATTACCGCCAAACTCGGGTTCAGTCGCACCCAGGAGCTGGTGGGGAGGGCCGATTTGCTTTTTCAGGCACGGGGTGAATACTTGCTTGATCTTGCCGATTTACTGGCTCCTCCCGTAGTGAGAGAGGTGCGGGAGGAGAGAGACAAGGTATACATCATCCGCAAGCCGCTGAATTATCTTACATCTGTCATTTCAGCGCTGGTTACCGAGGCCTTTGACAGCGGCGAATCCTCCGTCCACTATGATGACGACAGCGCCTCCAGTTCTGACAGAGCGATCGGTACCTACCTGGCGGGTACCATGATTCGCAACAGAGGAGAGGGAGAGCGGATGGAGAAGGAGGCGTTGCTCCATTTCAGGCGTGACTCCATCCCCGGCAACGGCATGGCGGCCTTTAATATAAGGCCGATAAAAATAATAGTGGAAGGGGGCGCTCAGGATGGTGTCGGCAAATGTGCCAGCGGTGGGAAGATTGTTGTTCTGAAGGGGGAAAATCGTAACGGAGTGCGGGTTGGGGGTTCGGTAGGGAAAGGTCTGGCTTACGGCGCGCAGGGAGGAACCTTTCTGATTCAGGGGGATGCCGATAGTCGTGCCTGTATCCGGCTCTCTGGCGCTGACGTGCTGTTGGGAGGAAGAATACGGGAAAAACTGGACGACAATATGGGGAGTCTGGCTGAACGGGCTAATATCAAGGGGTTTGCCTTCGAGTATATGACGGCGGGGAGGGTGGTTGTCCTCGGTGACCCTGGGCCCTGGATCTGTTCAGGGATGACCGGAGGGGTGGTATACTGCTACCTGGAGCTGGAGAAAGGTATGAATAGGGACGCCCTGCAACGGCGGATTGCCATTGGGGCAGGTGTCGAGATTTGCGACATGGAGGAAGATGATGTTGAGCAGGTCACGGAACTCCTGCTTCTTTATCAGCGGGAGTTGCTCCATTCACATCAGGAGGAAGATGCGCGCTGGCTTGAGGGAGTTATTTCCGGATGCCGCAGCAATTTTGTCAAAATTGTCCCAGTAAAAGCCAGGTTCAGGTCGCTCCGGACAACAGAGTGAGGTTTGGAGTTGAAATCTGCAAAATACGGGTTAGAATGGTTCTAGTAGTTATAAACTTATTCAAGGAGGAGATATGGAGAGCTATCGATGCGTAATCTGTGACTATATTTATGACCCTGTCCAGGGTGATCCTGCCAACGGTGTGGCCCCGGGAACATCATTCTTTGAGATTTCCGATGATTGGGTCTGCCCCGTTTGCGGTATGGATAAGGGCAATTTTGAGAAAGTCTGACCTGGCAGAGGGGAGAACTCCGGGCGGAAGCTAATTTTGTAGGAGGAATAGGGAGATCCCAAACAAACCGTTTGTTGACCAGAATATCTGCATCAGTTGCCGACTTTGTGTAGAATCAGCGCCGGAGGTGTTCCTCATTGATAATAATGATCTGGCTGAGGTATACGATCCTTTTGGAGTCACTGAAGAAAAAATACAGGAGGCTATTTACAGCTGCCCTGTGAGCTGTATCTACTGGGATTAATGTCGCGCTAACCCTCGATATCCAGGCAGTTATAATAAACGAGGCCCTCTCCTTTAACCTCCTGCTTCAACATCTGGAGCAGGAGGAAAAGAGAAGGCCTCGTTTTATTGCAGTATGCTAATCTACTCTACCAATTATGCGGCAGGTTCATCGCTTTTTTTGTGCCCTTCGCAAAACTTCTCCCGTTCCTTTTCCATGGCTTCCTTGCCGGCCTCGATTGCGGAACTGAGAATAGACTTTTTCTCCTTGATCAACTCTTTTCCTTCATCACAGGTTGTCTTGATCCTTTCCTGAGCGTCCCGGGCATAATCTCTGATCTTTACGGCTGCATCATCAGTGAGGTCTTTTATCTGTTCGCGGACCTCTTTACCTGTTTTTGGTGCAAAGAGCAGAGCCAGACCCGAACCGATAGCCGCACCGGCCAGAAAAGAAATTAACACCGTTCCAATGTTTGAATCTTTATCTTCGTATGCCATTTTAAATTACCTCCTTTTTTAGGATTCTTCCAACAGTATATTTGCTCGCGGCCTTTAAACCTTTGAGCCAGAGCGATGATCTGCAGAGGAGAGTCGCAGCCTCCCCTACCACGATATTGATCGTGCTGATATTGCGGCCGGTATCACCCAAAGCATCCATGAAGGCCTTTACTTCTCCCGTCCGCGAAGAGAGAGCGCCAGTCACAAGCCGCAGGTTTGCTGTCAACTCATTGAACTCCTTCAAGATTGGCTGCAGTTGCGATTGAACATCGGTGATATACGTTCTTATGGAAACCGCGGTTTTTTTGATTTCGATCAAGGCGGAGATCATAAAGCCTGCCAGTACAATAAACGTAAGCGCAATTACGGCTGCAGCAAAAGCAATAAATTCCATATTATCAGTCCCTCCACTTCAGATGAATTGTACACCATAACGCGAGAATTCCAATACCTCAAGTCACCCCTTCAAGGCTGCCAGCATTGTTCTGCCCATCTCGGTCGGGATACGGCATACGGAAACTCCGCACTCCATGAGGGTTCTGATTTTGTCTTCAGCCTTTCCCTTGCCGCCGCTGACTATCGCCCCGGCATGACCCATTCGCTTGCCCGGCGGCGCCGTCAGCCCGGCTATGAAGGAAGCCACAGGTTTTTGCATATTCTCCATGATCCAGTGAGCTGCTTCCTCTTCGGCTCCACCACCGATTTCACCAATCATGAAAATTCCCTCGGTTTCGGGGTCCTGGTTAAAAAGAGTCAGGATGTCGATGAAATTCATGCCGATTATGGAATCGCCGCCAATGCCGACACATGTAGTCTGGCCAAGTCCGATATCGGTCAGCTGTTTCACTGCTTCGTAGGTCAGGGTGCCGCTCCGGGAAACCACCCCAATCTTACCCTTTTTGTGGATGGAACCGGGCATGATGCCGACTTTACACTCTTCTGGGGTAATTATTCCGGGACAATTTGGCCCGATCAAGAGAGTTTTGCTCCCCTGTAGAGTCCGTTTTACCAGTACCATGTCGCGCACCGGTATTCCCTCCGTGATACAGACAGCAAGGGCAATCCCGGCGTTATCCGCCTCCAGAATTGCATCCGCAGCCCCTGACGGCGGGACGAAAATCATAGAAACATCGGCTTCGGTAAGGCGGACTGCTTCTTCTACACTGTTAAAGACCGGTATCCCTTCTATCTCCGTGCCGCCTTTGCCCGGCGTCACGCCGGCCACGATTTTAGTGCCGTATTCCCTGCACTGGCAGGAGTGAAACAGGCCGGTCCTCCCTGTTATCCCCTGGACGACTATCCTCGAATCCTTATTTACAAGAATGGACATAAAGTAAATTACTCCGTATTTTTTTATGCAGCGTCAGCAGCCGGTCTATTGCAGCATCTTCACTATCTTCTCGACACCGTCACCCAGGTAGTCGGCATACTGCACGTTCAGCCCTGATTCGAGAAGCAGCTTCCTGCCGACCTCGACCTTTGTTCCATCCATTCTGACAACTATTGGGAGTGGGCAACCAACGTCAGAAGCTGCCTCTATGATTCCCTGGGCGATCACGTCACAGCGCATGATGCCGCCGAAAATGTTGACAAAAATTCCTCTCACGTCCGGATCCTGAAGTATTATCTTGAACGCTTCGGCTACCCTTTCCTTGTTTGCTCCCCCCCCTACATCCAGAAAATTGGCAGGCTCGCCGCCGTACTCCTTCAGCATGTCCAGCGTTGCCATGGCTAATCCCGCGCCGTTCACCATGCAGCCGATATTGCCCATAAGCTTTATATAGGAAAGCTCGAACGCTCCTGCAGTTATCTCCAGCGGGTCGATCTGGGAGCAGTCGATCATTGCAGGGTAATCCAGATGGCGATAAATTGCGTTGTCGTCAAAGCTTATTTTCGCGTCCATGGCTAGGAGCCATCCGGCTCGAGTTACCACCAGGGGGTTTATCTCCACCAGCGAGCAGTCTTTTTCCAGTGAGCATCGATACAGGTTGAGCATAAGTTTTACACAGTCTTCGCATAGTTCCCCCTCCAGGCCGAGACGGAGAGCCAACTTGCGGGCCTGAAAGGGACGGAGCCCGGTAAAGGGATCGATAGTCAGGGTGAGGATCTTTTCCGGGGCATTCACCGCCAACTCCTCTATATCCATTCCACCTTCAGCCGATGCGATGATGCAGTAGCGGGAACTGTTCCGGTCAAGGGTGATAGAAAGATAGAATTCACGCTCTATCTCTACAGCCTCCTCTACCAGAAGTCGCCTGACAACGAGCCCCTTGGGGCCTGTCTGCGGAGTAACCAATACCTTGCCGAAAAGGCTTTTACCTGCTTCCAGCGCCTCTTCCGGACTGTTGACCAATCGGACGCCGCCTGCCTTGCCGCGGCCTCCGGCATAAATCTGTGCCTTTACGACGCAGCGTCCTCCCAGCTCCCTGGCTGTCCGTTCTACCTGACGGGAAGTCAGGGAAACATGTCCGCGCGGGACCTGAATACCGAATGATTGTAATATCTCTTTGGCCTGATACTCGTGGATATTCATGAAAACTCCATTAATAAGAATTACAAGTTTGCCATTATAGCAGATGAACAGGATAATTCAAGATGGTTTCGCAAATTCTCAAAACGCCAAGTTGCGGCTTCAACCACCTATTCTCCTTTGACAAGAACGGAGAGCAGCTATATAGTCTATATCAGCTGCTCTTTACCTCTGCAGACCGTTCATCCGGGCTTCCTGTAGCGCTGGTTGGCGATAGCAGAGGTCATGGAGTTGAATGCTCTGACGTCCAAGATATCTTGATAAAAAAAGGAGTGTCGATGACTTCGACCCGATTTCCATATGCACCCGTATTAATCTCCATCCTGGGCGCGAGCGCGCTCGTTTCCTGCGCAACGCAGCCGATTTCTCTTTCACCAGGGAAAATAGCGCCGTCGGTCCTGGTTACAACTGTACAAGGCGGAATCAGTGACGGCCGCGGCCGTTTTCGCGAAATTTTCAAGGAGGTCCTTTCTGCCCAATGCTCAAAACTCCCGGCTGGAGTTCCCTGCGATGATAGCATAAACCTCTGGAAACTGTCAGGGGAACCAGCTGCCACAGGGAGACCTGCCCCCTCCGGGCGATCCGGGGGCACTTTGCGCGTGGTGGTCGTCCCCGGTGTGATGGCCGAGTGCGTTGCGGACAAATCGATGGCCTTTGGAGATGCCCGGGCCCGGCTGGAAGAGCTTGGCTATGAAACTGACTACATCCAGACAGGGGGTCGCCAGGGGAGTGACCACAACGCCGATCTTATCCGCGATGCAGTCATGAGGATGCCGACCGGAAAGAGGCTCATATTTGTCACCCACTCTAAAGGCGCCGTTGATACCATGGAAGCGCTTGTGAAATATCCCTCCATTGCCGAGCGGACTGCCGCTCTGCTCAGCGTTTCAGGCGCGGTCAACGGGTCCCCTCTGGCGGAAGCTTTCCCGGAGTTTCTCTTTAAGCTCGCTCATCAGATACCGCTTTCATCATGCCTTCAGGGAGAAGGGGTCGAAGCTGTGGAAAGCCTGCGCCGCAACGTTAGGATCTCCTGGCTCTCCACGCACCAGCTGCCGAAGAGCGTCCGCTACTATTCACTGGCTGCCTTCACCTCGCGAGAGAATACTTCCCGGATTCTGCGCCCATTCTACGACATTCTCTCCAAGACCGAACCACTCAACGACGGCATGGTGATATGCTCAGACGCAATTGTTCCAGGCTCGGTCTTGCTTGGATATCCGAACGCAGACCATTTTGCGGTGGCTATGCCATTTACCGGGGAAACTTCCAGCACGCTTGCCTGGCTTATCGACAAGAATGATTATCCTCGCGCAGCGTTGATCGAGGCTGCAGTGCGCTTCGTTGAGGAAGACCTCGCGCAGGCCGATCCGTCCCATCCCCGCTTGGCAGGCAATCATGATCGGGAAAGCGGGGCGAAATGACCAAGAAGAAGCTGGCATTGATGATGGAGTGGCTTCGGCCCGCCGGCTTAGGGGTTGTCATTTATTGCGCATACTATTTCGGCAACGAGGCCATAGGAAGATTTCATATTCTGGGACCATTCGCAGTCATGCTCATGTCAGGCACAGTGGCCTTTGAATCTCTGATACTGGGAGAGGCGGCCTCGGAGAAAATTGGCTATGCTCCCCATCGTCCTTATCAAATACAATCGGGCCTCGCTAATGCGGCCACAGCGATAACAGCTTTACTCGTTTATCTGCTCGAGTGGGGACGATACGCGGAGGCAACCATCGTCACAGCGATGTTGATCTTCTTCACCCTTTCGGCGGCAAATCACCTTGCCACAGCGATCGTGGGATGCAACATGAGACCTGTTAATCTGCTCCGTCCGGCCATGACGTTGTTATTGATCGGTTTCCTCCTTCCCCCCATGATCAAAGCGCTGACTCAGTAATGCTTCTTAACAGAAACAGAGGGGTCGTCCATTGACGGCCTCTCATACCAGTCCCTTCAGTTCATCTATCAAATCACCGAGAAAATCATATCCCTGCTGCCAAAAACCGTGGTCGGAGAAGTCGATACCGGCGAGTTTTACCGTGTCGGCCGGGGATTGCGAGCCGCCGCTTGAAAGGATCGCTTTGTATGCCGGTACAAAGGGGGTCCCCTCCTGCAGGTATTTGTGGAAGAGCGAAAGAACGAGCAGCTCGGCAAAGGTATAGGAATAGCAGTAGAATCTTGCATGAATGAAGTGGGAAATGTAACTCCAGCCCCATCGGTACGGCTCGATCATTTCCACGGCGTCGCCGTACAGTTTTGCATTCTCTTCCCACCAGGCGTCACAAAGCCGGGATGAGACCAGAAGGCCATTGGCGCGTTCCAGATGCATCCGCTCTTCAAAACGGGTCAGAACATTTTGACGGAAGGTGGTGGCGATAATATCCTCTATCTTGGCGCAGAGGAGTGAAATCTTGATATCAGGGTCGTTCTCACTCTCCAGCATGTGGCGTGTCAGGAGCATTTCGCTGAACACCGACGCAGTCTCTGCCAGTGGCAGGGGGGGGTGGTAATTGAGGATGGTCTGGCGCTGGGCCAGGACAAAATGGAGCCCGTGTCCAATTTCATGGGCAAGAGTGGAGACGTCGCGCAGGTTGCCGGTGAAATTCAGCAGCAGGTACGGGGGAAGGGACGGCGTCATCCCCATGCAGAAGGCGCCCCCCGCTTTCCCATGGCGTGGGGCGACATCCACTCTTTTCCCGGTGAAAAATTCTGCTGCGATCTCCCGGCAATCGGTATCGAAATCTCTATAGGAGTCGAGTACGAGTTTAACGGCTTCGTCGAACGAATATTTGCGGGCTGTTTCTCCAATGGGAGCGAAAATGTCGGTGTTTTTCAGCTTCGGAATCTTCAGCAGGCGTGCCTTTAGACGGAAATAGTCCCGGGCAAGGGGGTAGTTTTCCTCGGTAACGGCCATCATCTGCTGCACCGCTCTGGCGGAGAGCTCGTTGGCCAGATGGGTCGGTTCCATCGGAGAGGGGTAATTGCGTATTTCCAGTTCTTGGGAATGGTCCAGGGCAACCGTATTGAAGACAGTAGTGAAGGTAATACCTTCTTCCTCGTGCCGTTTGAGAAAAGTGCCGAAGGCCCTTTCCCTGATAGCCGGAAGAGGGTGGTGAAGCATCCCGAGCAGTTCCTCTCCGGTGAAATCCCTCTCCTCATCGTCGATCTCCATCCTGTAGCGGAAAGAGGCCGAGAGCTCATCAAAGAGGCGCGAAAAGGCGTCGACCCCGGTGAGGCTTTTCTGCTTCAGGAGCCGCTCTTCCCGCTCGGGGAGGGTGTGGGGTCGGAATTTGCGTATGCTCTCCAGAAAATGACGATAGAGGGAAAGTTGAGGGTCTTGCAGCAGTCGGGAAAAAGAGTCATCGGGGAGTTCGATCAGTTCCAGATCAAAAAAAAGCAATTCCCGTTCCATCTTGTTGCCGAACTCCGCCGTCTGCTGGGAGAGCCTTTTATATGTATCATTCTCGCTGTCCGCCGCGAACAAGAGGTAGGCGTACAGTTGCGGTTTTGCTGTCAGTTCCTGGAGAGCTTCGAACTCGAGCAGGACCCTGCGGAGCTCCTCCGCATCGAGTGAGGCGACCTTCCCGAAATATCGCTCCCGAAAAGTCCGTGCCTGCGCAGTAGCCGCTGCAATATCCCTCTCAACTTCTGCCCCCTCCGGTGAAGAGTAAAAAGTAGTGGTGTCCCATAACAGGTTCTGATCAGAAAAGTCCATTTAAGTAAAGTCTCCTGGCAATTAGGATGCGTTGTCTGAATCTTTAAATCGGTGTAGAGGATCTTTGAAATCTGTTTTCAGCTTCTCGCCACGGATAGGGGGTGGCATGAAGCCGTCCGGTTCTTATATCTGTCAAGAGAGAAATTTGGCAGCCCTGTGCAGTGCCTGATCGAGATCGGCAATAATGTCGGCTGGATGTTCGGCTCCCACGCTGAGGCGAACCATGTTCGGAGGGATGTTTGCCAGAGCCCGCCCTTCATCTCCCTGCTGTTGATGGGTAGATATCGCCGGTATGGTGGCAACGCTTTTTATCCGGCCCAGATCTGTCGCCCGCCATATGCGCTGAAGTCCATCGAAAAAGAGTCGGGTCTTTTCTATCCCCCCCTTGACGCAGAATGAGAGGAGATGCCCATACCTGTTGATCGGCCTGCCATACTGTTCGTCGTGTTCCGCATCCACCAGCCACATGTACCGGCTGGCGAGCTCGTGCAACGGATGATTGGGGAGACCCAGGTATTGAACAGATTCAATCATCGGGTGGCGCTCGAGGAATAGGGCGACCTCCATCGTATTGCGGCTCATAAGGTCCATCTTGGAGCGGAGCGTCCGGATGTCATTCAACGTCATAACCGCCTGCATCGGATGGAGATTAGGCCCGAAATCGCGATTTTGCTGGTACTTGATATAAAGGGAAAAATCGGTTTTTAGTTGATCGTCGTCAATGTTGGTTATAAGGTTCTTTCGGGCTATGACGGCGCCGCAGACGCCGAAGCCGCTGCTGGTGAGGCTCTTGGTGGCGGATTGCACGACGATGTCTGCGCCGTGGCAGATGGGACGGAGTAGCGCCGGTGTTGCTATTGTGGAATCGCATATCAGGGGGATATTGTGGCTGTGTGCCAGCTCTGCTACCGCCTTGATATCGAAGAAACCGAGTTGGGGATTGCTGGGCAACTCTCCATACAGGAAACGGGTATTCCGGTCGATCTTGGAGGCCCATTCATCGAGGTTGGTCGCGTCCAGAACCCAGCGGCATTCTACATTCTGCTCCTGCATCAGGCGAACGCTAAACTGCTGGTATGTCCCGCCGTAACACTGGACTGTAGCAACAAAATTCCGCTTTTCGGTTTTAACTTTCCCGACCTTGAGAAATGGATGTACGGCTGTCATTATGGCTGCCATTCCCGAAGAAGTGGAGCAGCAGGAGGTCTCGACGTCCCCCCCGTATCCTTCGAGCAATGCCAGGGTCCATTCGTAGTAGTAGGTCGACGGGTTGGCTATTCGTGAGTAACACCAGGCCGGGATCTTGTAGGCGAGTGCGGCGGCCATCTCATCCGAGTCCCGAAATGCCTGGGCGGTACTCATGAAAATAGGCTCAATGATAGATCCCTGGTAGTCTTCGATCGCATCCGTGACCGTATAAAGCCCATGGACAGCGATTGTATCGAATCTCCACTTCTTTACCACCTCGTTGATGTAGCTGTCCCGTTCCGACAGATATTTATTGTTCTGATCGATATACCTTTGCATCCCTGCCGAGTTTACTGCGTCATTACCCTTTGACATAGTCACACCCCCTGTTCAAATAACTGATGCGCGATTTTTATAAAGTCCCGGGTTGTCGCTACTCTGCCTCATCGAAACCGGCAATTGCCCGGAGGAACTCTGCCCCGTACTTGCCGAGCTTGTGTTGCCCGACTCCGCTTACCTGCAGCAATTCTTCGGCGGTTGAGGGACGCATGGCTGCCATCCCGGTCAGAGTGACGTCGCCGAACACTACGAACGGAGGGACCCCCTCCCTGTCGGAGATCCTTTTGCGCAGGGTGCGCAGCTCCTGGAATAGCCCCTCGTGACGCGCGGGAAGCGGCCCCTTTGCACCCCCCTTCTTTGGCGCTATTGTCTTCAGGCGGGGGCGGGCCAGGATCAGCCGCTCTTCGCCGCGCAGAAGGGGTCGAGCGGCCTCGGTAAGCCTGAGCACCGAATAGTTGGCCAGATCCTGCTCAAGAAAGCCGAGGTGCACCAGCTGGCGCAACAGACTACCCCAAGCCTCTTGAGGAAGATCCCGGCCGATGCCGAAGGTGGAAAGCCGGTCATGCCCCAGCTGCCTGATCCGCTCGCTGTTGGAACCCCGCAGCACGTCGATCAGATGCCCGGTACCGAATCTCTGCCCGACCCTGAAGACGCAGGAGAGGGCCTTGCGCGCCTCTTCCGTGGCGTCAAACCGCTCCGGGGGGAGAAGGCAGATGTCGCAGTTACCGCAGTCATCGGCTAACCGTTCGCCGAAGTAGCCGAGGAGCACCCGGCGCCGGCAGCTTTGCGCCTCGGCAAAGCCGATCATGGCATTGAGCTTGTGCAGCTCGATCCGGTTCTGTTCCTGATTTCCCCCCCCCCTGGATCAGGGCGCGGGCAACCACCACATCGCCGTAGCCGAACAGGAGGAGCGCTTCGGAGGTGAGTCCATCACGCCCGGCCCGGCCGGTTTCCTGGTAGTAGCTTTCGATGTTGCGGGGGAGATCGTAGTGGACCACGAAACGGACGTTCGGCTTGTCGATCCCCATCCCGAAGGCGACCGTTGCCACCACGATCTGCAGATCATCGCGCTGGAAAGCCTCCTGTACCCGCCGGCGCTCACGGTCGGGAAGTCCGGCATGGTAAGGCGCTGCCCGAAAGCCTGCCTCGGAGAGACGGGCCGCCACGGCATCTACCCTTTTGCGGGAAAGAGCATAGACGATTCCTGGGTCACCGTCGCCCCGCTCCCGCAGAAAAGCCCTGAGCTGGGCGAACGGTTTCACCTTATCCGTGACCGTATAGCGGATGTTGGGACGGTCGAACCCGGCCACGTAGCAGGTGGCGTGCTCGAGCCCGAGTTGCCGGACGATGTCGGCGCGGGTCTGGGAATCTGCGGTCGCGGTCAGGGCGATCAGCGGCACGTTGGGGAAAAGGGTGCGGAGCCGGCCAAGCTGTACATATTCGGGACGGAAGTCGTGTCCCCACTGGGAGACACAGTGGGCCTCGTCTATGGCAAAGAGGGAGACGGGAAGTCCCTGCAGCCGCTCGATGAAAGAGTCTGTCATCAGCCGCTCCGGAGCAACGTAGAGAAGCTTGAGCCGACCGGCGTGGAGTTCGGCCAGCACCCTGCGCGACTCCTTTTCGCCTAAAGTAGAATTGTAGAAGGCTGAAGCTACGCCGTTGGCGGTCAGCGCGTCCACCTGATCCTTCATCAGGGAGATGAGGGGAGAGACAACCAGAGCCGTCCCTTCCCGGTGGAGGGCCGGGACCTGGTAGCAGAGGGATTTACCTCCCCCGGTCGGCATGAGGACAAAGGCGTCCTCCCCGCGGATGAGCCCGGTGACGATCTCCTCCTGATAGGGTCGAAAGAGAGTGTAGCCGAAGACTGTTTTCAGGGTTTCACGAATGGTCATGGAAACCTCGATATAAAAACCTGCACTGAGTCCGATTAATTCTTGGTCGGGGCAAAAAAGAGGCCTGCTTTCCGGCAGACCTCTTACTTCACTTTTTCGCTTTAGTAAGTGAGCCTCTTGCAAAAGTCCTTATCACCCTTCGACAAGCTCAGGGCGAACGGACTTTACTCCAATAGCTGGTTGCTATCCCGTTCGTGGTGAGCTTGTCGAACCATGAACGGGATACTTTTGCAAGAGGCTAATCTGAATAGCATATCCTAAAATACCTTTGATTGGAAGAACACATTGAACAAGTACGGACAAATACCGGATCTTTTTGAAGACGGGAGGGAAATCAATTTCAAGGCTTTTCTAAAGATACCGAGGGTGTCTTTGATAAATAGAAATATATTTGTACATAAATGATAACGGATGATTTCATCATAAAATTCCTGCTTGATAACTGCATATGCGTGAAAGCGCATATGCAGAGGGGAGTCGCGGATACCATTCTGCCAGAAACGCCGAAAACTACCAATATCGGCGCTGCATCTCCGTAATTCCCGGATTAATACGAAATCATATGCCATCCCCCACTGGCGACTCCGCCGGAATTCCTCCAAAGGTGCGAAAATTTAATAGAAATTCCATTGGACAAACGCAAACCAGGGCTGCTAAACTGCCGTAGGCGAGAGAATAAATTCCTGTCCGATTTATCGATTAAGGAAAATTCAGAATCCATTAACTTTTTCTTGAATGGGTTCCATACAGCCAAAGAGAGTGGCATATTAGTGGGTCAGGAGGCGATCCTGGCCTTTAAGCTTCCAAAGACAGCAAAAGAAATTGATGTAGAGATCAAAAAAGCGCTGGAGAGTGGTGGCCTTTATCCGGCCAGAGCAAAGGTTTCTCAGTCTGTCCAGTGAGTGGTTTCCGGGGGGCGCTTGCTCATTGGGGGAGCGCTCACCCCTTCAGAGGGCGCCCCCCGCCAACCTAGAATTGTCTTTCTCTAAAGAGACAGGCGAAAGAAACCGGAGCATTTGCTAAATGAAGACAACTTAAAACAGGAGGCAGGAACAATGAAAAAGATCGGATTAGTAATAGGCGTATTGGCTATTTTAGCGCTGTTGCCTGGCGGCGCTAAGGCTGAGTGCGTGCGGGATTGCCTGCTCACTTACAGCACCTGTCTAACTCTCTGCAGTCAAACAGGGAAAGGGGATGATGCTGCGTGCACCGCCCACTGTCAAAAAGGACGTGACGGTTGCATCGAAAGATGTGAAGCCAATAATCGGCGGAGTGAAAATAGTACAGATCACAAAAAGGTTCAATCATCTGCGGCAAATGATTTTATGGCTAAGAATATAGTGCTTGCTTCGGGTCGTGATGACAATGATCAGCCCTGTGTTGTAGGTGGAAAATATGTTGGAAACTGCTCACTAAATAAGCCCTATTATAATGCATTCAATGGAAAATGTTTTGCAACTTTGAGTGGTTGCGGCGGAAGCTCAAGCTGTGTCCGTTGCGGTAATTGATTGAAAAGCAGCTCTTTTCCATACGCCCGTTGAGTATCTTTGCTCCGTAGCCCATGCGAAGGCAAACTACCTTGGTCTCCTCGGTGAGCATGAGCATGGATGGGAGGTCGTGACCGGGCCATATGGTCGCGGCTTGAGGGTAAGAAGTCGCTGCAGGAGATTAATGATGACGCAAGTGGAGAGGAAATCCATGACTGAAGTGGCATATGTGACATCAGACCAAACATCACACGGCATACCGGGTAGTGCATTTGCAGGGTTGATGGAGGCGGTGCTTGAAAAGAATCTGCCCTTCCGGTTCAGCGCGTCCGGCAGCAGCATGACTCCTTTCATTCAAGACGGCGACACCATTACCGTCGCGCCTTTGCCCTTGCAGCTCAGTCCGGGCGATGTAGTGGCATTTGTCAATCTGCACAGTAATCAGCTGATGATTCATCGCATAATTCATGCTTCACCGGCAGGATATCTTATCAAAGGTGATAATAACAGAGTGCCCGATGGGCTGATGCCTGCATCGAGTATTATCGGCCATGTTTTCCGAGTAGTGCGACGGGGCCGGCAGGTGCGGCTTGGTCTCGGTATCGAACGCTTCTTAATTGCATGGCTCTCAAATCGCTGCTGGTTGACGCAGTTACTATCAATGGGGCTGCGCATCACAAAACAGGTCTATCGTCCATGACACAGCTTGTCGAGGTCATCGCCATTTTGGGTTTTCCGCTCCGGGCGCCCGGTACGACCTTCGACCTGCGCCGGGGGACGCTTCGCGAGGGGTGGAAATCTTTTGTACCGAAGGTGCGTGACATCCGTTCCCGGAGGAGGGAGTATCTGGAAAATTGCCGGGCATGCCCGGAATTACCCGACAAGCGATGAAAGATCATCCTTCGATTTTTGTACGGCTGCGTCAGCAGGCCCCCTATATTCCGAAGACCATGCGGCTTATCTGGCGTGCATCGGGGGTATGGATGGTCGCATGGCTCATGCTTCTGCTGCTGCAGGGCGCACTTCCGGTAGCCCTTGTCTATATGACCCGGCATGTCGTTGACACCATTTCTGGCATTGCCGTAAAGAGCGGCATGGGCGGCAGCATCTTGTTGCCACTTGTCACTCTGGGTCTTTTGCTGCTCGCCGGACAGATTTTTCTGAGCACAGGCCAATGGGTGCGCACCATCCAGAGCAATCGCATCCAGGATTATATGTCCGGCCTGATCCACGTTCAGGTTATGGCGGTGGACCTGAGTTTTTATGATTCCTCGGTCTATTACGACCGGCTGCACCGGGCAAGGATGGATGCCATGACCCGCCCGCTTGCCCTTCTTGAGGGGATGGGCAGCCTTTGTCAGAACGCTATTACCCTTGCCGGTATGGCCGCCCTGCTTTTTTCGTACTCCTTCTGGATACCGATCCTGCTTTTTACTGGCACAGCTCCAGCTCTCTGGGCCACCGTCCGTTATGCCGGACGGTTGAACGATTGGCTGCGCAGTAATACCGTAGAAGAGCGTCGCTGCGAATATTATGATTGGCTGCTTACCATGCGGGATGCGGCCCAGGAGCTTCGGTTCTTTGATCTTGGCGCTCACTACCGCTTTGCGTATCAGCGACTGCGGGCTCGTCTGAGAAATGAGAAGGAGCGGCTGGAAAAAGGAAGGTTTCTGAGCGAACTCGTGGCCGGTGTTTTGGCCCTCCTGACAACAGCCTTGGCCATGCTCTGGATGATCTTTCGGACCATAGCCGGCAAGGCAGGCGTTGGCGACATTGTGCTCTTTTACCAGGCTTTCGGGCAGGGGCAGCGGCTTATGGCAAACCTGCTGCGTAATACCGGCGAGATATATCAGAACGTGCTCTTTCTTGAAAACCTTTTCGAACTGCTTGAAACGAAGCCAAAGCTCTGCGATCCGGAAAATCCGTTGCCGGTGCCAAACTTGAATGAGGATCTCCGGTTCGAAAACATAGAGTTCCGATATCCCGGGAGTGAGCGGACCATTCTGAAAGAGTTCAATCTCACCATGAAGGCGGGGGAGATCGCTGCCATCGTCGGTGAAAACGGCGAAGGGAAATCAACCCTAATTAAGTTGCTCTGCCGGTTCTACGATCCTGACAAAGGCCGTATCACGGTCGACGGTAGTGACATCCGGGAGTTGAGCCAAGTAGAGTGGCGCGGGCAGATCACCGTACTTTTCCAGGAGCCTGTGCGCTACCACGTATCCGCCTCTGAAAATATCGCCCACGGCAATATTGCCGGCAATCCTACGCAAGAGAGTATCGAAAAGGCTGCTGAAGCATCCGGCGCCTTTGATCTCATCGAGCGCCTGCCCGAAGGGTTTCAGACGGTTCTCGGCAAATGGTTCGGCGGCGCTGAGCTGAGCGCGGGGGAGTGGCAAAGGGTTGCTCTGGCCAGGGCCTTTCTGCGACGTGCCAGGCTGATCATCCTTGATGAGCCGACAAGCATGCTTGACGTCTGGTCTGAAGCGAGGTGGTTTTCACGGTTCCGGACACTTGCCGCCGGAAACACCGTGCTCATCATCAGCCATCGTCTCACGACGATCATGCAGGCAGATGTGATTCACGTTATGCAGGGGGGCCGAATCACCGAATCGGGGCGTCACGAAGAGCTGCTGAACAAGCATGGGCGTTACAGTGAGGCGTGGGAAAGCCAAAAGTCGCGACCCTGCTTTGACACGCGAGGGAGCTGTACGGGTCATGGCGATTGTACTGCGGCGCCGGTCTGAAAGACGCAGTTAAATGGACCGAGCAGTTCACCCTATCTGGAGATGCAGGATAGCAACAGTGGTGCCGAAAAAATAGTGCGGGACGTGCCGGATAGTGGCAATTCTCCGGTCGAAATATTCCCTTGACATACAATTGAGGTTTATGATCTGCTTTCAAAGTAACTTCTTATCTAAAATATCAAAAAACGGAGGTGCATAATGAAAAAGGGCAAAAAGAGTTGGGAAACTCCCCAGTTGATCGCCATTACACGCCAGCAGCCGAGGGCAAATGTGCTATCTGCATGCAAATCGGGCTATTCCGCTGGGTCGAATGAGTCCAATGGCAACTGCTATTCGGTTGGTACTACATGTGAAACCTGCAGTTCCCGGCCAAGTTCGTGACGCCAAAAGTCTATGGGTAGAGGGATAGATGTAGCCTGTCGGCAAAATGTCCAATCTTTGCATCCCATGCTGTAATCAGAGGAGAATAAGATGAAAAAAGAGACCATCGAAGCTGGAGTAACCACCACTTCTGTAGAAACCCCAGCGGAAGCATCAGCTCAAGAAACCCTGCACGGTCGCTCCGTCTTTGCCATCGAGATGACCGCCTCCGGACTCTCCGTTCGCACCGTCTTCCTGAGCGACCAGAACCAACTCATCGAAATGCCGGCGCTATTCCCGGATGTGCATTATGCTCTGTCCCAGATTGACGAGCTGCGCCGCATGGTCATGGAGCGTTTTGCCGAGGCGGCGCAGATCGGCGCACAGGTTATCGCAGCGCAGGCTGCTGAGCAGAACCTGAAAACAGCAGGAAAGCGGCGATTTTCAGAAGCGCCAGCTTGATGCCGTAGATGGGCGCCTCAGCAATAAGATTGATGCCATGTCCGCCGATCTGAAGGCTCACCGGGCTGACACCGAGGCTCATCATGGGGTGTATTTGGTGAAGGAAGGTTGAGGAAATTGGTACGGGCGGCGGGAGTTAGAATCAAATCATACAATTGTCCGTTTAGCATCACTTTGCGCCAGAGAGAGTCTTTGACATTTTCGTTGTTGTGATATAGAACATATGGAAGCATCTGAAAGAGCCAAACCTCGAGTAATCGCGGGACGGAAAGCCACGGGTCCCCAAGGGACGGCCGGGTTGCCGGATGAAACAGTTTGAAGACCGGAGACCAGGGCCCGCGGCGAGACGTAGCGGGCCTCTTTTTTTTCAGCGGGGCCGAATCGGGCGCTGCTAAATTTGTTTCCGGCCGATTCACCGAGGCAAAATTACTGATTATATCGCAACCGGTGTCAGCATCGTTTATCTACCCAATTCCTGAAAGCACTTTCAGCCATAGCAACCCAACGGCGCAAGTTGCCCTGGAAGCACGGATGGCTTACGGTTCGCCACTTCCGGCATGGATGTCGTTTGATCCTGTCCGCAAGGTTATAATGGGGACACCACCAGAAGGTGCTACGGGTGGATTTGAGATCAGAATCACAGCCAAAGACCAGTTTGGCGGTGAGGCGCAGACGTTCCTTAAGATAACTGTCGGGATGTAACTTTGACGGCCTTTTGGTTATTTGATGGGGTAATGATGAGGGAAACTGGCAGATGATGAGGCACTTGGCGACATGGTGGTGCGGATCAAAAAGATTTCCGGCATCGGTTAACGCAACCTTATCGCAACGTTGAAAATGCAAAGCGAGTATATGAATAGTATAGAAGAGTTAAATCAAATACTGGACAACATTCGGGAACATATTGCAACTGTCCCTGGCGATGTTGATGCCCTGGCTGACCTGGCAGCGGTGCTGGCGCAACTGGGGCAAACAGAAGAAGCATTGACCATGTTGTTATCGGCGCTTCAACAGTGCCCCGATCATCTCGGACTACAACACAACCAGGCTGAACTATACCGGAATACGGGAATGATAGATCAAGCCGAAAGCCTGTTTACAAAATTGGTCACTAAATACCCTCATTTTGTTCCCGCCTATCAATCGCTCATCCTTATTCTGGTCGGCCGCCTGGAAACAGGCCAACTGACAACAGGGCAATTTGCAGAAGTTTCGAGGCAAATTGCCATATACAGCAGCAACAAAGGTAACGCCCTGCTGGACATCGGGCAGATTGAATCCGCAGAAGCAGCTTACGTTGATGCCCTGAAATATTGGCCGGATTACCCTGCCGCGCACTCCAATTTATCGAATGTATCGCGGATGATGGGCCAGGTCAGTAAAGCGGAAATGTCCGCGCGCACAGCGTTGGCATTACGCCCGGACTTTGCTGGGGCCTGGAATAACCTTGGCACCGCGCTTTCAGAGCAAGGTCGATGTGCAGAAGCGATGGGTTGCTATCAACGTGCCCTGACTCTCGATCCAGGTCAGGATGGCGCACGACACAATGCGGGCAGCGGCAGCCTGTTTCTTCAACTGTATCGGGATGATCTTACGGTTGATCAGGTAGTAAAAGTGCATCGAGAATGGGGGAAATCTTATCCATTTGCTGCCCTTCCTGAGGCTGTTGCCCTAACCGGCAAGCTCCGTGTCGGTTTTATATCCGGCGATTTTCGGGAACATTCGGTCATGTATTTTGTTGAAGCCCTTTTGGAAAAGCTCGATCGCACAAAGTTTGAAATTGTCTGTTATGCCAATCAAACCGGGGAAGACGCGGTTACCAGGCGTATAAAAGCGTTGCCTCTCAAATTGCGACAAGTCGCCGCGTTGTCTGATACTGATCTATGCGATCAGATCAGAGAGGATCAATTGCATATTCTGATCGATTTGAGTGGGCATACAAAGGGTCACCGAGTATACGCGCTTGCCAACAAACCGGTTCGCGTGATGGCGCATTGGCTGGGCTATCCTTTTACCAGTGGCCTGCCGGCTTTTGATTATCGTATCAGCGACAGGTGGGCTGACCCTGAAGCATCCGCAGCAGAACAGCACACCGAACAACTGGCTTATTTAACGGGAAGTCAGTTCAATTATCGTCCCAAAGCTGATGCGCCTGAAGTGAACGCGCTACCGGCCGCAAGCAATGGCTTTATCACTTTTGGCTCGCTGAACAACATACAGAAGCTGAATCGAAGCGTGGTTTCGGTCTGGAGCCAAATTCTGCTGAACATCCCGGATAGTCGTCTGATTCTGCAGAACAAATTATTGGCTGATGCAGGTGTTGCCGGAAGAATCAGAGGTATGTTTGAAGCGTTTGGCGTGGATGCTGCTCGCCTGGATTGTAGCCCCGCCTCTCTAAACCATCTTGCAAGGTACCATGAGATCGACATCGCGCTGGACACCTTTCCCTACAATGGCGCGACAACAACCTGTGAGGCGCTCTGGATGGGCGTTCCGGTGCTAGCGCTTGCGGGCGATGGTTCCGTTGGGCGTATGGGCGCGAGTATTTTATCGGCCATCGGCATGGAATCATGGCTGGCAAATTCGGTGGGTGACTACATCCGTCTGGCTCAGCGCCACAGCGCCCTGCCTGATAATCTGGCTCTGCTTCGCAAAGGTTTGAGACACCGAATGGCAGGAAGCCGTTTGTGTGACGAAGAGGAATTTGCAGTTGATTTTGGCCGATGCCTTAGAGAGATGGTTGGGTTCAGACGGGTGGATCGGTAAGGATACGCTACCCAGTGATGTCGCGGAGAACGCCCTATCCGCGACCGCCTTTGCCGTTTCCGGCAGTCTGCTGAAAGGCTCCTCTCAACGCCAAAAACCTCCCCTATGCAAGAAAAATGATTTTTTTCAACAGTCGCTGTATTCAGCCATCTCCTCCTGATCTGGTTTTAGGCTAACGGTATTCTTGGGTATCTCATTTTTGAATTGTTCCACTTTCGATGGGTGACCCCGCTTCTTCAATTTCGATCCCGCCGGAATTCCTCCCAACATGTTGAAACTTATAGAAATATCATTGTACAAAAGCAACTTAGAGGTGGTAAACTGCTGTAGCCGGAAAAGTAAATCCCTATTCGGAACCTATCCGAAATAATCGTTCAACCTCAGGAGGAATTACCACGATGAGAGAGAGAATAATTGCCGTCCTCTTTGTATTTTGCCTCATCTTCAATTACGGATGCACGGGAGGCGGAAGCGTTGATGCCGGGCCTTCGCTCTTTACGGAGAACACCCAGCAGGGACACCCCACCCCCAGCAGCGCTCTGGGGTATGTCAGATATAGGTTCGTTGATGTCGCTGACAATTACCTGGTCGATGCAAGAGTGACCCGCCTCACACTCAATCTATTCTCTGATCTCTCCTACTCGGCGGTGCGTGATTCGTTTGAGCAACTAGAGGACGGTTCGTACGTCTGGACTGGCCACATCGTGGGCGTCCAGAACAGCGAGGTCGAGTTCGTGAATGACGGTGGCTCGGTGGTGGGCATTGTGCGCGTCGGCTCGCGCTCGTACGAAGTGGGATATGATGATGGGTGGCAGATAGCGGCAGAGCTCGATCCGAACCTGCCAGAGCCGACAACCGATGCGATAGAGATAGATCCGACCAAAGAGGCCGCGCAGTCCACGAAGGGATCTGCAGCGGCCGTGCCCCCCACGAAGGCGTCTGCGGATGATGGATCGGTGATCGATGTCATGGTGGTCTACACTGCGGCAGCTCGTAAAGCGGCCGCTGGGATAGGTGATCTGCCGGACAAAGGTATCAGGGCAAAGATCGATCTGGCGGTCAAGGAGACCAACCAGGGTTTTGTGAACAGCGGAGTGAACACCAAGGTGCGTCTGGTTCACGCGGCGGAAGTCAGTTTTGACGAGAGCGAGATGACCCCGAGTGAAGCATTGTCGGAGATGAAGGATGGGAAAATCGGCTCGGTTCATGCGTGGCGCGATACCTATAAGGCAGATCTTGTCGTGATGCTTGCCCTCTATCCGCGCGAAGACGTCTCAGGTGAATCGCTCGGCGTCGGGTATGTGATGAGTGGTCGGTATCTGGATAAGCAGACCCTCGTATATCCGTTTGAGCACTTGGGGTACAGCATCGTAGGCGTGAACTATGCGACAGGCTACTACACCTTTGCCCATGAGATGGGCCATAATATGGGTCTCTGTCATTACTATGACGTTTCGACGATCACCGCGGCGGAGTCAGGCGGTTATGCGTGGAAGACCACGTTGTTCAGGTCGATCATGGGGCCGCCGGCGGGAGTGCCCAGAATCAACTACTGGTCGAATCCCAGCGTCAAATATAGCGGGTTGGCGACCGGAGGAACGGGTCTGGACGGAAGCTTTGTTTACGGAGGGAATGAGGCCACTGTCCTGAACTGGACACGCGCCATCGTCGCGAAGTTCCGATAGCTTCGTTTCAGCGTTCCTATTCGGTGGTGAAGACTAAGAAGTTGCTAATATTTTATAGAAGTTTCATTGGACAAACGCAAACCAGGGGTGGTAGCCTGCCGTAGCCGAAAAAGCAGATTTCTATCCGTAAAAAAACCCTCCAGACAAGTGTTAGGAGGGTTTTCTGGTTTGCTACTTCTTCAGTTTAAACTTTACAACTTTAAATAACTATGCGCACTCATAAGTGTTACATCTACTATGTAAAGATATCGCCATACAGTAAATTAATTAGTTAGTTATATACATTATAAAAGAACAGTTGTAAATATTTATTTTTTGCATAAATTGTAAAGTAAATTCATAACATACCGAAATTAATAACATCACTATTCACAGCCTAAAAAATATTCAATAAGATACAAATTTCTAAATAACTTCACTGCCACTAACAGGATTCAACTTTTCATTTTCTTTCGCTTCCAGTTCCAACTTACTTATTTCTTCCAGATAACGAAAGAGCGTGCGTCTGCCGACGCCGGATATCTTACAAACTTCAGCGGCTGTGTAGTCAGAATTATCATACAGAATCTTTGCCTGTTCCAGCTTTTTTTCATCAGTTCTGGGCCTGCCGCCCGTTCGTCCTCTTGCCTTGGCTGATTTTCTGCCTGCTTCTGCACGCTCGGACTTCAGCTCCCTCTCGAGCTGGTTGATGACGCCCATCATCAAAAAGAAAGCTCTCCCACTAGCGCTCGTAGTGTCTATGCTTTCCCGAAGGGATTTGATGTTGATTTTTTTAGCGGTGAACTCGTTGGATAATTGGAGTAGGTGCGTCAGCGAGCGAGTCATGCGACTAAGCTCTACCACAACGATAACATCACCAGGACGGACATATTGTATCAACCTGTCCCAATCAGGTCTGGACTCGGTAATACCGCTGGTTTTGTCCGAAAATATCTTTTTACACCCTGCCGCCTTCAGCATATCAAGCTGACTATCGAGGTTCTGGTCGCGACTGCTGACGCGGGCGTATCCGATTAATTCTGACATAAAGTTCTCAATAAAGTGGATTGACTACTGAGAGCCAGCTTTTCGGGATTCCATAATTTCGTCATATTGTTCCCAAAATTCCCCAAGTTGATAGGGACAATAAAAGATGAAAGGAACGCCATCTACTCGAACCATCAATCCAAGTGGCCTCAGCTCCTGTTCTGCATACAAGTAGGCGAGGAAATCCCACATCCGCCGAGGTGGCTTATGATAGCATTCAGCTCCTCCTGTGGCATTTGTATAAGCTCCCCAAGCAGCTGCGACGCTCCCACCACTCCATTTTTGAAGCTCTGGATATTGCGACTTAAGGCTGTTCCCAAAATCAACTCGTTCGTCAGATAGATACTCGTCTTCTTTGTACACATAGTCTTTTTGAGGTTTACGGGCCTGAGGGAGTCTTTTAAGCCTCTTCGGTTTGAATTTCAATTCCATGTGCTTTATCTCCATTATCGGTTAATAGGTAGCAACATGGGTACTATAGTGCCATAACTCAACTCAACTGTCAAGTTTATGCACTATGAATATGGCATAAGTTATGACATGACTTATTGTGTAATAAACAGCCTGTAAAAGGTCGTAGGGTAGGGGTGTCAAAAGTGTACTTTTGGCACTGGCACAAATGTCCTTGTTTTAGTACGAAATGTTTTTTAATTTCAAACACCGCTCATAACTTCAAGTATATAATTAGTTTTCCGTTCTGAATAATTTTTGACTAAATCAACGACTACTTCTCTATCATTTAACTCGCCTTCGATATTGTATTTAATATGCATTTTGTAATCCTTATACTCTAGTGGGACATGATATAAAAACAAAGCCATCATTGTTTGGTTATCATAAGGTTGGCTTTGAGCAGATTGTGTATTTTTATCATTAAATATAATGTTATTATCTTTATACATAATTACCAATTCTTTAACATTTGCAGTAAAAACTGTTGGTGTTTTTTTGTCTATCCAAATATTAATTTTATATGGAGATGCAAATGCAATAACATTATTATTTGTGTGCTCAGTACTATCTATTCGTATAGTTATTGCTGTGTTATCTTTATTTATGTTGATACTGTTATAGTCATATTTTTTTATTACAATGTTATACTTAATAACAACAATTGATATTATTAATAACAAAAATCCGATTATATATTTAAGCATATTAGTGACTCCTGTCATATTTAATGGCATTGCCTTAACTCGGGGCGATTAAATATCTCATTTCAGTGTCTAACCGGCCAATTGCATCAGATACCAACTGAATGGTCGAACCGTCGCCGAACGTCACACAGGGCTTAACCAAACCAAGAAAACCAAGAGAGAATTTTTTCCATTATTTTTTCTCCCACCAAAGCTCCAAGCAATCCACAACCGAGAAGAATAAAAAGGAGGAATATTTTTGAGCTCTCATAAAAAGCAGATGGCGATTCCTTGATATAGTAGGAAAATATGCCTAAAACACCTAAGATTATTCCTCCCCAAAAGCCTGTCATACTCCAACAAGACTTACAGTTTGTAGAGTTGCTTGCGTCTATATTGTGTTCATTTTTTATCTGTTTGCCCATAAATCACCCGATAAAGTTATATTGGACATAATTGTGCCTCCTGGCTATAAGGCAACGTTGGCTGTGGAGGGAGCATGCTATTCGGTGGACTAAAATCAACTGGGTTATTTCTGTTACGATAGTCGTTTTTTAGTTCATTATAAATTTCACTAGATGTTTGTTTTACAAAATCGAAAGTCGTTTGCAATACAGGTTTTCCTGGGGATACGCGGACATCGAATAATTTACTTTTCGACCCTAGTTACATACTCCCCCAATACAACAGAAAAGACCCCAAGGGCAAGGGGTCTTTTCTGTTTCAGTCATATCATAACTAACCGTTTTTACTTAAATTATACCAACTGGTATTATTGAGTGTTGATTATAAAGAGCAAATTGAAGCAAGTCGCAAATATCGAAAAATTACGAAATATTTGTTAATAAGTATTTATGGCAAGTAAAAGAGCCGTTTCAGACTCAATTATGAGGGATGTAAAAAGTGTATTTTGCGCAAAAAAAAGACCTGGATAATCATCCAAGGCTTCTCACGTCATTTATATCTGACATTTCCTCTCCTATCTACAGGTATGCCAGCGTCGTTTCAAACTATTTCCGCATAGCAAACACTTCCCTGATATCAGTTTGTTTGATAAGACCACTCTCTATAACCAACATGTCATAAACTGTATTGACTTCAGTAAATCTCAGAAGAGACATATTGATGCTATTGCAAACATCAATTCGACACCATTTTGACGAATCATCAACCGTGACGTGCCGCCGGCAGACGAAAGGGCGTGACTTGTAGATGGAACAAGAGCCTTTCTTCAGGAAAGGACAAGGGCTTCCGTAAGTATTCCCAGTAATTATTTCCTTCGCAGGCTTAATACCCTCAGTTTTTCTGATATATTCAACTTCCAGTTTAGATATGGATACTTCAATGTGGCAGCAATGTGTGCATCCTTTTTTGCATGGTGTGAATTTTTGTATGAATTCAAGGAGGTCGTCCATAAATTCATATAGAGATTTCAACTTGCTGAAGTAATTGCCGCTATGCTTCATAAACCTGGCCACAAGCTGCTCTTCTTGAGACTTTAAATGAGGAGGAAGCGTACGAGCTATTAGGTCGCTGTTTTTCTGAGCCCTTAATCGGGCTTGTTCCTTTTCATCTTGTTCAACCATACCGTTACTCCTCCTTTCCTTGTATAAGACAGACTACTTGTCGTCAGCGTTTGAAATCAATAATCACCGTAGTCGGCAAAGCATGTCAGCTCACGGTTATACCAAATCAGGTTGAATGCTGGGATGCCGAGCCGTAATTTCCTGATTTTCTGCAGCATCGCTTCATCAATCCCAGACGGTGCACTCCCGTACAGATGACTGTGCCACGTGCCGAGATATGTCAGCCCGGATGATTTCAGAATATTGGTGATTTTGTCCCTCAGTCCATCAATCCCCAGCACAAACAAACCACTTTTTCGAATGGAATCAGGTGGTGCTTCTAAAATCCTGGTTACAATGGCGCACTTTCGCGCCAGACAGAGCCGTCCGATTAGTAACCCACCGGTTTCAACATCAGGCCACTTCCCGACTTCCTGTTCCATGGAATCGAATGCAGAAGACAGCACTCTGAGCTCCCAGTCCCTATTCTGAAGATTCACGACGTGGGTTTTCCCGAGAAATGCCGTTTCCCATTTCAGAGACATTCCCATATCGGACATGCAACCGATTGATATCTCACCATCAACCTGGATATTACCCTCGTACGCCAGACGGGCGCGTTCGGCCATTGCTGCCGAATACATGGATATTTTCGTATCCGGAATGACCATGGTATATGAGCCGCAACCCTGACCGGTTGAATGGCGCCGAAATCCATCGCCAGAACCCATTAGCACATTGGACACCGCTTTATTGTCGATTGTCGAATCGAACATAGCGGCATGCAAATCATCGACTCGGGGGTTTCGTCCTTTCCCTTCAATGGTAATAAAGCCGAGTTTCCCTTCCGAATATAGACCTGTCTGAAAAACTCGTGAGTTATTCTGTGCGGCAGGGAGTGACGCCAAAGTCTCTCGTACATTAATCGAAGCGGTGGAATCAATCACCAGGCTATTCTTTTCGAACAGCCGGTTCTCATTCTTTGCGACAAAATCCTGCAATGACTTTGGATAAGGGGTGGCCTCGATATTAAAAACGTCGATTTCCTTTTTCAGCAATTCTGCCTTATTTCCAGAGGTCTTTGTGAGAGCATGTCGAGCAAGGTTGTGCTCGGACATGCTTCTGTTGTCTATCAACTTAAAAGGTCCATGCCCGGCTCTGCAAAGGTGCAGCGCTATTTTCGAGCCCAAGCTTCCGCACCCTACCTGTATAATCGATTCCATCTGGGCTGGCGATGAGCCTGACAACCCCTGCAGCAATTCAGGCCCTACTGCATGGAGGTGACAAATGATATCAACCGGAGAATCCTTGTCAGCAAATCCTATTGTATCGAACTTCACCCGGACCCGGTAAGCAAGTAATTCAAGGTTGGTGTTCTGGTTTATTAATGGCAATGGCCTTCTTACACAATGCACCGTTATCACATCGACAATCCGTGATGTATCCCTTAGCCGGTTCCAGAGAGATTGAATCTCCTGCCAGAAAATTTTATATGTGCCGTATACCTTGCTCTTTTCCCGCAGCTCACCAAGATTTGTAACGGTCTCGGGGAAGTACTCGTTGACAACCATATCTTTGTCGGGCCAACAAAACAGCAGGGGTCTTGTGTTTAACGAATAATTATCCTTTTTATAATCTCGTTCAGTTACATCGGAGATAAACCTGCCGTCCAGTTTTCGTGGGGTATAGTCGACAACGCTGCAACGTGAAATGTTATCAATTTCAAAACTTTCTACAGCTAGATACTTGCTGCCTGCAATGTCGGTTATTAATGACCGAAGCTTTGCATGCTGATAGACGATAAAGTTATCAAAAGTGTCGTAACGAATTGGTTCCCACCCTTGATTCGGGTTGATAAGACTGTTGCTTGCTGCCTTCATCAACCAATCCTGCACCTGGTAAAGTATTTCAGTCAATCCAAGCCCTCGATGCAGCAGGTCATCCAGAGAACCTTCATATATACAAGGCTTTACGAAATCATCTTCAGAACCTGGATTGATATGAGGCAGATTCCTTGGGAAATCCTTTCGTAAAAAAACCGTAGGCGCTTTCCGCGGGTAGTTTGCCGGGAACCTGAAATAGACAGGTTCGCAATCCTTAACGCCCGTCGAGCTGATGCCAGCCTTGATTGCCCTGTTTGGGAGTGATACTGCAAAGCTGGTAACGATTATCCAGCCATTTCCGTTCTGTATCGGCTCATCGAAAATTTCTAAATCCGGAAATGTATCCATTTCCTTGAGCGCCAGAACGATTGCCTTGGGAATCGGCAAGACATAAGCCTTATCTTTCTTCTTATCCTTACCCATGAGAGTGCGGTTCACTTATTATGGCTATTCCCGCTCCCCCTGCCGACATCTTTTTCTTGCCCGGGGGTTGTATCCCATCGACAGCAATGGTGAATTCCATCGGTTCATGTGTCGTTTCGTTTGGATATTCTCCAGTACACCTGAAATTCTTTGATATTTTAAGATATTCCTGCTTCGCAGCATAGCAAGGAGGGTCGGTCTCATCATCTTTGATAGCTCTGCTGGTGGAGATAATAAAGGCACCTTCATTTGCTTGTGAGAGCGCTGATATTGCATCCGCATCAACCTTAGGGTCGTCGCATTGACTCCTGCTATCGAACGACAGGACATGCCACGAACAGTGATGGGGGATTTGGAGCAAGTCGTATTTTAAGTTGTCGAGGTTGTACTGATACTTCGCCCACAATTTATTCCAGATGGCGACCTCGGCGTCACCACCCGTCAAAAAGAGGCAGGCATCCTGGTGAGAAGCGTCTGCGGCAATATGAAATTGGATAATTATACTCGAGTGGTTTTTTACCAGGGTCTTCTCGTCCTCTTCATTTTGAAGCGAAAACGGCCCCAAGACTCTCATCCATGCAGCTGTTGAATGAGTGCCATTGATTGCATAAAAAATTTCCCCCTGCTTTTTCAAGATTCCTTCCAAGCCTTCGGACTTTTGGTCTTCGTCCTCTCCAATAATCAGAATCCTGTCACCGTCCGTGATACCTACTCCATAGTTGTCTTTATACTGTTTTACGCGCCGCTTGGCTTCTGTACTGAAAGCCTTCGCGTCTTCAGTAAGCGTGTGGTTTTTACTTGCTCGCCTGAAAACCATTGGAGATGACCATATCTCTCTGACAAAAATCTTCTTTTCTTCCCCTTCAGGAGGCTCATCAACGTAATCATTGGGTTTCCCCAGATGAAAATGATTCTGCAGGCCTGTACAGTGGTCTTTATCAGGGTGGCTTAGAACAAAAACATCAACATATGGCCGGCCCTTATCATCGGTTTTAATCCGTTTTCTCAATTCTGAAGCGACATCACATGCATCATCTTCTGGATTGTCAGCTGCAGTGCGGATGTTCACGTCAATGAGAATGTTGGTGTCATCAATAAGGGTGATGAGGGTCATGTCGCCGTTTCCAACAGGGAAGAATGTTATCTTTGCGCTCATACGGTCTCCTTGTGCTGCTATGATATTGGCAATAAATCTGTTTCAATAAATTTGTTGAACCAGCTGGCAAAAAAAAGAAAATTATTTTATGCGATAATAAATAAATTCGATGCCGCCTGAGGGGGCCATCTCTTCACGCCTCATGATGTAACCGCTTTCCCATAGCTGCTTGAGCTTGGTACTAGCGTTGGTGAGTTTCAAATCCAGTGCCGATGCTGCCGTTGAAGCTGTAGTCTCAGCAACTGTCAGGATATAATGGAGCAGGTCTGTGTTCCCTTTAGTTGGGCTCTGTCCTAACAATTTCCATGAGTCATCTTGCCATGAGAATAGCGGTTGTTCCTTCTTGTCGGCCGCCACATCGAGGTTCTCTATCAAGTCGTCATCATCCAGGTCGACAATGGCGATTGCGTGCCTGGTGCGGAATCGGCTGGCTATCTCGACAACGCTCTCTCTTGAAAAGGATGCGTCAGTACGTTGTATCCCGGCAAACGATACCTTGAAAATATCAATTTCAGGATGTCTTTGGATAAAGTTTTCAAGAAGTTTGCCTACCTCTTTGCCTTGGGCATTTCCCCAACCGTCCGGGCTTTTCGTGAGGTCGACCAATTTGACAACACCGCGAGTCTGATTCATGCTTTTTATTGAACCAGAATTTTCCATATTTGTCAATACTTAAAATCAAAGGTGATATGTGTGCCCTTTACCGGCAGGAGTTCAAGGAAGCAATAGGCGGTGTCATGAGTATATACGTCATCGGCGGGGACAAGGTTTACGCGGGTATCTGCAAGTCGGACATGAAGCTTGCCATGGAACTGTTTCGCCTTCCTGGCACATGTCGTCAATCCACAGCCGTGACCACTTTTTTTCCGGTGTCTTGTAAGACCCTTCTCAAATGCGTCAATCACTATTTCGATATCTGTCGCATCCTTGTATTTCTTTGGTAGTTTGGGTCGAAGGGTTCCAAGTAGGCCTTTCCCGCTATCGGACACAATAACCATAATTCCATTCTTGTATGTCTGCAGTGCCGCAAATGCGTCCAATTTTGTGGAGCTGTGCCTAATCACATTGTCAATCAGCTCGCCAAAAATTGTGAAGGACGCCTTGCCGAGCTTCTTGTCCTTGGTTTCAAGGGCATCAGCAAGGCGGCCGGGAAGTTCCGCGTCATCTTCATCGATGCGGACAATTTCCACCAGCCCCTTATTGGATTTTTTGTACAGCTGAGCGCCGGAAAATAAAGGTTTGGCAGGGAGTATTGTGACGTGGGGGGCAATGTGGTCAAAAAATCCCATTCTGTTGAAATAACCCATTACTTCAGAGTCTTCATTCTGGAAATCGATGGTTACTAATTTCCCCTCTGCTGAAAGTTGGTTGATGAGGCTTAAAAATATTACGGCGGCATCGATAAGGATTTTTGAGCCTGGCAGAATTTCAAAACAAACTGACTCTTTCCCCTGAATTGCCTCTTTAGCTTTCCAGAGAATACCCTCAAGCTTGTCACCACCAATCCATACGTCTTCCGGGAAAGAGATTCTCGGCATCATTTGACGGCCCTTTTGAGATGCTACTCTTGCGGAAGTGATTTATGCTGGCGCAGAGCTCTGCGATGTGAACTGACCAACAAGACTTCGGGTTTCAATTTCCGGCAATAAATAATTCCTGACCTGGATGTTATTACATTTTATTCATACGCTCATATTCCCTCATATTCAAGAAGTTTTGATGCCGTAACTTCACAATTTAACAATAAAATACATACTTTGGTGTATTTTCAAATTGATTATATTTAGCAAACTGGCATTCAGCATCATGTTTCAAAAAATTACGAAATGTTTATTTTGACCCCTTGACTCCCACTAACACTTCCGATAGTATCTTCCGTAAAATTGAAACATCTAAAAAGGTACGGTTTTATGGCACATGAAATAGTTGTAATAGGCTTGGGCACAAACGAGAAAGCCAGCAGCATTCTCAAAGCCGAATTGACCAAACGCGGCATTTCCTACACAAAACTGGCGGAGCTTTTAAACCAGCGTGGGTGGAAGCTGAACAAGCCGGCGGTCGACAACAGAATGAGCCGCAGCGGCTTCTCTGCTGACTTCTTCCTTGATTGCTTGCGGGTAATTGGCTGCGAAAATATTGGTGTACTAGTAGACAAACCTGTGAAGGACCTTGTGAAGAACTCCGATTAACCCAATTTTATTTAATTCTATGGAGAGACTATGAAAACCGTACGCGACGCCTGTGTGCTTCAAGACAATGCCCTGGACATCCATGTAAGCGACCAGATTGAACAACTTGACGAACTCATCGCCAACGAAAAGGACGGGCGTCTTTTCTTCGAGAAAACCCATATCACCGAAGGCATGAAGACCCTCATGATTGAGGGTATCGCCCGCCTTGCCGGGAAATCGAATCAGGCTATCTTCCATCTCAAACAGGCCATGGGCGGCGGTAAAACTCACTTGCTGGTCGGCTTCGGGCTGTATGCCAAGCATGCCGTACTGCGAGACGAATACTGCTCCGATATTCCTCACATAAAAGCTTTCGCCGGCGCCAAGGTTGCCGCCTTCAATGGCAGGAACAGCCCGGCCCATTTCGTCTGGGGCGAGATAGCCGCCCAATTGGGGAAAGCAGAGCAGTTCAAGAAATTCTGGGAAAGCGGCCCCAAGGCTCCCGACGAGCAGGATTGGGTATCCCTCTTCGATGGTGACACCCCAATCCTCATCCTGCTCGACGAGATGCCACCATATTTCCACTATCTCGACACCCAGCAGGTTGGGAACGGCACCGTTGCCGATATCGCCACCCGCGCCTTCGCCAATATGCTGACCGCCGCCAGCAAAAAGGCCAATGTTTGCGTCGTGATTTCCGACCTGACCGCTTCGTACGATACCGGCACGAAGTTAATTCATAAGGCGCTGGAAGATGCCCGCCAGGAGGTTGGCCGCCAGGAGAGGAACATCACTCCGGTCGACCTCGCCGGTAACGAGATTTACGACATCCTTCGCAAGCGGATGTTCAAGAAGCTCCCCGACCGTGCGGTAATCGAAGATATCGCTGCCTCATTCGGCCGGGCCTTGGAGGAAGCGAGCAAGGCAAAAGTCGTGAATCGTGGCGCTGAAGCCATTGCCGATGAAATCGTCAACACCTATCCTTTCCATCCCCGCCTGAAAAACCTGGTTGCCCTTTTTAAGGAAAATGAAAAGTTCAAACAGACTCGCGGTCTCATGGAAATCGTGTCACGCCTGATGAGGTCGGTCTGGGAGCGCCAGGATAATGATGTCTACCTGATAGGCCCGCAGCACTTTGATTTCTCCATTTCCGATGTCAGGGAAAAGATTTCCGAGATTTCCGAGATGCGGGATGCAATAGCCAAAGACCTCTGGGACGCGAACATGTCGTCTCATGCCCAAATCATTGACCTGAACACCGGCAATGATGCCGCGTCACGTGTTGGCGCTCTTCTCTTGACTTCCAGCCTTTCCACCGCCGTGAACGCCGTCAAAGGCCTCACCAAGGAAGAACTGCTCGAATGCCTGGTTACTCCCATCAGCGGGGCAACCGAATTTGCCACGGCATTCGATTCGTTCCATGGCGTTGCCTGGTATGTCCACCACACCCCTGAGGGCAAGTATTACTTCGACCGCCAGGAAAATCTTACCAAGCTCCTGCAGAGCATTGCCGAGGATGCCCCGGACAACAAGATTGATGAGCTTATCAGCGACCGTTTGAAGGAAAAGTTTGCCCCAACCAGAAAAACCGCCTACGACGAAGTACTGCCGTTGCCGAAGATTAGCGAGGTTGCTGACAAGGTAAGAAAAAATCGCGTACTCTTGATAGTCAGCCCTGATTCAAAGGTACCACCTGAAGAGGTCCAGCGGCTCTTTGACAGCCTCATGCAGAAAAACAACCTCTGCATCCTTACCGGCGACAAGACCCAAATGGGCAGCGTAGAAAAGGCCGCCCGGCAGGTTTTCGCCGCCCTGAAGGCAGATAAGAGGATTCCGAAAGGCCATCCCCAGCGGGAAGAGCTTGACATGAAACAGCAGCAGTACGAGCAGGATTTCACCGCAACGGTGCTGAACCTTTTTGACAAAGTAATTTTCCCAATTCACCGTCCTGGAAAGACCGCACAGCTTGTTTCCAAGCCGCTAGATATGACCTACGACCAAAAAAAAGGATTCAGCGGCGAAGAGCAAATAGAAAAGACCCTCACCAAAGACCCGATAAAGCTGTACCTCGACATAGAACAAAACTTTGACGGTATCAGAGACAAGGCGGAAGAACTGCTGTGGCCGGCCAACCAGGATGACTCTAGGTGGAGCGACATTCAGGACAGGATTACAGAACAGGCCGGCATGCCATGGCTGCCGCCCAAAGGCCTTGACCAGCTAAAAGCTCTCGCTTGCAATCGCGGTCTTTGGGAAGACCTTGGCAATGGCTACATCACGAAAAAACCGCAGAAGAAAAAGACTTCCGTTCAATATACCAATGAGACACAACGCGACGATGAAGGGTACATCAGGATTCGTATCAATCCCCTGAATGCCGGCCCATCGCCCCGTATCTATTATGCCGAGGATGGCCCGGTCTCCGAAGCAAGCCAGTTGCTTGCCGAACAGACCCTGACCACCAAGGCCATTCGTGTCCAGTTCCTGGCCGTCGACCCCTCGAATCAGTTTGAGACCGGCCCCGCAGTTACCTGGGATGCAAAGCCAGTTATCAGGAACAACCTTCTGGATGTCGAGCCGAAACGGAAAGTGGAGCTGTTCGTTGCACCAAAGGGCGCACTCAAATATTCCATGGACGGCAGTGAACCGCGTAACGGCATCGACTATACCGGAGCCATCGAGATTTCCGATGGCGATGTCCACCTGATGGTATTTGCCGAAGCCGATGGTCTTGAAGCCAAGGAAGAGTTCAGATTCGCCGCAAAGGGGCAAAAAGGTCTCCGTATTAAGGAAACCGAGCCCGCCCGCCTCATAAGCCCGCGTGGCGGCAAGCGTTTGGATTCCCGCATCAAGGCCTTCGCCGGGCTGAAAGAAGCCAAAGAGAAGAGCGTCAACTTCGAGCGGGTCACTCTCCAGATTGGCCAAGGTAGCCAGGCTGTCACGGTCATGTTTGGAGACATCCAGGTAGACGCAGAGTATATCGAGTCGGTTCTTGAAACCGTCCTGACCAAATTTGATGCCACTACCCCTATCACGCTGACCTTCGCCAAGGCCAATTTCCACTCCGGCCATGACCTGAAACAGTTTGCGGATAGCTTGGGTATCGACATCAAACAAGAGGAAGTTGAGCAGTAATGGATAAGTACCTTTTCACAGATTTTGGCGCTCCGGATGAATACGGTGCCCATATATTTAAGGTTGAAATACCTGCCTCACGGAGTGATGCAGTCCGGATTATCGAGGACTTTGGGCTAAAGGGTGGCGACAGCGGTCTGCCTTATGAAGAGGTAAGGGTGGTTCTCCCCCGTAAAGCCTGGTCTGCCATCGCGGAAACCGCCCGGAAAAATTTCAACGAACGCCTGAAAACCAAGAAACTCCTGACTGGGCGCTGGCGAGTTGGGACAGGCAAAGAGGCCACCAAGGTTGACCGGCTACTGGGGAAAGAGCTTTGCATTTTGGCTTGGGCGGTTGAAAACGCCGACGAAGATAAATACCCGGTCGTATGCAGCAAGTGGGTCTCGTTGCGCCCTGAAGAACGCTGGTGGCTGTTTTCCATGACTGCCGCGGAAGCCGGACTTGCGGAAGATGGCGACCGTGGCTGGCGGAAAGCCCTGCTCTATGCCCTGTCGGATGGCAAAGCCGGAGAGAAGACGGTAAAGCGCCGTCGCCCGGTTGTTGATGAAGATAACCTATCGTTGTTTGGAGTTTGATGATGACTGATAAGAAGCAAATTGTCCCTTTTTCTTTAAGAGATGCTCCGGCGCTGATTGAAACAATTTTCCCATCGCAAAAGGTTTCTGTAGAAGCTTATAAAGAGCAAATGGCAGGAAGTGGCAAAACATTAACTCCCCTTGGAAGTTTTTGGAAAGGTAGAAAACCTCTAATTCTCAATAAAGCATGTATATTAGGTTGTCTATTACCTACAACATCAAACTTAAAGAGAGATTTGGAAATTTATGAAAAATTAATGGGCATGGATGATGAATCTTTTGTTGTTCGTTTTTCCAAGCGTCCACGAATTCAAGAAATATTATCAAAAGTAAAAATCGATAATATATACGATTACTTTAAAATCCCTCCTGGATTTGCCCTCCCAATATCTTCCCCATTCAATATCTCAGACTATGAAAATATGGATATAAGTTGGCGGGAAGATATTACTGAACTAGAGCGAAGAAAAATTGAAGCTAAAGCACTTCCTTCACTGTCATATAAAGAAAAGGTAAGTAATTCAAAGAGACCTGAAGAGGTAATCAGTATAATTCATAATCATATTTGGCAGGATGTTAACCAACATCTAGGTACTAACGCCTATTCTTTCCCAGAACTAGTTGAACAATTAGGGGTAATGCGTTTTGGGCATCGTCCCAGAGTTGGAGATACATTCGCTGGGTCTGGTCAAATTCCATTTGAAGCTGCAAGACTTGGATGTGATGTTTATGCTTCTGACTTGAATCCAATAGCATGCATGCTTAATTGGGGAAGTTTTAACATTATTGGTTGTTCCAATGAAAAGAGAGTCTTGTTAGAAAATAAACAAAAGATTCTTATACACAAGATACAATCTGAAATAGAAAATCTCGGCGTTGAAGTAAATAATGAAGGGCTAGTGGCAAAAGTATTTTTATATTGTTTTGAAGCAACATGTCCACAAACTGGATGGAAAGTTCCTCTTTTACCTAGTCTTGTTATAAGTAAACCAAGGACCGGCAAATTGATAAATGTTATTGCTAAATTAGTTCCTGATAATATCAATAAAAGATATGACATTGTAATTGTTAACGGCGTTTCAAATGATGAACTTATGTCAGCTGAAAAAAATGGAACTATACGCTCTGAAACACGTGGACAAGATACATATATGGTTCATTCTGTTAATGGGGTTGAGTATCGCACAAAGATTTCAACTTTACGCGGAGATTACCGCAACACAAATGGTAGCACAGAAAACAAGTTACGACTTTGGGGGAAATCTGATTTTATACCCAAACAAGATGATATTTTCCAAGAACGTCTTTATTGCATCCAATGGAATCGCCCAAAAAAATCCGGCAAGGGTGATGACTTTGAATTTAGGGCTGTAACTCCAGATGATGTAATACGTGAACAAATCGTTAAGGATTACATTGCTGAACATATAATTGACTGGCAATCCAAAGGATGGATTCCAGATATGCGTATTGAGGTGGGAGGTCCACCCCGTTATCAAGGTCTTGACTTAATTAGAGCACGTGGCTGGACATATTGGCACCATTTATTTAACCCGAGACAATTATTGGTCGCTGGATTAGTAAATAAATATTCCGATGCAGAAGAGGGTGTAAAAAGGTTTGTGTAAATGGCCATTAGTGGGTACACCAAGTCACCCTAAGGAGTTTACATGACCATTAACACCGACGTAATCGACGAACTACTCAAACATTACAAAACCCCCGAAGAAATTCTGGGTGAGA
>CAIWTU010000040.1 GCA_903915655.1 uncultured Geobacter sp.
AGGGTTTAAACCTCAAGGCAAAACTGACTATCAGAAAAGCATATGGGTTCAAATCGCCTGAATGTCTAAAAATAGCCTTGTATCATACACTTGGGAAACTACCAGAACCACTATGCCTTCACCGATTCAGCTGAAGAACCATATTTAGCAAAGACTGCTTGGCTCACCCCGGCCTTGGTTCTAACCTCAATAATCTGTTCCGGAGGCATGGCCTTGACAGGCGTGAGGCATGACTCGTAAACTGCCTCATCGTTTTGGCCGGTATAATGCCTATATCATGCAAACCGCTCATAGACTCATGTAATGCTGCAAATGCTCAGCTTTTATATTTTTTTGACATCTTGTTTCACCTCAGAGAGTTCTTTTTTCTCTACGGCTAAGACAATCTGTGCTTCTGTCATTTTAAGATATATCGCCGCAGCTTTTTCCCTCGCCATCTCTGGCAATTCGCTGTTGATTTATCTGTTTTTGTCAAATGTGTAGGTTTGACACCATTGTCGCCGTCCGTGGCAGGCTGAGGGGGCTATTTGTACTGAGCGTTAGTCTCAATCTGCCGGTTGGTGTCGTACGCCGTTTTATTAAACTACCGCTCCGGAAGTGGTTCGATTTTGTCGATAGATTTTGGAAAGGTTATTGTCTCAGATTCAGAATTTACCCATACAGACAGAGTCCACTCAGCTTTGTTAAAGAAGTGCGCGACTATCTTGGGGGAAAATATTATTGAATTGGAATGTAGGAGATAGAGTATGCGCGTGATGTTGACCCGCCCGCAATTAAACCTGGTGAGCTACCGGTTTCCGGATATCGGTCTCGGGTATCTGGCAACAGGGCTTAGGAATGCCGGTTTCACCCCAATAATCCATGTCCCTGATACCAAGGGGTGGCAACTGTCGAGTTCAATTGAAACCATCAGACAGAGTGACTCCGATATCGTGGGCATCAAGGTGATGACCGCCGATCTGCTAGCTTGCCGTCAGTTATACGATGCACTTCTCTCGACACTTCCAAGACTTCCGATAGTTTTAGGCGGGCCGCACGTATCTGGGGCCAAGGAAACAATATTCTCACAGTTCCCAGGTCTTAAATACGCTTTCGCGGGGGAAGCGGATCGAAGTTTTCCTCAGTTTGTGGAAACGTTTCTAAAAACCGACTTTAAGCCCTCTGATGACGACATGAAAAGTATCCCCGGGCTTATGTGGCAATCCAATGGGGAAGTACGATGCAACTCTGTTGACGTGATAGATGACTTGGATGCTCTCGGGTGGCCTGCCTGGGACCTCTTGAGACCAGAGGAAACCCATGTTCCCTTCAATGTCTTTTACTCAAAAAAAGCACCGCTGGCCGGAATAACTACTGCTCGAGGCTGTACGTCCCATTGTACCTATTGTGCAATCCACCTGATTGAAGGTCGTCGCTACCGCGCCAGATCTCCCGAACATGTCCTCGATGAAATTGAGTCGTTGGTAAGGAATCATGGCATTCGGGAAATACAGTTTGTCGACAGCAACTGCATTCAGGACAGAGAGCGGATAATTAAAATCTGCAAGGGAATAATTGATCGTGATCTTAAAATCTCCTGGAGTTGCCCCAACGGAGTAAAAGCGCAAAATGTCGATGCCGAGGTTGCGGAGTGGATGGGAAAGAGCGGTTGCCATTTTGCTTTCCTTGGGATCGAAACCGGCAGCCACCGCATACAACGCGAGATAAAAAAAGGGCTCAATCTCGCGCAGCTTCCTGAAAAAATCGCCCTACTCAAACGCAATGGCATCAATGTCGGCGGCTTCTTTATGATCGGCTTTCCCAATGAAACACGAGAGGAGATTGATCAAACTGTTAACCTCGCCCTTTCACTGGACATAGATGTTGCAGCTATTTCAGTGTTTGTTCCGCTGCCGGGATCAGAGCTGTTTGAGCAGCTACCTTCGCACATAACCAGGCGATTTACCGATTGCGCCTTTCAGAATGCATGTAATGACCTGTCTCAAGTTTCCTCGGGTGAATTGCATGCAATAGCTGCCAAGACTTTCTTCCGCATGGGCTTGAAACCTTCACGGACTCTCTTCTTCCTGAAAAATCTGAACTCATTTCACAAATGGAAGCAGGTGGTGGGATCTGTATCACGCCATGTAAAAAATCTGCTTACAATTTCCGATTAGTCGTTGTTAGCATAGATCAGCAGCGGAATAGATTGAAAGGAGCGAACAAATGAGAAAAATGGTTTTTATATCATTGCTTATTTCAGCTTTGTTTATTCATGAGGGCTGGTGTACGGATCTACCCTCAAAAGTGGTTCCAAAGGACATCCCTGCAACGGCTGTAATCCCCATTGATCTAAAATCATCTATTCCTGGCACTTCAATAGAGCAAAGAGGAGAAAAACGCAAACTGATAGGGTCTGCGATTTCAATAGGCTCCCCTTTACCATCGAAGCCCTTGATCGATGCGTTTTCCCTCAAGAAGGTTAATCTTAGCCAGTTTAAAGGGAAAGTCCTGCTGTTAAGCATTGTGCCATCACTCGACAGCAAGGTCTGAGAAAACCAAACACATTATCTGGGTGAACAGGGTGCAAAATTACCGCAAGATGTCGTGAGGGTTGTGATCAGTCGTGATTTGCCGTTTGCTCAGAAACGATTCGCAGAAGAGAGCAAACTTACGAATCTCACATATCTTTCAGATTATCAAGACGGAGCCTTCGGTCTTTCTACTGGACTTCTTATCGACGAGAACAAACTGCTGGCACGCTCAGTGGTGCTGGTAGGTAGGGACGGAATTGTACGGTACATACAGGTTGTGCCGGAACTTTCTCACCTACCGGACATGGAGAGGCTTTTCGATAAGTCAATTGAATTGCTCAAGGTCAAGTGCCTCACCCTTGCAGCATTGCCTTTTACATAGTAAAGCCAATATTCCAGCAGTTACCGGGGCTAGAAATACTGCGGCAGACACTAGAGGGTTTTCGAGCCATTTACCTAAAATAAAATAGTCGATTTGCACCTGGTATGTAAGAAATACGGCCCAGCACAGTACCATCCCTGCCGGACCTGCACAATATGGCAGGAATACTGCCAAGAAAAGAACATACCAAGGCTGTAGTGTTGGGGTGAGGAGCAGAAATGCCATCACAGTCGCGTAGCATGCCGAAATGATTATGCGATTTCTTTCAACGGTCTCTGGAGAATTCTGGAGCGATCTTTGAAGCCTGACAAGAACAGCTAAAGAAATAATTAAAAAAGTACCGAGAACAATCATCCGGGCAAGCGAACCCGAACCGGTGAGAGTTCTCATGGTAGAAAATGCAAAGCCTGCAAACTCCCAGTTATAGGCATATACCTTCAGGCTGGTAAGCATATTGGGCAAGTCAGGAATGAAGGGCAGAGCCAAAGCTGCCAAGGTAGCGATGAAAGTTGAGATAAACAGAAGCCTTCTGTTGCCGGGAACCAATATAAAAAATATCGGAAAGAGTATCAGTGGCAAAAGTTTGACCAGAACGGCGCCTGCCAATAGCGCTCCGGACAGCATAATGGACATTATATTTTTCACGGGAGTCGGGCAACAGTCTCTTTTGGGTAATAGAAGGAGCAATGCGCCTGTCAGCATGGCCAAACCTGCCCCGTCAACATGTCCGGAACTGGCGATCTCTATTACAGGGAGTGGGTTCCATGCGTAAAGTACTGCGTGCCAGACCGGCATTTCAAGTTGTTTTAGCACCATCATTAATAGCCAGCACAAGAACAAATCGATTGCTATCAGAAGCGTTTTCAAGCCAGTGACGGTCCCACCCAGAGTGGCACCGGCAGCGAATACCAATTGGGCCGCAGGAGGATATATCGTTACATACTTCGGGTGATTGATCTGTGCGTGGATTTTTTGCATTTCAACTGGTGGAGTTACTCTGGAGGGAGCGTACGCATAGGGATTGATACCTTTCAGCAACTCTGTGCCGTCCCAAAGGTATCTGTATATATCGTCAGATAGTTGTGGTGGCTGCAGCAAAAACATTAATCTTAGCAATAAGGCAACGACGATTATTGTTACCGGTTTCAAATTGATATTTGGCACTTCATAATGGGCTATTAGTGCAAGCAAAACTGCCAGAAATGCAGTAACCCCAATAAGAAGTGGTACCGCAAGGCGTAAATCTTCCTGAAAAGTCAGAAGTAAGCAGACGGTGAGAAATATTAGAGGAAGCAATATCTCTATAGACTTTTTCATGTATAAATTGCGCTCTCTGTTCTTGTATGACAATCGTATTAGTTGTTCTACCGATGGATTCATTCCGTGAAGTGAAGCTATCACCTTTTACGGCGCAATGATTATCAATATTACCGCAATAACATTTGAAATCTGTATTTCTCGAAAGCAGACGTTACAAATTAAAATAAATTTCGACTCAATGTTTTGCCATGATGTGATAACCGATGCTACCTGATATTTCAGTAATTATTCCAGTTTATAATGAAAAAGATACGGCAGAGGTTGTTGAAAACCTTTTTTTATCGGCCCTTGGCACGACGATTCAAGTAGTAGTGATCGACGGAGATCCTGAAAGAAGTAGTTGTAAACAGATCCAGAGGGAAGAGGTGCTTCAACTGACATCGCCTCTCGGAAGAGCTGTCCAGATGAATACAGGTGCAAAGCATGCAACTGCGCCAATACTACTTTTTCTTCACGCTGACACAACGCTGCCCGAAGGTTGGCCGGAATCGATAAGAAAGTCACTGGGGGTAAAAAAATCTGCTGGAGCTTTCCGCCTTGGCATTGACGCTACCGGAATGTTATTTCGCATCATAGAAGCAGGAACAGTTATAAGGTGCTTTCTGAGCGGGATACCATATGGCGATCAGGCAATCTTCATACGTTCAAATGTATTCCGGGAAATTGGCGGGTTTAGAGAACTCCCCATTCTTGAGGATGTTGACATTATGAAGCGTTTGAAGCTGCAAGGGCATCGTATTGTAATGGTGAACAAAAGCGTATTAACCTCTGCTCGAAGATGGCTACGCGAAGGAATATTATTACGCTCATTCCGCAATCGACTGATAATGTTAATGTATTACCTGGGAGTTCCACCGACGACTCTCAAGAAAATTTACTATAATAATAGGCTACAGCATGAATAAACTATATTCGCATCGTGCTTCGTCCATCCGGTCAATCACAACGAGGGTGTAAAAAGGTTTGTGTAAATGGCCATTAGTGGGTACACCAAGTCACCCTAAGGAGTTTACATGACCATTAACACCGACGTAATCGACGAACTACTCAAACATTACAAAACCCCCGAAGAAATTCTGGGTGAGA
>CAIWTU010000041.1 GCA_903915655.1 uncultured Geobacter sp.
CCCCCCCCCCCCCCCCCCCCCTTTTTTTTTTTTTTTGGTTTGTCGAAGGGGAGGCGCCATTGTCAAACCCCGGCAATTTCCCGTGCAGCGCCAAGGAGCTGTTCCACAACCGCGGGATGATTTGCCTCACAGTAAAGGCGCAGCACCGGCTCGGTGCCGGAGGGGCGGATCAACAACCAGGCGCCATCGGCGAAGATGTACTTGAATCCGTCCATGAAATTTTCCCTCACTACCTCCATGGAGGCAATCTGTTTAATCCCGCCCCCTTTAAGGCAGGCAACCAGCTTCTCTTTGGCGACATTTCCTATGGCAAGGTCAATCCGGCGATAGTAAAAATAACCGATTTCCTTCATGGTTTCATCCAGAAGCTGTCGTAGCCCCTTTCCGCTCATGGCCATCGCCTCAAGAAGAAGAAGCCCCATCAGGATTCCGTCCCGTTCCGGTATATGCCCCTTTACTCCGAGCCCTCCGGACTCTTCCCCCCCCATCAAGATATCGTTGCCAAGCATCAATTCGCAGATATACTTGAACCCGATGGGGGTTTCATGCAGTTCAAGTCCGTATTTACAGCAAAGAAGGTCGATCATCCCCGTAGTGGAAACGGTCTTTACAACCCCCCCACGCAGACCTTTCCGCTCGTACAGATGGCGAAGAATCACGGTAAATATCCGATGGGAAGAGAAAAACTCACCCGTTTCGTCGACCGCGCCGATCCGGTCCGCGTCTCCATCCAGGGCAAGCCCTACCCGATATTTCCCACTCCGAACCAGCGCGGCAAGTTCGGTCAGATGTTCTTCGGTCGGCTCTGGCGGCTGCCCGCCGAAAGAGGGGTTTTCGCCTGAGTGGATCTCATCGGTTTCAGGTAAGAGCTCCCGCAAACAGCCACAACCTGCTCCAAACATCGGATCTGCAATTACCGGAATGCGGGCCTGTTTGATCAACTCCAGATCAACATAGCCGGCGAGTTGGGCAAAATACGCCTCTTTCGCCTCGATCAGCTCGACCATTCCATTGGCAAAGGCCTCTTCCAGGGGGATCTCCAGGATCTTTCTCCCGCTCTCCATATTCTTTGCCACTATCTCTTCTACCACCCTGGTTGTGGCTGGTCTAGCCGAACCGCCAAAAGACTCTTTGATCTTGAAGCCATTATATTCCGGGGGGTTATGGCTGGCCGTAATCATTATGCCGCACCCCGCGCCAAGGCGCCGCACCGCCCAGGAGACCGCCGGGGTCGGGACATAATCATTTGTCAAATATACCTTGATGTTGTTCCCTGCCGCCACCTCGACCACCCGCTCGGCAAATCTGCGCGAGAGGAAGCGCCGGTCGTAGCCGACAACCAGACCTTTCTCCGCCAAGCCTTCCGCCAGCAGATAATCAATGGTGGATTGCGCCACCAGCGCGAGGTTGTCAAAAGTGAATTCTTTGGCTATAACACCCCGCCAGCCGTCAGTACCGAATTTTATCTGCAGCACATGTCCTCCCTGAGGTTTTACTTAATTTTTGCAGGCTGTCATTTTTTTGTTGCATATTGTTATATATTGTCGTATATAACCAACTACTGTTTTTGCAGCCTCCTTCTGCATAGCCCCGTGTTCTCCCAGCATGGGGCTATTCTTTTTTTGAGCTTCTTCCCCTTTCGGGGAAAACTTACCGGAATTATTTAATTAATCCTCAGTGCCACATAAAGGGATGTGCTCCCGCGCCGCAGAAAAAATCTCAGGACGCTCCCCTTTGCATGTGGAGTTACAGCGTTTACAAAATCAGCGATTGTGGTTATCGGCGTGCTGTCCACTTGCCGGATGACATCTCCCGGGGCCAAACCCGCCGCTTCTGCAGCCCCACCCGGTTTTACTTTTGCCACAAGAAGCCCTGATGTCTCTTTCAAGGCGAACTTGGCCACCAGTTCGCCGGTGAGTTCCGTGACAACCATGCCGAGCTTTTCCTGGATAATTGCCGCCACTCCGGCTTCACCTTCTTTCATCTGCTCCATTACTACAGTTTTTTCTTCAGCTTTACCGTTTCGGAGTATCCTGACCAGCGCTTTTTTCCCTACCGGCATATTGGCCGCAATTCGGGGCAATTCATTCATCTCATGGATCGGTTTCCTGTCGAATTCAATGATTAGATCGCCACTTTTCAGGCCGGCCTTTTCTGCCGGGCTATCTTTTATAACCTCGGAAACCAGTACCCCTTTTATATCGGCGAGGCCGAAAGATTGCGCAAGTTCAGGGGTGACAGGTTGCACTACAACTCCGAACCAGCCGCGCGAAACCTTACCTTTCTCTTTCAGCTGGGGAATAATCTCCTTGACCATGTTGACCGGAATGGCAAAACCGATACCTTGACCAGCTGCGACTATAGCGGTATTGATACCAATCACTTCGCCACCGGTATTGAACAGGGGGCCGCCTGAATTGCCGGGATTGATGGAGGCATCAGTCTGAATAAAATCATCGTATGGTCCGCTACCGATAACTCTTCCCTTTGCACTGACAATCCCGGTGGTTACGGTCTGGCCGAGGCCGAAAGGGTTACCTATCGCCATCACCCATTCGCCTACCTCGAGAGCGTCACTGTTGCCAAGAGGCGCTACATGAAGCTTCTCCTTTGCATCGATCTTGAGGAGGGCGATATCGAGCTTTTCGTCCCCCCCCTTCACCTGGGCCTTGAACTCGCGGGAATCGGAAAGCTTGACCTTCACCTCGTCGGCTCCGGCTATCACGTGGTAATTGGTCAGGATGTAGCCATCTTCGCTGATTATTAAACCCGACCCGAGGCTGCGTGCGGTATAAGGACGTTGCGGCGTCCTATCAATAAACCGTTCAAAAAAATCATCAAACGGATTTGCACTCTTCTGGGGGGATGGACGATCTTGCTGCAGCTGGGGCTGTACCACCTTGGAAGTATTTATGTTTACTACAGCGGGCTTGTTTTTTGCCGCTAGTTCGACAAAATCAGGAAGGACTGCTTTAGCATAAGCTTCCCCGGCCATAAAAAGAGTACAGAAAGAGATGCATAGAAGCATTTTCAACATTTGTCCATACGGTTTGCGCATAACTGCCTCCGGTCTGTTTAGGATTTTTGGTCTCCATCCAATAAGTGAGGATTAGAAAAAGCCGGGTTCTGAACCGGAAGGGAAGTTTTTTGCTCTGGCAGGAAAAACAGGGGATTCGGCTGAGACACACATCGGTACGTCGCACGAAGAGGCCCGCAGATTGACTCTACCAGGGCAAAAAGCCCTTTCCGGACAACAACTGATTAGATTTTTCAACTGGATGGAAATCAAGTCTATCCTGAAACAGTAAAAAATGCAATTTATCTAAAGATTTTGGGGGCGTTTCCCTCCGGCGGTTTTATGGAACAACGAACCCGGATGACGGCAGATAGGGGATTGAATTTGTACCAGACTCCAGGAGAGAAACAATCATAGCAAGGTTGAATTCTGGAAAAGAGGGTGAGATCATTCCTGATTGGGAGGCTCGAATCCAGGTTGATTGTTCTGTTATTCAAAGAGATGGAAGAAAACAAAAAATTACCCTTGCAAATTCGAGCTTGCCCGTTATTGTATAAGATAAGCTTGGCGTTGGGCAATCGTACCTAGAGGATGGGGAACGAGGGGGATTTTTCTCCTGACTAGGAAATCAAGGGGTTGCGCGGAGGCGTACAATGGATTACTGGTGGTGGCTTGCCGCAGGCGCGGCAATGATTGTCCTTGAGATTCTGGCGCCCTCCTTCGTTATCATCTGGTTTGGCATTGCCGCCATCATTACGGGTATCGTCGCCTACTGGGTCATGGACCTTGCCTCCCAGCTCGGACTGTTTGCCACCTTGTCTGCGATTTTTTTCGCTGTCGGCTGGTTCGGTATCCTCAGGCATTGGAAGCTCAAAACCGGCGCCGGACAGAGCAAGGAAGCCGTATTTGGGGAAACCGGCATAGTTGCCTCGGTAAAAGCCGGCGATTTCCCTTCGGGCAAGGTACGTTTTCAGGTCCCCGTCCTGGGTGATGACGTCTGGGAGTTCATATCAGATGAGAGTCTCGCTGTTGGTGACAGATGCTCAATTGTCGATGTGTTGGGGTCAAAGCTGAAGGTTCGGAAGAACGTTTAAAGGCTACTATTCTGTACGAAAGGAGATTGCCATGTTTCTCTCAATTACGCTGGTGTTAGTAGTTATCGTAGTGGTAACCCTTCTGGCCGGAGTCAAGACGGTGCCGCAGGGGCATGAATATGTTGTACAACGCCTCGGCAAGTATTATGCGACCCTGAAACCGGGCCTCAGCATCATCATCCCCTATATGGATCTGGTGGCCTATACAGTTCTGACAAAGGACGAGCCGCTCAATATCGAGCAGCAGGAGGCGATTACCAAGGATAATGCAGTGATTCTCTGTACAGCTATCACATTCGTAAAGGTCGTTGACCCTGTGAAAGCAGTATACGGCATTTCCGATTACCGCTATGCCATAAAAAACATGGTCATGACCAATTTGCGAGCGATAATCGGGAGCATGACCCTGAACGATGCCCTCTCTTCCCGGGACAGGATCAAGGCTTTGCTCAAGGAGCAGATTTCCAACGAGGTAACGGACTGGGGCCTGGTTGTAAAATCGGTGGAAATCCAGGATATCAGGCCATCGGGCGCCATGCAGGAGGCGATGGAAAAGCAGGCCGGGGCCGAGCGTCTAAAGCAGGCCGTCATTCTTGAGGCCGAGGGGCAGAAGGAGGCGGCGGTACTGGAGGCTGAGGGACGCCTGCTGGCCGCTCGCAAGGAGGCTGAGGCTCAGATTTGTCTGGCGAAGGCATCCGCTGAAGCAATTACCAATATCAGGGAAGCGATCGCAAGTAATGAACTCCCCGCTCTCTTCCTTCTGGGCGATCGTTACATAGAAAGCTTCCGCAAGCTGGCATCGTCAAACAATACTAAAACGATGATTATGCCAGCCGATATTCTCGGGGCGGTGAAAGGGCTTATCGGGAGGAAGGATATTTAGGCAGCTCGGGGACCGAATGCCTTGCGTGGGCGCTTTTATCGGACCACTTTTACCTGCTGCTCAGGGTGAAGGAGATCCCCCTTTCGAACTTCATGAGGCATCATCAGCCATATGGGCTTCAAAGCCGGCGACCTGCCGTAGGGGCGATCCTTGTGATCGCCCGTCTTTAAATCGACACCAAAACCAGGGCACCCGCAAAACCGGGCACCCGCAAGGGGATGCCCCTACGGGTGATTACGATTATGTAGGGGCATCCCCTTGCGGGTGCCCATGGTTTTCTTGCGGGTGCCCGCCTTTACACCTCATCCTTATGGAGCAATTTCCAAAGAATTTCAAATCGATCTCATATTAAAGAGAGCCACAGCGAATGTTCAACCCCGTCGTCATAATGCTCAAAGGCGCTGCCAGTATTGTACGGTGGGTCTATACAAATGCATTTAATTCGCCCGGTAAATTCCTGCTCCAGTGCCTTCAACGCCAACAGATTATCCCCGAAGATCAGCATATTCTCGGTATTACGGTCGCCGTATGACTTGTCCGGGTATTCTATCAGAATCCTGGGTTCCAGCTTCGGCTGTTTATCCTTGCCGATCCAGGTTAATTCGAGTTTTGTGTTTGCCATCTAAAACCTCTTAAATTCAAAATCAGCAGACGGATTTGACGGATTTGACGGATTTGACGGATTTGACGGATTTGACGGATTTGACGGATTATACGGATTATACGGATTATACGGATTATACGGATTATACGAGGGTGTAAAAAGGTTTGTGTAAATGGCCATTAGTGGGTACACCAAGTCACCCTAAGGAGTTTACATGACCATTAACACCGACGTAATCGACGAACTACTCAAACATTACAAAACCCCCGAAGAAATTCTGGGTGAGA
>CAIWTU010000042.1 GCA_903915655.1 uncultured Geobacter sp.
CCGTTTTGTTGGCGTTGTCAAAGAGCATATTTTACAACTACGGGACTATTTCCGAGAACTATCCAGTAAATTCCCTGATAATTATCGAATTAGAAACTTCACGCCTCAAACCGCATAGTCCTTTTTTGCGTAGGCATCAATCTTAGTCTGTTTCGTTGCTCCTCTCGGCGAAATGAAACGTAGCGGGGCGATATTGTCTGAACGGGAAGGGTGAGTTTATCGGCTGTAGAGAAATGAGCTTGAAGTAGCAGAAAAAGGCTCCCGTTATGGGAGCCTTTCTAAAGTACATTCTTTGAATATTCCGGGTTAAATCGAAAAATAGTCAAGCTAATTGTAGAGCTTTTGCACAAAATCGACTGTCAGATTTGCGATTCCTGCAACAAATGCCGGAAACTTCCCTTCAAAGCCGCCTAAATCCTGAGAGCCAAAAAAACCACCGGCCTCCTGATCCTTATATGATGCAAGCTCTTTTCCGGTTTTTGCGTCGGTGAATCTGCCGGTAATCACCATATGAACCTTGCCGGAGCCAAATCCGATTAAAGCGGTAAGCGCCCTGCTCCCAGCATTGAATTCATTAACCGTAGCATCGAAGATCAATTCGTTCCCCTCAGGCTTGGCATTGATTTTGACATTATTGAACAACTTCCTGCTTTTCAGCTCATTGGCAATTGTGGATGTAAAAATTGTGTTCAACGTCGGTTTCATCGACTCTATCTTTTTTCTTTCCTCGGCATCTACCCTGGAGTATTCAGCCTGATCCATATTCAGGTCATTTATAATTATCGTGTCATAGGAAGAAAAGCCCTTCGTCATGGAGACACTCTCTTCACCCAGGACATCAGGCTTCGGCAATGGGTTATCATCAGCATGAGAGAGAAGAGCAAAACAGAATACAAGCATCATAGTGCCAAAAATTTTTTTCATACTAACCTCCTCATTCTATTGAGCGTTGTTACATCTAGCGATTTTGCCTGGGTATGGTAACAGTAAAGCTCAGGCAGATCTGCCATATAGTAGCCGTCTTCATCCTGCTCGATAATGACGGTATATTCTTTCTTCATCGCTTTATCCGTGCTCCTGCTAACAGTGTAATTTTGCGGAACTATTCAGCGTCTCACCCCCCCCCCGATTCCAGAGGTAATAGTAGCCTGTTAGCTAACGGGCTACAACTATTTTCTTGAACTTACCGGTTTTTGAGAAGAAAGAGAGGATATTAAATAGTCGGGAGTTTTACATGTCAAACATGCCAACAAAAACCTTGGATAGGATCAAACCAAAACTCCCTTTACTCGTCAATACAAAAAGAAAAGGCCCTGTTTTTAAGGGCCTTTTGCTCTTGCCCGGACGTTACCGGACTTTCAATGGTGGCGGTGCAGGGACTTGAACCCCGGACAACACGGATATGAGCCGTGTGCTCTAACCAACTGAGCTACACCGCCAAACTCATATACAATAAAGTACTGTTAAGCAGATTCAAAATTCAAAGCAGTAATGAGGCCACTTCGCTGTAAAAGAGCGCTTATCACTAAGCGCGTTACTATATAAATAATATTGTGGTGGATGTCAAGAAAAAAAGGGGACATTTTTTTGCGTAAAGTCGAGGTTTCACAGAATGATCGACCTTATTCTCCCCTCCGTCAATAAATTTATTAAGTTGATCTGAAGCCTTTTTCAAATGGGAAAAGGGAGTAAAAAAGCTTTCAGATGGTGAAGGTTTTAGTACATTAATATATAAATTTCTGATATAGTGAAGAGCTGTTTTAATTCAAGCGTATCTATTCACCCCCTTGGACTGCCGGTGAAAGCTGCTGGCAGCTATATGAACATTATCCATTACGATCAGCAGTCGCTCTCTGTTCCTGTCAGACGAATAAACGTTTCCAGAATTCAATAAATTGTATGAGGTCTTGAAAACCATGCCGACAGCATCAATAGCATCAGTCATAGAGGATATAAAACAGGGGAAAATGGTGATCCTTGTGGATGACGAGGATAGGGAAAATGAGGGTGATCTTACCATGGCTGCCGAGATGGTTACGCCGGAAGCGATCAATTTCATGGCAAAACACGGGCGAGGATTGATCTGCCTCACTTTGACTGAAGAAAAATGCGATCATTTGCGCCTTAATCCAATGGTGACCAACAACACCTCTTCCTTCAGCACGGCGTTCACCGTATCTATAGAGGCAAAAAAAGGGGTTACCACCGGTATTTCCGCAGCAGACAGGGCCTGTACTATCCTGGCAGCTGTCGCCGATCAGGCGAAACCGGAAGACCTTGCTCGTCCAGGACATGTTTTCCCCTTGCGTGCCCGTACTGGTGGAGTGCTTGTCCGGACCGGTCAGACGGAAGGTTCTGTTGATCTGGCCCGGCTTGCCGGATTAACGCCTGCCGGGGTAATATGTGAAATCATGAATGATGATGGAACCATGGCTAGATTGCCGGAACTTAGAAAATTTGCGAAGCAGCACGACCTTAAAATAACTACCATTGCCGATCTGGTCGCTTATCGGATGAAAAATGAATCACTTGTCCGCAGGGCCACGGAGGCTCAGCTGCCAACCCGGTTTGGCGATTTCAAGGCGATTGCCTTTGAAAACGACGTAGACAAATTCGAGCATCTGGCCTTGGTCAAAGGGGATGTGAAAGGCGATGAAACAATACTTGTAAGGGTTCACTCCGAGTGTCTTACCGGTGATGTCTTCGGCAGTTGCCGATGCGATTGCGGGGACCAGTTGCAGCATGCCATGGAAATTATAGAGGCCGAAGGGAAGGGGGTAATCCTGTATATGCGTCAGGAAGGTCGCGGCATCGGATTGACCAATAAATTGAGGGCCTATTCACTGCAGGATGCGGGGAAGGACACCGTGGAAGCGAATATTGCACTCGGCTTTAAGGCGGACATGCGCGATTACGGTATCGGCGCGCAGATACTGGTCAACCTCGGTATAAAAAAAATCCGTCTCATGACAAATAATCCTAAAAAAATGGTAGGCCTAGAAGGTTATGGCATAGATATCATCGAGAGAGTGCCTATCGAGATAGAACCTACGAAATGTAATATCAAATACCTGAAAACCAAACGGGAAAAAATGGGGCATTTACTGGAAAACTTTTGAGGTAATGTCTGATACTTTCCAAGAGGTCGATGAAATGTTTTTACTGAATCGCCAAATCACAAGAATAGCGGGGAGAGGTCATGCCTAATTTTATCGAAGGTAATTTGAACGCCAACGGGCTTAAAGTCGGTATACTTGTAAGCCGATTTAACAGCTTTATCAGCGAACGTCTCCTTGAGGGCGCGCTTGATGCGCTCCTCAGGCATGGTGCGGAAGACAAAGATATCGATGTAGTCAGAGTGCCCGGAGCATTTGAAATCCCCCTTGCAGCCCAAAAAATGGCCGGAATCGGGAAGTATGAGGTTATAATCTGTCTTGGCGCTGTAATTCGCGGTTCGACTCCGCATTTCGACTACGTTGCCTCGGAAGTTTCCAAAGGGGTAGCTCATGTATCTCTTGCAACCGGAGTTCCGGTGATCTTTGGGGTTTTGACCACGGACAGTATCGAACAAGCTATTGAAAGGGCCGGGACAAAGTCAGGCAACAAGGGCTTTGATGCTGCAATGACCGCAATAGAGTCGGTAAATCTTTTCAAAGGATTGAAATAGTGGGAACCCGTCGAAGAGGGCGTGAGCTTGCAGTTCAGACTTTATATGCCCAGGAACTGAATCCTGCCGATGGACACCCTTCATTGCTCCATTTTTCAGGTGAGGTGAGCGATGATTTTGACGTAATCGATTTTGCGGAAGAACTGGTGGCAGGTGTCGCAGCGAACCTTTCCAGGATAGATCGTACGATAGAGGAAACATCTAAAAACTGGGCAAGATCCAGAATGCCGAAGGTTGATCTCTCCATTCTCCGTCTTGCTACCTATGAACTAATCTTCCGGATCGATATACCGAAGAATGTCACTATCAACGAGGCAATAGAAATAGCAAAGAAGTTCGGCACTGAAGAATCTCCTGCATTTGTAAACGGAATTCTCGATGAAATTGCCACTGCGCTGCCTGACAAATCCTAGAATTCTTTTGTATTGTGAATGAATTAGAAATTATGAATGCAGGAGGAATGTAATGAAAGAGATAAAGGTAGGAATACTTGGCTTTGGGACTATCGGCACGGGCGTTGTCAAGCTGTTGCTGCAGAATAGTGCGCTTGTTACCGAAAAGCTCGGAGCAAAACTTATACTCAAAAATGTCGTAGACCGGGACCTGACTGCCGATCGAGGTGTCCCGCTTGCAGCGGGTATTCTTACAGATGATGTCGAAAAAGTTCTCTCAGACCCCGAAATATCGATAATAATCGAGTTGATCGGTGGTTATAAACCAGCCAGGGAATTTATTCTCCGGGCCATAGAAAACGGTAAGCATGTCGTAACGGCGAACAAGGCGCTCCTGGCTGTTCATGGCGAGGAAATCTTTGCCGCAGCTGCCCGGAAGCGAGTGGAGATCCGCTATGAACCGGCTGTCGGTGGCGGTATCCCCGTGCTTTCCGCTATCAAGGGGAATATGGCTGCCAATAATTTTGGGTCGGTTCTCGGTATCCTCAACGGGACATGTAACTATATTTTGACCAGGATGACCCAGGAGGGGGCGGACTTTGACGACGTTCTGAAAGTGGCCCAGGAACTAGGTTATGCCGAGGCGGATCCCACCTTTGATATCAATGGTACTGATACTGCTCATAAACTCTGTATTCTTGTTTCCCTATGCTTCGGGACCAGGGTCGACTTAAAGGATATCTATACCGAAGGGATCAGTTCCATATCTGCCGTAGATATCAATTATGCGAGGGATTTCGGTTACAAGATCAAGCTTCTTGCGATAGGGAAGCGTGATGGGGACAAGGTTGAAGCGAGAGTTCATCCGACGATGATACCTATCAACTATCCAATGGCCGACGTAGATGGCGTATTCAATGCCATCCGGATAACCGGTGATTTTGTCGGTACTGTAATGTTTTACGGGCGCGGAGCCGGTATGGAGCCGACCGCCAGTGCAGTTGTCGGTGATGTTATGGCAATCGCCCGTAACATTATGGTGGGGGTAAGCAGGCGCAGCGCTCCTCTCGGTTATCAGGATGATAAAATCATTGAGCTGCCGATAAAGCCGATTGGGGAGACCTCCAGTAAGTATTACCTCCGTTTCAGTGTTGTGGACAAACCGGGGATACTAGCAAAAATATCCGGAGCTCTTGGCGAAAACGGGATCAGCATAGAGTCGATGGTACAGTCTGCCAGCAAAAAGGGGGAGGTTGTGCCGATTGTCATTATGACCCACGAGGCGCGGGAGATGGATGTAAGAAAGGCGCTGGAGAAGATTGACAGCCTCTCCATAACTACAGAAAAGACAAATCTGATCAGGATAGAAGACGCCCTGGAATAGGTCTATTCAAGGAGAATGCAAAACAGAAAAGGCGCCGCTTGACGGCGCTTTTTCTGTTTTGCGGGCATCGTTTGCGCGCAGTTTCAGACAGTTGCCAATAAATCACGGGTATATTTCTCTATTACCCTGGTAATAATTGCGAAGGTGTCATCCGGAGGCGCCGAAAAAATTGCGCTCGATTGCGTCTTGCTCAGATACTCGATGAAACTGAGCATAAGGCAAGACTGTATGATAAATCTCATGCAAGTCATTATATAGGTAGCATTTTTTCCATCATTTGATTTAAAAACAACCTCTGAATGATAGTAATCTGTTGTTTTATTTAAAATGTTAACATCAGCCTCAGACGAAATAATTCCATCAACTTTTTCCGTTATCAGCTTTTTATCCAAACCGATTCCGATGGTATTATGCGCAAGGCTGTTGTAAATAATTGTTTTAAGAATCTCCGCTTTTTTGATCTGATAGCCTGTGCAAAAGGAGAGTTTATTTAAATAGTTGTCATCGCCTTCACGCTCATTCAATATTGGCTGCAAGATTGTCCTGATTGTAGCGACTATTTCTTCATTGTCCGTAGTTTTTGCAAAAATATCAGCAATTATTTTTTCCATATTCACTCCTGAGTAAAAGGTCGGTTGTGTCATTTTTATCCCTTTCCCAGAGGCACGTTTTCAGATCAAGGGGGGAGGGTTAAATCTGCTCTCGACTCTATCCGGAATTCATATCACAAAAATTATGCAAAATGCCATTTAATCGTAACTGCGACGAATCCTCACAAACATATCGCAGGAGAGGGTATTACCAGGAACCCCATTGATCCTCCCTTTAGCTGATGTTATACTAGTTGCGAAATATAAGGAGGTAGGCATGAAGAAGCGGATGGACAAGCTGATGAAGCTCAGAGGAGTTGGAACTGTTTTAGCGAGGCGATTAGTGGAATCGGGTATTGACAGTTATGATAAAATTGTCGCAATGAGGGAGGAAGGACTACTGAAGATCAAAGGGATGAACCCGAGGGCTGTTCCTGGTATTCTTTCCGAGGCTGAGGAATGGGTAGCTGAAATAGAGGCCGGCAAAAGCAGGAGAGAGGAAGAATTAAGGCAGGCTGCCCTTGTTCTGAGACAAAATCTGCAAGGGGTTGCGGTTGATTTAAGGGAGCGTTTCCGTGAAGATCTTGGTGGCAAGATTGGGAAAAAGGTGGAATCAGAGATAATAAAAGTGATTGTTTCCCTGGAAAAAGTCGAAGCGAAGCTGTTGAAACGAGGGAAGAAGGGAGCTAAAGGAATTGCCAAAGCCGAAAAGTGGCTTGAAGGACTTCAGGACGCAGGGTTGAGCAGAGTGCGGAAGGGTCTCCAGAAGGCGCGCAAATCGTTAAAAAGGGTTTTGTCGTGACGAGACTTACGGCAGGGTCGATTTTTGCGTATTCGCTGAACCATTTCGAATAGAGGGGGTAGGGAAAGGTCGATTCAGCGCGAGGGTGTAAAAAGGTTTGTGTAAATGGCCATTAGTGGGTACACCAAGTCACCCTAAGGAGTTTACATGACCATTAACACCGACGTAATCGACGAACTACTCAAACATTACAAAACCCCCGAAGAAATTCTGGGTGAGA
>CAIWTU010000043.1 GCA_903915655.1 uncultured Geobacter sp.
CGAACCGCTGGTCAAAAAACATCCGAAACTGGGAACCAGTGGAAACTGTTTATCTTAACCCTGAATCAACGGCGGAAGTCACACTTCTTGCCGCCTCATAAATATTCAGCAGAGGCGACAACTATCTTGACACCCGCCGGTTTATCTCCGATCATCCGAGTGATTGCCAGAAATCTTACCGAGAGCGAAGCATTACTGATTGAAAAAACCCTGCTGTGGAAACTGGGGAAATGGACGACCAATATTTCTTCGGGGCATTTTGCCGATAAGTTTCGCCCGCACAACACATTTCACAAGGAAATATCAGGATTCGACTTCATGAATGGTCTCTATTACTACAATGTGGGAGAAGGTCCTCACAGGATTTGGGAAGACTACATTGAATTGGGATTTATCTCTGCAGGCCAAGGAACCAGATGGCGAGATGCCATGCTTGGTTTCAATCCCGGAGATATTTTTGCTGCTTATCTCAAGAGGCACGGTTTCGTTGGCATTGGCCGAATAAAGAGAAAAGCACAGATGATTCGTGATGTTAGGATTGGTGGTAAGCCATTGCTTGACTTGAAACTACGCTGCAAGAACATGAACGACAACAGTAACAGTAGTGATCTTTCGGAATACGTTTGCATCGTAGAGTGGTTGAAGACAGCCTCAAGAGAAGAGGCAAAGTGGAGGTCAACTCCCAAGCTATACACAACTACGCATGTTCGAGCCTCTCTTGAGGGACAGCCAGAAACGGTAGAGTTTTTGGAGCAACAATTTGGAGTCTCAATAAGAGAGCTGATCGTCTAACCAGTCAGAAGCACCGGCCAAAAACCGCCGGTGTTCTCCCAAACCGTTGGCAGAAATCGAAATAAGGAATATGCGGAAAAGCTTAAAGATGCTTATGGCGTAAAGGAATTTGCCAGTGATAATGCTCATCGAAAAAATAGACCCTGCTGTTGTAGGTGAAAAAAGCACGTTGCTTAGATGTCTGTACGCAGAAGGAGCGTCACGTGGCATATCAGACGAGGACACAAGAGCAATTACATCAATTGTACCCAAGCCCCTCATCGATGCGGGTGCTTTCCTAGACAAGAGGACTGAATTGTGGCGCTATGAGTTCGGAGTGCCGTATGATATTGCAGATAATCTTCTTTGGGGTACCCATATGTGGGTACCAGTAAAGAGCTTATTTACAGCACTTTTTTGTGCTTACTCGCGTATGCCGGAAAACAAAAAGGCCACTTATCTTGCGGAGTTGGCTGACCCTAAGAAACACCAAAACAAACTTGTAGAAATGATTCCGATAGCCAAAGTTAGTTCCAATGCCCCCGTTGATTTTGAAGTACCTGGTTTGGGAGTCGGAAATCGCACCGTGGATTGGGTCGTCGGACCGCAGGATGGCCGCATCGTGCTACTAGATGTGAAGAGACGGACAACCGATTTCATCAAACAAGCCGAAAGAATCGAGGCAACAAGTACAGCACCTGAACCGAACCATGATCCCGCGCTTTTATTCCGAAGTGTAGAACAGAAGTTTCTCCCCTCTAATCCTGATTTACAGCTTCAAGGCGCTTGGATCGTTACCGACATTAAGCAGGAAGAAAATCAACTTTTGCAAGCCTTTACCACCCTTGATTCAAGCAAAGTGCATTTCGCTATCCTTGGGGACTGGAAACCCGACGTATATGTACTATCAAGACGAGACATTGATAGACAGTTCCTGCTCGAAACATTCCGGAGTTACACGTCCAACCGCTTTATATTCCAGAAAACCAGCGAAGGATAAGGGCGCAACGGCCTATAGTCATGAAAAGGGAAAGCCAACCACGTCCATAGACGCCGACCGCCCGAAAAGACTGGGCGGGCGGGTCATGGCCGACCCCGTTGGACATAAAAATTAGCGGAACGTGAAAATTGAACAGAGGGTAATTATGAAAAACAAATCGCAGCGATCGGCGGCAAGAAAGGCCATCAGTGAATGGCAAGAGCGTTCCATCTGTGAGCTGATGCAGATAATCGACGAGCTGGTAGCAGAAAAGGATAACGAAATAGCTGTATTAAAAAAGGAATTAGATGATAAAACTGCCAATCTTGATCTTGTCTATCAGTCGGTGCAGATGTCAGGAACTTGGGAGGACAGATTCTTGCTATTCACGACAAACAAGAAATTTTTATATGATTATCTGTATGACAAACTCGAATCGTATGAAAAAGAAAAACCGAATTTGTATCGGTCACTGCTGGCCAGGTTTCCTTTTATGCCTCAAATTTCTAAAAACGAGCTTCAGGATCGAAAGCGCCGCGGTCTGCTGCAACCGCAGCAAGAGGAGGTGTACGATGCCATCAATAAATTCTGTAGTTTTAAAAGCGACAGCAAGAATAGGTAACTGTGCGACTGAGTAGAAGGTATCCTCAATAGTGCATGTTTCCGGTTGATTGGTAGAAGCTGCCTAACAAGCAAATCGACCTGTCTCGTTTCGCTATCGGGTCATTCGCTGCCACGTTGGCCAGAATAACTTAGGAGAAAGACATTGCTGGTAACTGCTAAGAAATGGCTTCATAAGTCATGGTGGGGTCTCATTGTTGCCTACCCAATTGTTTTACTAGTTGTATATCTGGCGATTTGGCAATTTGCTGAACCTATCGGAATACCTGATAATCTCGACAATCTGCCTAATTTCACTCGATATAGGGTATTTATTCACCTTTTAATCACTTTTGTCATTACACCTCATATTGTTTTAATTTTATTCATGGTTATGAGGAGATCTGAAAAAAAGTCAGCTCCATCATCTGAAACATCACCGACAATCAAAGTAACAAACGCAGATAAACTTCTTTTTGCCAAGTTCATTGAGGAGTTTCCACCGGATGGCGCAACTGTAAGATTCCTTCACGAACAAGATATCGGAGCGCCTTTCGAGTCATCACGATTAGATCAGATGTATAACTTTATTTATTATTGGCATGATGCAGCACATGAATTTCACGACAAGGACGCAGAAGGGTTACGTGCTAAATTTTATGACACATTAAAAAGGTTCTCAAACAAGCTATGTGTGAATGTGAGTGGTACTCACAGAACTGGCTGGTTGTCAATGGGCATTGAGGACTTTGAAACTAGGCTAGATCTACTCAAAGAAAGAGAAGAATTAAATAATATGGCACTAGAAGCATATGACCAGTATCAGGATATTGTAAGGTTGGGCAGGAGGTTTGAATAATCTGCTCTGAAATGTCCAACCACGCGGCGGCAGACGGTCTTCGCTACGCGCCGCCGCTGCGCCCCACTACCGTTGGTCGAATAATAAGGATGCAATATGAAAGTGTCTAAGCTTGCAGAAGAACTGGAAGAGTTTTTGAGACGACTTATTGAGCATCGTCAATTATGGGGGGATTCTCTGTCCCAACCTATCCCGGACTACCCTGTAAGGAACCGGGATGAGCTTGAGGAACAATCTCGCTGGCTTTCTCGAAAGCTAGGAACGTTACGTCCCTATATCATCAGGTTTCAACAAAATTGGATAATGAATCACCCTGCAACCGGCGTTAGATGGGATGCGCTCGACGCTGCTGTAGGTCTTTCTTCAGTGTCACAAATCAAAGGCCCTTCGTTGAGGACTGTCGAGGAAGCTATTAATCAAATAATTGGACGCCTTGAGGGGATGCAGCAGGAGGACGAGATTCCTGAAGATCCAGGCCAACCTATCCGACCAGGCATTGCTGTCGATTATCTTATATCTGGGTACTTACAGAATTTGCACCCATATATTTCGAGAGGTTGTTCCCAACTGTTTTTAGATGGACATTATGCACAAGCAGTAGAAGAAGGCGCAAAGGCTGTTTTTCAGTACATTAGAGAGGTGACAGGATTGACAACTGATGGTGCTGACCTGATTAATGTAGCCTTCAGCACAACGAATCCAATTCTTGCCTTTGGTGATTTAACCGTTGAGAGTACGAGGAATGAACAGGTTGGATTCATGGAAATGCTTAAAGGGTTTGCCAAAGGTGTTCGTAACCCTCTTGCACATTCCCATGGCAGACAAGAGGAAATGCAGAAATCATTTGAATATCTTGTGGTGGCCTCTTTGTTTTGCAGAAGAATTGATGACGCAAGGCCAACCATGTAACGATTTTAGATAGGAAAGAACGCCCAACAAGGAAGATGCACCGGGCCAAAAAGCCGCTCGGTGATCTCCCGGCCCGTTCATGAGAGAAAGAGAAATAACGAGTCGCCTGATGTATAGCTTGCAATAATTGATATTGAAAACTGTTGCAAATGCCCATTATTGATATGCGAGTATCTATGTCTGTCAATTTTATTAATCTTCCTGCCTATCAAGTGACCAAAGTTGCCGAGAACGAACATGACTATCACATTGATGCCGAGGCAAAAGACCACCCTACAATCTGCCAGATATGTGATTCAGCTGATATCGTAGGATTCGGCCGAAACGAGCAGCTTGTCCGTGACCTGCCGATGCATGGGAAACGAGTCGGTATCTACGTAGATACGCGACGCTATCGTTGCAGAACCTGCAATAAGACTTTTTACGAAAAGTTGCCGGCAGTGGACGTCAAGCGTGTGATGACCTCCCGATTGGTGAAGTGGATGGGACAGCAGGCGATAAAGCGCCCTTTCGCACATATTGCCGATGAGATTGGAGTTACTGAGAACACTGTCAAAAATGTCTTCAATGATTACATCAACGAACTTGAGCGTGCGATCAGGTTCGAGACACCTCTTTGGATGGGGATAGACGAGATCCATATCATCAAGAAGCCTCGCTGTGTTATCTCCAATATCGAAAACAACACGATCGTCAATATCCTGCGAGATCGAACGAAGAAGACAGTAATGGATTACCTCTCCCGGCTAAAAGGTAGAGATGAAGTGAAATGCGTAGCAATGGATATGTGGGAGCCATATAAGGATGCCATCAGAACGGTAATGCCCCAGGCCACCATCGTGATCGACAAATTTCATGTCGTCAGAATGGCAAATCAATGCTTGGAGGCCGTTCGGAAGGAGATTCGAGGCAGTCTCACCGACAAGCAGCGCCGGGGCCTGATGCATGACCGATTTATCCTCCTGAAGCCCGAGGCGAACCTGCAAGGGCTAGACCTCATCACATTAGAATCCTGGACCAAGAACTACCCTGCGCTCGGAGCAGCGTACCGGGCAAAGGAGGATTTCTTTGCCATCTACGATGCCATGTCTGTCTCAGAGGGGCTGGGACGATTCAGGGAATGGGAAACAAGCTTGGCACCTGAAATTAAGGATGCCTTTTATCCACTTACTCGGGCAGTGAACAACTAGATGACAGAGATCATGGCCTACTTCGACCATCCCGTGACCAACGCATACACCGAGTCACTGAACAACCTGATCCGAGTCATGAATAGGCTGGGTAGAGGCTACAGTTTTGAAGCTCTCAGGGCAAAGATTCTCTTTACTGAGGGTGTTTGTAAAGTCAAGAAACCAAAGTTCACCCGACCAACCTATGATGATTCGGTTAGCCAGTATAGTTGCTTCACAGCCATCTCACGGATCACATCAACACCGAGAGAAGAACGAGAGGTTAACTACGGGGCCGACATATCAACACTGGTGAGGATGATCGAGGAAGGCAAAATTTGACCCTCTATACATCACGTAATGCGGATACCCCTGCGGTGAAAGTGAAACTTGATGTTGATAAGTAACCAAGTGGGATGTTACCAATTCACTTATGGTAAAATCGGAACAAAAACTCATCACATTTTTACCTTGCAAAACAGTGGCTTATCCGTTTTTGCAAGAAACATCACTTTATCCGCAAAAAAATGGAATAACGCAAGTTAATGCTTTATCTGGTAGTCATACCCCGTCCATAATACCTTGAATTGCGCAACGTATTGCTTAATTCGACGAAATATTTTATTTAATTCCACATACTTCTATAAATATTCAACTACCAGAATGCCATTGATGAGAGACCATGCCATTTACGAATAGATTTATCTGTTACGTGCGCCTACACTCTTGCCGGTAATTACCACAATCGTTGACAAACGACCGACCAGTACCGCCTCTAACTCATCGTGATATCGGATTATTAGCGGTTGCGGGCATTGTTAAGCTGTGCTATAACATGTTCCGTGTCACAAACAGGTTTCTGGCTTTAATGCTCCCTTTTCCAAATCAGAAACCGACCGTTTCTCATCCTGACTGTTCCGATAGAAACGAACTGGAAGAGTTAGCGCACCAGCAGATTAACCAGCTGCAATTCCAGGAGGTTACGCATGATCGGCCTTGACAGAATCATAGAAAACGCCTTGCTGGAAGATATTCACACCGGTGACATCACTACTCTTGCCGTAATTGCGGAAAACCGACCAGCCCAAGCCAGGATCATAGCCAAAGAACCGATGGTTCTCTCCGGTATTGCCGTTGCCGCAAAAGTCTTCCATTTCCTTGATCACAAAATCGAGTTTATCTCCCATTTTACAGATGGCTGCACCCTTGAACCAGGCGATGTTATTGCCGATATCCGTGGTGAGGCCGCACTGCTGCTGCAGGGCGAACGGGTTGCTCTGAATCTCCTGCAGCGTATGTGCGGCATTGCAACCCTGACGGCGCAGTACGTACTGGCGGTAGAAGGGACCAAGGCGAAGGTGGTTGACACGCGCAAGACCACGCCGGGACTGCGGCAGCTGGAAAAATTTTCGGTGCGTGTCGGAGGTGGGACGAATCACCGCACCGGCCTCTATGATGGGGTCCTGATCAAGGAAAACCATATTGCAGCGGCAGGAGGGATAGCCATTGCCATCCAGAGGGCAAGGGACTATATCCCTCACACCATGAAAATTGAAGTGGAAACAGAAACCCTGTCACAGGTAGAAGCGGCGCTGGCTGCCGGGGCAGACATAATCATGCTGGACAATATGGACCTGAAAAATATGGGAGAAGCGGTTGCGCTGATTGCCGGGAGAGCCCTGGTTGAAGCGTCCGGCGGAGTTACGCTCGGAACCATCCGGGATATCGCCCTGACCGGTGTTGATATCATCTCGGTCGGCGCACTGACCCATTCGGCAAGAGCCATGGACATTTCCATGATTCTGGAGGGAGATTGAAAGATTTCGCCGAACAAACGGCAGCCGCCGCTGCTCAATCATTCAATCAGAAAATCATTGAACTGTTACGAAAAGATTCTGGAGGAATCATTTCGGGGGAGGAGCTTGGGAGAGCCCTCAATATTTCCCGTACAGCCGTCTGGAAACATATAAAAGCTCTAAAGGGAGTTGGCTATCAGATAGAGGCTCTTCCCTCCCGCGGATACCGTCTCCTCTTTACACCAGATCTTCTCATTCCATCCGAGATTGCAGCAGGTCTTGCGACAACAAGGATCGCAAGGAAGATTATCTACTTCAAAGAGACCGATTCGACCAATCTTGCCGCATTCAGACTGGCGGAACAGGGCATCGAAGAAGGGACCGTGATCATCGCCGATGAGCAGAAGCAGGGGAGAGGAAGGATGGGACGGCATTGGGAATCACCCCAGGGGACAAACATCTACTGCTCCATCATCATCCGCCCCCCCATCTCCCCGGTCAAGGCTCCGCAACTCACCTTTCTTTCCGCTGTAGCGGTTGCACGGGCCATAGAGGCGACAACTCCGCTCCACCCCGCAATAAAATGGCCGAATGACCTCCTGATAGGAAGCAAAAAAGTAGCCGGACTGTTAAATGAAATTAATGCAGAGACTGAAAAAATCCATTTCATAGTCCTAGGTATCGGCGTTAATATTAACATGCGGAGAGAACAATTCCCCGATGACTTGCGACACCCTGCCAGTTCCCTCTTGCTGGAAGGAAATTCACCGGTCAATCGCGTCGAATTCGCCCGAGCCCTTTTTACCGCTTTCGATACCCTCTATGACGATTATTTGACCAAAGGCTACGACATGATTCGGGAGGAATGGCTTTCCCGCAGCATGGTTTCCGGCAGAAAAGTGAGCGTTGCTTTCGAGGGAAAGGTTGCTGTTGGCGTGGCGACAGGAATTGATGAATATGGGGCATTATTGGTTCAGCAGAAAAACGGGGAAACTGCCAGGGTCCTGGCGGGAGATGTCTCCCTTGTCGACTAAGCTGATCGGCAAGTCCGGTTTCAACTGCGGGGGATGGAAGAAGTGCTTCTGGCCATTGATGTTGGTAACAGCAATATAGTTCTAGGTATTTACGAAGAAGAACGCTTGGTCAAGGACTGGCGGATATCTACCGATCCGGCTAAAACTACCGATGAATACGCCATACTTATTCATGAATTGTTTCGTTTTTCAGAGATAACCTTTTCTGACATAAGGGACATCATCCTCTCTTCCGTAGTACCTGCCATGACAGGTGTCCTGGAAAGACTTTCTCAGCTTTTTTTCAACTTGAATCCATACGTTATCGGTCCGGGCACAAAAACCGGCATGCCGATCAATTATGATAATCCGAAAGAGGTCGGCGCCGACCGGATAGTGAACGCCGTGGCCGGCTTTGAAAAATACAAAACTTCGCTGGTCATAGTCGATTTCGGAACGGCAACAACCTTCGACTTTGTCAGTAAAAAAGGGCACTTCTGCGGCGGGGCCATCGCTCCGGGACTTATGATCTCAACTGAAGCCCTTTTCCAGAAGGCAAGTAAACTACCGAGGGTAGAGATTGCACGTCCCCCCTCAATTATTGCGAAAAACACGGTACATTCCATGCAGTCCGGAATCTTCTACGGATACATCGGTCTGGTTGATGAAATTGTCAACCGGATGAAAATCGAAAGCAGGGAAAATCCCAAGGTAATCGCCACCGGAGGTCTGGCGCGTCTTATTGCACAAGAGTCTAAAACAATTGAAACTGTTGAGGAGTTTTTGACATTGGAGGGGTTGCGGATTCTTTACCGGAGAAATGTCGATCTCCCGACTGGAAAACAGTAGTCTATTCCGGATCTGAAGACAGTTGGCCCATTCATTAAAAAGTTTCCCGGCTCTATTGATTCACTTTGTAAAAAAATGTTCTACCCTTACTATCTTGACAGGCATTATAATCAACCAGCTATCTGGGTATTTTACTGAATAACCAAGCAAATGTTGAAAATTCACGCTTTTAAGAAAACTACTTGAGGGGGCCCTATGGCAAAGTTTGAAACATCCAAGTTGAGGAATGTCGGAATTGTCGCACATGGCGGGGCGGGTAAGACCTCCCTGACCGAGGCGATACTGTTCAACGCCGGAATGATTGATCGTCTGGGGAGGGTTGATGACGGCACGGCCAGTACGGATTTTGAGGCGGAAGAGATCAAACGCAAGATATCGGTTTCTTCAGCACTTCATCATTGCGAATGGGCCGGTCACAGCCTGCATATAGTTGACACCCCGGGATATGGCGATTTCATTGCCGACACTCGCTCATGTCTGCGAGTTCTTGGCGGGGCGGTGGTTATTATTTCTTCGATTTCCGGCGTAAAGGTTCAGACCGAGGAAGTATGGGAATGGGCCAATGAAACCGAGATCCCTCGAATAGCCTTTGTCAACAAGATGGACAGGGAACGGGCAAGCTTTTTCCGGGCAATTGACGACATGGAAAAGGCCCTGAAGGCCAGAGCTATAGCCATCCAACTCCCCCTGGGAGCAGAGGAAGAGTTCGAAGGTGTAATCGATCTGATAAAAATGAAAGCCTACAGGTACACCAAGGATACCTCGGGCAAATTTACCGAGGAAGATATCCCCGCTGACTACCTCGATGAAGCCCTGTCGCTCCGGGAAAAGCTTGTCGAGACCGCTGCTGAAGCGTACGACGCCTTGACGGAAAAATTTCTCGACACCGGCGAACTGAGTGAGGAAGATATTCTGGATGGACTCCGGGTCGGGACCCTGCGCAGAACTTTCACTCCTGTTTTCTGCGGGTCGGCGCTACGTAATATCGGCGTCAGTCAACTGCTTGAATATATCTGTGTCTGCCTCCCCTCCCCTCTTGACAGAGGCAGTGTTGTCGGTATCAACCCGAAGACCAAAGAAATTGTAGAAAGAGCGCCGAACGAGAGCGAACCCTTTTCCGCTCTAGTTTTCAAAACAACCTCTGATCCGTATACCGGAAAAATCTCCGTTTTTCGTGTTTACTCGGGAGTATTGAACTCCGACTCGTCGATTTATAACCCCAATCGTGACTGCATGGAGCGTATCGGACAGATTTACGAACTTGAAGGGAAGAAGCAGAAACCGATAAAACAGGCTGTAGCCGGTGATATTGTAGCGGTTGCCAAGCTGAAGGAAACGGTTTCCGGAGACACCCTCTGCGACCCTGACAAACCGATTATATACGAACCGTCAAAATCTCTTGACCCTGTCATATCATACGCTATTCAACCCAAGTCCAAAAACGACGAAGACAAAATCCACGGATCTCTGCAACGCTTGATGGAAGAGGATCAAACCTTGAAGCTGCGGCGTGATGATCAGACTAGGGAAATGATAATTTCCGGGATGGGGCAGGTCCATCTCGAAGTGACGGTGGAAAAACTGAAGCGAAAATTTGGCGTCGAAGTAGAGCTCAAAACTCCAAAGGTCCCATACCTGGAGACAATACGCACCGCAGTGAAGGTTCAAGGAAAATACAAGAAACAGTCTGGCGGTCGCGGGCAGTATGGCGATTGCTGGGTAGAATTCTCCCCATTGGCACGCGGCGAAGGTTTCCAGTTCGACGACAAAATTGTCGGTGGAGTGATACCGAGACAGTACATACCGGCGGTAGGGAAAGGTATAGAGGAAGCCTCCCTGGAAGGGTGTCTGGCCGGCTACCCACTGGTTGACTTCAAAGCCGCACTGTATGACGGTTCTTTTCATACCGTAGACTCCTCGGAAATGGCATTCAAGATCGCCGGATCCATGGCCTTTAAGAAAGGGGTCGAATTGGCGAAGCCGGTGATTCTCGAGCCGATCCTGAAAATGAAGATCACCGTCCCGGAGGAGTGCATGGGTGATATTATCGGCGATCTCAACTCTAGGCGCGGCAAGGTGGTTGGCGTTGAGCCAAAAGCAAACTCGCAGATCATCAGAGCTGTTATCCCCATGGCTGAAGTCCTTGCATACGCCACTGATCTCCGGTCCATGACCAGCGACCGTGGCCTCTTTACTACCGAGTTTTCCCATTACGAAGAGGTGCCAAGCCACCTGGCACAGAAAGTCATGAACAGTGCCGCAGCCGCTAAAGGCGCCTGAAACGCGCTGAATACCGCAGGAGTTGACATTAAATGAACGAATCCTTTAAACCGGCCCCTTCCCCCCGTAATCTCCTGCGAGATAATGGGGGGAAGGGGAACAAGACTCTGCTCCTTATTCTGCTTCTGTTTGCAACGGTTATTGGTTACCTTTACCTGTTCACCGGTCTGTTCGGGCAGGGTACGAAGGCTTCGGTGCAACCAAAGCAAAATGTCATGCTAAGAAAAACGATGCCGCCCCGTCCGCTGCCGATTGAAAAAGTCAAAGAAGCGGGTAAAGAACCGGCCGTAGCAGAGGGGGCGCAACCTTCCGCTCCCCACCCGATACAGGTCAGTCCCGCCGACGAGAAACAGTCAAAACCGCGCGGACTGGCCGCGACCTCTTCTACGGTGCAACCTGCAAATGGCGAAAGAGAGATAGTTCCGCAGACGCAGAAAGGCCCGGCTCCTTCTGCAAAATCTCCCAGAAAGGGGAGTCGTGCAAAAATAGTCATCCCGGCCGAAAAACCTTTGTCAGCAGGGCCCGGGACCAGAAAGAGCCCGGTTGCGGCAAAAGCTGATAAAGGGAGTTTCACACTCCTGATCGGTCTCTACCCCCTGGAAAAGCCAATGGCTGCCGAGAAGTCCAGGTTGAATTCTGTCGGTCTCACTCCTATAATCGGCAAAGGGCCAAAGAAAGTGGAAGTAATGAACCGGCTTCTTGTAGCGGAGTTCGACAATCGCCCGGATGCAATAGGAGAGCTTGCGAGACTTAAAAAATTGTCAATTGATGCGTTTATCCTGCCGGGCAATGGCAAGTACGCAATTTTTGCAGGTTCCTATATCACAAAAGGACGCGCAGAATCGGAACGAAACAGATTGATAAAGCTGGGGATAAAACCGGTTGTACAGAAAACATCGGTCGAGGTACCCACAAGGAGGCTGACTGCGGGTAGATTTACCTCCAGAAAAGAGGCCGAAGAGAAGGTTCTTGACTTAAAAAAACAGGGGGGCAATGCCTCGATAGTACGGATAGCGACAGAGTAGATAGATGAAATTAAAAGTGTCGGCTCATGCTGCTGTTTTCATGCAAAAAGAAACCGCGAAGGAGGAAAAGCTCAGGGTCGTCCGTGGTGAAGTACCAATGACTCCTCCTGATCTCTTTGCGGTGCTTGTCTATCTGAGTCTAAATGACGATGACGAACTTAAAGCCGCTGCGTGCAGGGGGTTGCAGAAGCTGCCGGAAGAAACTCTATTGGCGGCAGCTGAAATGCCTGATATCCACCCCAGAATTCTCGATGTTTTGGTACGCCTTCATAGCGGAAACCGGCAGTTAGTCGAGAAAATAACCTCCAATGCTAACGTTGACAGGAGGACTCTCCGATTTATAGCTGAGAACTGCATGACGCCAGCAGAGAATGTTCTGGATAGATCCGCGCAGCAGGCCAGTTCTCAAAGAATTTCCCAGGAACACGCCTCGAGTCATGATTCACCGCTCCCGGACGAAATTGAAGGTACTGCCGGTGAAGACGAAGAATTTCAAAGCAAATTCAAGATTGCTCATGGCCTCACCCCCCCGGAAAAAATCAAGTTGGCGATAACCGGGGACAAGGAATGGCGTGCTATACTCATAAAAGACAACAACAAGCTGGTCACCGAGTCGGTGCTGAAAAATCCACGAATAACCGAGCAGGAGATACTCCTTATTGCGAAGTCTTCGGTAAAAAACGATGAAATTATCCGCATTATCTGTACAAACAAGGAATGGACCAAGAATTATCAACTCAGGAAGACACTAATAGAAAATTCCAGAACTCCGCTGCAATATGCGCTTAACTTTCTTTCTTTAATGACCGAAAAGGACCTCTCTTTTCTCGTGAAAAGCAAAAATGTATCATCGGTCATCACCACTCAGGCAAGAAGGATGCTGACAAACAAAAAATTGGGTAAATAGTGAGGGATCCCCATGGCAATCGTAAACCATGCAAAAAAAGAAATAAACGCCAAGGTTGTTTATTACGGCCCCCCGTCAAGCGGTAAAACTACAAATATAAAGTTTATTTATGAAAAGATGAAACCCGAATATCGGAGTACACTCAAGTTTATAAATACACAGAGCGGGAAGATATATTTCTTCGACTTTATGCGCCCGGACCAGATCGGGATAAAAGACTACAATATCCGTTTCCATATCTACACTATTCCGGGAGATACCGTAGATTACTCTATCTGGAAGACCGTATTGAAGGGGATGGACGGACTGGTCTTTGTCGTCGATTCAAACGCGGGCCAATTACCGTCAAATCAGAACTCTTTGTTGAAATTGACAGAATATCTTGGAACATTGAATACCGATCTTCGCGAGATTCCATCTATTTTCCAGTGCAACAAACAGGAAATTTCCGGAGCCCTGACTCCTGAAGAAATGCAAATGAACCTTGACGTCGATGGTTTTCCGATGATTCCAGCGGTGGCGCGGAAAGGTGAGGGGGTTCTGAACACCCTTTCCAGCATTGTGAAGCTGGTTATGCTCAAGCTCCGAGATACGCCATTGGGGATAGGGGAAGACGAACTCTACATTACGCCGGAACCGGAACCTCCGCTCGCAGAGCTAAACCTGGAAGAGATTGAACCTTCCCCCCAAGATACTGAATCTGCTGAAACAGCTACCGGAATAGATTTTAGCGGAGAAATGGAACAGGTCGCACCAGGCTGTTTCCGTCTCCCCATAAGAATAACCTGTGGAGAAATTCAAAAAAATATGGCGTTGACGGTCTCGCTCAGCATCGTAAACCCTGCAAAAACAGGGAGTTGACCACTCCAATAATGATTTGCCCGGCTTCCTTCACTGCAGATTTTTTCCGGAACAGGTATATTTATTCTGTTGGACAGCTTTCAAATCTACCAGTCACAACATTTTTCGTTCTCCGTATCTCTCCAGAGCAACACGTCTCATCTCCTGCAGCCAGTGGTAGGCGACGGCCAGGCCGCCGCATCCGCTGCCGATTTCCACATCTTCCTCAACCCCGTGAAAATCGGATCCGCCGGTAATCAGGAGTCCGAGGTCACTGGCAAGACTCTCAAAAAAAATCATATCGTCGCTGTAACAGAGATTATTGAAGACCTCAATTCCATCAAGACCGAGTTGCGCCAATTCCTTGACGAGAGATTTCAAGATCCTCCGATCATTTGAAATGCTTTGCGGATGGGCGAGGACTGCAATTCCATTAAGCCTCTTTATCTCCGCCAGAGCCTCCTCCATGGGGAAATACTGTTTAGGGACATCAAACGGCAGCAGGTATCGCTTAAAAGCCTCCCGCACTGATCTGGCCGAACCATTATCAACCAGCAGTCGGGCAATGTGCAGGCGGCTTACGGCATGTTGTCCGATCGCAACAACATCCTCATATGAAATCTCTCTTTTGTTTTCCACATTCAGCCTGACGTTCACCTTCGCGACGATAGCCCGGGCACGGTTGTCACGGTGGTTGCGAAACGCTTCCAGCTTCCCTTTCAACTCAACGTCATTATAATCGATCATATATCCAAGGAGATGGACATCGCGGAACTCCTTATAACTGGTGGAAAATTCAACGGCTGGAATAATTTCCAGACCGTACTCCTCACCGGCGGCAAACGCTTCGTCAATACCTGAGACAGAATCGTGATCGGCAAGCGCAACGGCTTTCAACCCTTTCTGAGCTGCCATAGCCACTATATCCAACGGACGATAAATTCCATCTGAGTAAAGGGAGTGTATATGCAAATCTATGTATTTTTCCATTGGCAACCCCACCCGATATATTCCAACAATTTTTTTTGTTGAGTATAAGAGAGTTCCATGCAATCTTCAACATCTATTACGACACCGTCATTAACCAGGCTTCATCCAGGATGCCCTATACCCGAACCTCGCCCCGCCATGTCGGAGAGCCTGAAGACCAACTCCTGTTACAGGAGCGGGCAGCTGTGACAAGGTGCCGGCTTTAACGCTTATTGAAATGGCTCTCAATAAATGCTCCGGCGCAGTTTGCTCTTGCCGGTCATTGCCGATTTACTGTAGAATGTCTGCCAGGTCACAGGCTCTTGGGCAGAGATATGAAATCATCCGACATCCATACGACAATATCCATCCTGACCGAAGCGGTTAAAGAGTGGAAAACCCCTGCCGTCTCCATAGTTTCGCAACGGGAAGGGAATCCGTTCAAGGTTCTGATTTCCTGCATCCTGTCACTGCGGACCAGAGATCAGGTTACCGGCGAGGCATCGGCGAGGCTTTTCACTCTTGCGGATACCCCCGCTAAAATGGGCGAACTCTCCCCGGAAATCCTGGCGGAAACCATATACCCTGTCGGTTTTTACAGGAACAAATCAGTTCAGATTATCGAGATATGCCGGCTGTTGACCGAAAAATATAATGGGGATGTGCCGGACACAATCGATGAGCTACTAAGTTTCAAGGGGGTCGGCAGGAAGACGGCAAACCTGGTGGTAACCCTGGGCTTCGGCAGCCCCGGGATTTGCGTCGATATCCATGTTCACCGTATCTCCAATCGCTTGGGATACGTATCGACCAGAACACCGGAAGAGACCGAATACGCATTGAGGGATAAACTTCCGAAAAAATATTGGCTGGGAATTAATGACCTCATGGTGACTTTTGGCCAGAACCTCTGTGCACCGGTCTCTCCCCGCTGCTCCATCTGCCCTCTCCACCTCTTGTGCAACAGAGTCGGGGTAGGCAAATCCCGGTAACAGCAACCTATGTCGTCAGATCAGAGTTTTCACTATCGGCCCGAGTTTGATTAATTACAGCAATCGCCAGAGATAGAAACGAGGTATTATTAAGGTAGCAGATAAATTGTACCAGACGTCATGATGGCAGGTGAAAAGATGTATTCAAAACAGGATGCGCCGTTTAACATTGCAACGCTCTCGTTTAAAGATAAGGATCTTGAGGCCGCCTTTCGCTTGGACTTTTTCGAGAAAAACCTCCCCCTCTACCGTCTGGTTCTCATATTGGGAGCCTTTCTCTACGCGCTTTTCGGCATCCACGATTACTGGATAACCCCGGACATATGGCTTAAATCACTTTTTATCCGTTTCGTATTGGTCTGCCCCCTACTGTTGGGAATAACCCTCTTCACATACTCGAAACAATCCCGAAATCTATTAAATCTCGCTATGATCCTCGGTGGCTTCATCGCCGGCGCCGGGGTCGTTACCATGTTCGCAGTAGCAGCCCCGCCAGGCAAACACATGTGCTACGCCAGTCTGTTGCTTTGCCTCCTTTTCTATTACCGACTCCGATTTTACCCGGCAGCGGTGCTTTCCTGGAGCCTTTTCATACTTTATGAAGTCGTTGCCGTCTGGGAGGCCGGAACCCTGACACCCATTCTGTTCAGCAACACCTTTGTTTTCTTGTCTTTCATCATTGCCGGATTGTTCATGTGCTACACCATGGAGCGCTACATGCGGTCGGACTTTCTCCTCAGGAGAACCATCCAGAAACAGAACGATGAGATCGTTACGGCAAACAGGTCACTGGAAAAGGAATACAATGAACGGAAACAGGCGGAGGAAGAAAAACTGGCCCTGGAGGCACAGCTTTCTCAAAGACACAAAATGGAAGCGGTTGGACAGTTGGCAGATGGCATATCCCATGAATTCAACAACATTCTCACAGCAGTTATCGGCTATGCCGGCTATATCCAGAAAAAAATGGACAAGGGAGACCCTCTTTATACTTATGCCGGCAATATCATGGCGGCGGGACAGAGAGCTGCCCGGCTGACGCGGGATCTACTCACCTTCAGCAGAAATCAGCTCATTGAGACAACGCGTCTGAATCTCAATGATTTCATGACCAAATCGAGAGTTTTACTCGGCATGATACTCAATGAAAATATTGACCTTAGCATTTCGGTCAGCGATAAGCCCATTATCGTCCATGCTGACGCTCTGCAGATGGAACAAGTCCTCGTAAATCTTGTGTCCAACGCCGTTGATGCCATGCCCTCAGGGGGCCTTTTGTCGATCAGTACCGACATGGTTGATATAGACCGGGGGCACCAGCATTCGGGCGGGGTGGCAGAGGCGGGCAAATACGGCCGCATCATGGTCTCCGATACCGGTGTAGGAATCGACAACGCGGCCCTTGCTCATATCTTCGAACCGTTCTTTACGACAAAGGATGTGGGAAAAGGGACCGGTCTGGGGCTTTCGATGGTCTTCGGCATCATCCGTCAGCATCAGGGGTTCATCGACGTCAACTCGAAATCAGGCAAGGGAACGACCTTTAGCTTATTCCTGCCCGTAGTCGACAGTGAGGAGGTATGATTTGCACCGACACGCAGGGATCACAAGCCTGCATTACTTAACCTGACGACACTTTCTACATGATGGGTCTGGGGAAACATGTCAACCGGTTGGATCTCGCAGGCCTGATAGCCATTCGAGGCAAGCATATCCAGGTCACGCGCCAGAGTTTGCGGCGAACAGGAGACATAGATAATTCGCGTTGGCGCCAGACTGACGACTTCCCGCAGCACTTGTTCTTCACACCCCCTGCGCGGCGGATTGAGCACTATCAAATCGACCCTCTTTTGCTCCTCGCGCAACTCTTCCAGCAACTCCGCTGCATCACCAGCCTTAAAGAGACAGTTGCGGATACCGTTCATACTTGCGTTCTTGCCAGCATCTGCCACGGCCGCATCGACACTCTCCATACCGATTACTTCCCCTGCAGAGCCAGCAAGAAAAAGTGCTATCCCCCCGACCCCACAATAGACATCAATAACTGTCTCACGGCCGGTAAGCGCTCCCCACTCACGCACTTTTTCATATATAGACTCCGCGCCGCTGCTGTTAACCTGGAAGAAAGAACGGGGTGAAATGGAAAATTTCAGAGCGCCGATACGTCCTGCCAACTCCTGCCGTTTGGTAACAAAAAAATCATGGGGTCCGAGAATTACATTCCCCTCCGAGCTATTTACATTCTGGGCGATGACCTCAACTTCCGGAACCATTGACTGGAGAAACTTCCCCAGATGGTGGATCTCATTGAAGCTGCGCATCGCAGTGACAAAAACTACCATTACCCGGTTGTCTCTCTCCGAGACCCTTACCACCAGGTAGCGAAGAATCCCGGATCTCGTCCTGGCGCTGTAGATCGGCACCTTCCCCTTTTTGATCCCTACCCTTACTGCCTGGACAACCTGGTTGATCAAAGGGTGATGGAGCGGGCAATTCCCGATATCGTTCACATCATGACTATTCGAACGGTACAATCCGACGAGGGGATCGGAAAACTTCCCTGCTATGACCAGCTTGGCGCTGTTTCGATACCCTAGCCGTTTCTCCGACGGAATCAGAGGATTAACCTGTAACGACTGCAGCGACGGATAGCGGTGGAGGCAACTCTCCACCAGTTTCTTTTTCCAGTCAAGTTGAGCCTGATACTGCATTGTTATCAGCGAACAACCATCGCAACCCGCCTTCATATCGCAGACGGGACTCTTCGTCCGGACGGGAGAATTACGAAGGATTTGCACTACCTCTGCAAAGGTTTCCCTCTGGCCAACATACGTAACCCTGACCCTGGCCAATTCACCAGGGAGGGCGCCTTTCACCAGCATGGGAAGACCTTCCGCGACCCCAAGCCCGAAGCCTTCATGGTTGAGCTCATGAATCAGGCATTCAGCGATATGTCCAGTGGGGAGACTTTCCCGATTGGTCTTTTTAACTGTTTTATTAATAGTGTCACCGGTTCTTTTTTTCATATGGTTCTAATAAATAGGAATAAGCGCCGTTTGTCAATCGTTCTTTGCTAGCGTCCGGCGTACAGGGGACAGGATAAAATGTCCACCGGTCACTCGTCACTATCTAGCGGAGGAGGAAACAGCACCCTGTCCGAACGGAAACTATTTGATCTGCCGGCCAAACCTGCCTTGACTTTTTCAACGATATTCCGCTATTATGTCGGATTATGAAGAAAACTACCAGGCAAATACAGCTGGGTCTTGTGACCATCGGCGGAGGGGCGCCCTGTTCCATTCAGTCGATGTGCAATACCGATACCCGTGACACGGCAGCCACAATCGCTCAAATCAGGGAACTGGCCGATTCAGGCTGCGAATTGGTGCGCTGTGCGGTTCTCGACATGGAATCGGCCGAAGCACTCGGCAAGATCAAGGAGCAAAGCCCGATTCCGCTGATAGCAGACATCCATTTCGACTATAAACTGGCGCTGAGAACTCTCGAAAAGGGAATAGACGGCCTTCGACTCAATCCAGGCAACATCGGGGAAAAGTGGAAAGTTGCCGAGGTTGTGAAAGCTGCGGCAGAACGGAGAGTTCCGATCCGGATAGGCGTTAATGCCGGCTCACTGGAAAAGGAGCTTCTGGAAAAATATGGCCATCCCACCTCCCAGGCCATGGTGGAATCGGCGCTCGGCCATCTGCGCATCCTGGAGGACCTCGGTTACCAGGAGATAAAAATATCCCTGAAAGCATCCGATGTACGCAAAACCGTTGAGGCGTACCGCCTCCTCTCCAGGTCTGTCGACTACCCTCTCCATATAGGAATTACCGAAGCAGGAACCATCTTCTCCGGCGCCATCAAATCCTCAGTGGGGCTCGGCATTCTTCTTGCGGAGGGGATTGGCGACACGATGAGGGTCTCGTTGACCGGGGACCCCGTTGAAGAGATCCGGGTCGGCTATGCGATCCTGAAGGCCTTGCAGATAAGGGAGCACGGCATCAACTTTGTTTCCTGCCCTACCTGCGGGCGCTGCCGGATCAACTTGGTCGGGTTGGCGGAGGAGGTGGAAAAACGGCTTCAATGGGTGAAAAACCCGTTTAATGTTGCAATCATGGGTTGCATCGTGAATGGCCCTGGCGAAGCGCGTGAAGCCGATGTGGGCATTGCCGGTGGCATTGGGGAAGGCCTTTTATTCCGTCATGGAGAGATTATCCGGAAGATCCCGGAAGCTGATCTGGCCAACGCCCTGGTGGAAGAGGTTGAGAAGATGATCTGCAACCTGTCGATTTGAGTTTTCAGATAAAATTATCGCAAAAAGGATTTCAATCAATGCGCTATTCACAATATTTTATTCCTACACTGAAGGAAACCCCTGCCGATGCAGAGATAACATCCCATCAGCTCATGCTTCGGGCCGGTATGATCAGGAAACTGGCAGCCGGGATCTACAACTACCTTCCACTAGGTCTCCGGTCCGTCCGCAAGGTGGAGAATATCGTCCGGGAGGAGATGAATCGCGCCGGAGCGATAGAGCTTCTGATGCCTTCTGTGCAACCGGCTGAACTCTGGCAGGAATCCGGACGATGGGAACAGTACGGCAAGGAACTGCTCCGCTTCAGAGACCGCAAGGAGTCCGAGTTCTGCCTCGGGCCAACCCACGAAGAGGTTATAACCGATCTGGTCCGGAGGGAAGTGAAGAGCTACCGGCAGATGCCGCTTAATTTATACCAGATCCAGAGCAAATTCCGCGATGAGATCCGTCCTCGCTTCGGTCTTATGCGCGGCAGGGAGTTCATCATGAAGGATGCATACTCCTTCGATACGGATGAAAAGACTGCAAATATCTCCTACGACAAGATGTACCGTGCGTACCTCCGTATCTTTGAACGATGCGGACTCAACTTCCGTGCAGTTGAAGCGGATACCGGCTCCATTGGCGGCTCGCAATCCCATGAATTCATGGTACTTGCAGAATCGGGCGAAGATGCAATAGTCTCCTGCACGGGCTGCGCATACGCCGCAAATGTTGAAAAAGCAGAGTCGAAACCGATCGACTCTGCCGAGCACGCCGACCCGCGTCCACTGGAGCATGTTGCCACCCCCGAGAAGCGAACGATCGATGAGGTCTCGGCTTTTCTCGGCGCTCCGGCTTCTTTCATGCTCAAGACCCTCGTATTTCTCGCCGACGACGAACCTGTCATTCTGCTTCTGCGAGGCAATCACGAACTGAACGAAATAAAATTGAACAACCTCCTCGGTTGTAAAAAAGTTGAAATGGCAGGGGACGAAATAGTCCTGAATGTCACCGGGGCGCCAGTCGGCTTTGCCGGGCCGGTCGGCCTCAGGGCAAAAATTATTGCCGATCTGGCTGTCAAGGGGATGAAAAACTTTATTACCGGTGGCAACGCCAGGGACCTTCATCTGAAAAACGTCAACCTGAACCGTGATTTCCAGATCACGCAATTTGCCGATATTCGCAACGTAGTGCATGGCGACCTCTGCCCGCGTTGCGATACCGGCATTCTGGAAATGTGGCGCGGTATCGAAGTGGGACACGTATTCAAACTTGGAACCAAGTACTCCAAAGCCCTCAAGGCATCTTACCTGGATGACGGAGGCAAGGAACGGATAATCTTCATGGGTTGCTATGGAATCGGCATCGGCCGCACGGTGGCCGCCTGTATTGAACAGAATCATGATCAAAACGGCATCAGCTTTCCACTTCCCATAGCTCCGTTCCATTGTATTATCTCCGCCCTCAACATGAAGGAGGAAAACGTCCGGGAGGCCTCCGAAGCGATCTACGAACAGCTTGTCTCGGCCGGAGTCGAAGTCCTGCTGGACGATCGTGATGAGCGCCCCGGCTTCAAGTTCAAGGATGCGGATCTGATCGGCATCCCCCTGCGAATCGTGGTAGGGAGCAAAAATCTCTCTGAAGGCAAGGTGGAACTCAAGATAAGGAATACTGGCGAGGTTTCCCTCCTCCCTCTTCCTGAAGCGGTGGAAAAAGTTCGCTCGCTGGTAGCGGAAGCATTGAAGGGGTGACAATAAAGAGGATGATGCGCGCATCAGAGAGCTGAAGCTATACACGCATTAACCGAGGGATTATGACTAGAGATGAAGCAAGAGCAAGGGTAATCTTTGCCTTGGACGTTGACAATCTGGCCGGAGTAAAAAAATGGGTCTCCATTCTGAACGGCCATGTGGGAATGTTCAAAGTCGGGAAACAGCTCTTTACTGCATACGGGCCTGAGATCGTCCGAATGATTGAAAATTCAGGTGCCTCCGTCTTTCTGGATCTGAAATATCATGACATTCCGAATACCGTAGCTATGGCCTCACTGGAGGCTGCACGACTCAGGGTCAAGCTGTTCAACGTGCACGCACTGGGCGGTTATGAAATGATGGCAAGAACCATGGAAGCTCTCTACAGGGAGCATACAGGCAGGGAGCGTTCCAAGGTCCTGGCTGTAACAATTCTCACCTCATCGGACGAACAAACTCTTCGGGAGGTTGGAATTGAACTGCCGATTGCGGAGATGGTCGTCAGACTGGCAAAACTCGCACAGAACGCGGGGCTTGACGGCGTAGTGGCTTCACCCAGAGAGGTCGCCCTGGTACGAGAGGCCTGCGGCCCCGATTTCCTCATCGTAACGCCTGGCGTACGCCCACTATTTTCATCTACCGATGATCAGAAACGGATTACGACCCCGGCCGAAGCTATAAGGGCAGGGTCCAATTACCTTGTCATAGGGAGGCCCATCAGCGCCGCAGCAGATCACCTGGTGGCAGCAGAAAAAATTATCGCGGAGATAATGACCTCTCTCTAACCCTCAAATTTTATTACAAAAAATTCGGATTGTCTGAAGGACAGTTCCCGACGGAAAGGCTTACCATTGAAAGAAGAGCTACTCTATGGCATAAACCCGGTTCTTGAAGCTCTCCGCAGCAACAGGATAGCATATGAACTTTATCTGGCCGGCAGCATCAACGATAAACGGCTTGAAAAACTGCTCAAAATAGCCTCTGAAAAGGGGATTCCGGTCCACACCCGGGAAAAGATCGATATTGCCAGGATGTGCGCAAGCGAACATCATCAGGGTGTAGCTCTCAAGGTTGAACCCTTTCCCTATGCCGAACTTGACGACATCCTTCAGATTTGTCGCAATTCTGTCGAACCCGGCACGCTTCTCATTCTGGACGGTGTGCAAGACCCGCACAACCTTGGCGCTCTGATCAGAAGCGCCGCCTGCGCCGGTGTCCATGGCGTGATAATTCCAAAAGACCGGGCGGCGGGAATCACACCTACAGTTGAAAAGGCCTCGGCCGGTGCGGTCGAGACGATAGCTGTGGCTCAGGTTGTTAATATAGTCCATACTCTGGAAGAACTCAAAAAACAGGGTTTCTGGATTTTTGGCGCTACAGACACCGCAAAGGCCTCTGTTTACGAACAGGACTTCACCGGTAACGTGGCAGTGGTAATAGGAAGCGAAGGGGAAGGGATAAGGAATCTCGTCCGCAAGAAGTGCGATGTGGTATTTTCAATCCCTATGCAGGGGGGAGTAAGTTCCCTGAACGCTTCAGTGGCGGGGGGGGTAATCCTGTTTGAAATGGTGCGGCAACGTTGTCTGAAACCTCGGGCTGACTAAATCGTTGCCAGATAAAACCCTCTTCCGTTCAGGTCCCTTTCCTCCAGAAGCAGTCAGGCGAAAAAGAGAAGTCAGCGTATGGATCAATGGACGATTCCCAGAAGAGCCTCAAAAGATCTGTAAGCCAAATCGACACTCCTGTCGATTTAGCTTACGAACAGTAAAGGGGCCCAAGCCAGGAAAGGATCGAGGGTGTAAAAAGGTTTGTGTAAATGGCCATTAGTGGGTACACCAAGTCACCCTAAGGAGTTTACATGACCATTAACACCGACGTAATCGACGAACTACTCAAACATTACAAAACCCCCGAAGAAATTCTGGGTGAGA
>CAIWTU010000044.1 GCA_903915655.1 uncultured Geobacter sp.
CCGTTTTGTTGGCGTTGTCAAAGAGCATATTTTACAACTACGGGACTATTTCCGAGAACTATCCAGTAAATTCCCTGATAATTATCGAATTAGAAACTTCACGCCTCAAACCGCATAGTCCTTTTTTGCGTAGGCATCAAGGATAGTATAGGTGTTCTTCAGATCCTTGTAAGAAGGCACATATGTAATTTCCAGCAGGTAAATTATTGTATTCGATGACTAAATTAAGAGGAGTAGAGATATGTTGCCCTTCAGCGGGCCTAACGATCGTAATTTTAGGTTCTTGTACTTTTTCAATCCAATCCCAAATCGGCCCACCGGCAATTCATCCGGCAAGAGTAATTACTAAGGGGGCTATATAATATTTTGTTATCGATTTCCAGTTCATAGTCTTTGTTTATCCTGACAACGGCTGAGAGCACACCGGGTTCACCGGTGCTGCGCTTGGTTGAACGTTTAACTTCTTCGCATAATAAGAAACGTAACTTTCTTGTGTCACTATAGGTCATTAACAAAACGCCGTGAAGGCCTGAAGTAAGGAGCATCACGGCGTTTGTTCTTTTTCAAATTATCACTTTTCATGCAAAAGATGGCTTGGCTTCATTTTATTGGCCCCCATTTGACGTAGTCACTACAAGAGATGCCCAAGCCAGCAGGCATTTGTTGATTCCTGAAACTGCTTTTCACGTTACAGCATTTACCTTTATCTGTAGAATCTTTGACTTGAACGAATTTGGTATAAATGTTTGGTGTGCGCTGACCAGACCAAAAATCGCAAGTCGCGCAGTTTTTTATATGGCCTGGATATGTAGTCATTTTTCACCCACTTTGTTTAGATTTTTTTATATTTACCTTTTCTGCATCCCATACACGTTTGTCCAGGCGTTTTCTTGCCGGTCTTAGTTGGCGGACAAAATCCACACATTACATCACCGCATTTGTCGCATTTGTAAATAATGTTTGTCGAGTTCTTACATGTTGGGCAGGCCATTTCATTCTCCTTTCAAGTTGGGTGGTTAAGCACGGTCATTTCAAATTTCAAATAGTGCGTCCAGTCTATTTCCCCTTTTTATACTGTCGTTCATAAAAGAGAGTTCCCGCCTCATAGTCACGGATGTTGCCGGGCGTTATGTCAACTCTCTTTTTACGAGTGTTGAATTGGAGCAAAGGGCCTGCGGCTCTGATAAGCAATGTTTCGATTTCGCGTTCATGTTTTTTCTCAGATACTACGTAAAATGAAAAATATGCTAATTCGAGGTCCTGTGCATCTTTGCGGGCTTTTAGTCTTGCGAAAATGTCGCCACGGCCAATGTACCGAGGAAATCCCATAGAGTCGTGAGCAATATAAACTCCATTGGTTCCAAACTCCTTTTCCTTTATGTGCTTCTTAATGGCAGTGAGAGCATCATAAGGTAGTTTCTCACCGACGATACGAAACAGATGGTCTGTTTTCCCTGGATTCCCTTGGTGACGCTTCAACTCTCCGAAATGCACATTCCATATTTCATCCGACTTGTAAACAGTTGTATGAATTGTCTTGGTTAGCGCTGCTTTTTTCGCCATATCATATTTCCTTTTTTCTTGTCGTTCAACGAGTATGAGCGTGACCGGCGCGGCGGTCTTTTCGCCGCGACCGAGTCCACGCGAGAGTTGGGACATTTCCTTATGCTAAAGCAATAAAGCAGCTACGTCCCACTTGGGTTCCTCTTTTTTCGAGATTTGGAGCTTTGACCCTTCTACTGTTCTTCTATCTGTTCCAGTAATATATCCTTTTCCCTCTCGGCAACCTCGCGCCCGCCCAGCCTCTGTCCTTCTTCAGTCGCCATGAATTGTTGCCAAGCTTCGTAGGACGACCAAAGCGGATCGGATCGGTAAATTTCGCGTATTGTGCAGTCACCTACTCTCCACGGCCCTTCGCCGGCGATGTCGCCCTTGACGAAGTGAATGGGGTGCCAAGAGGCATCACAGCACCACCCAACGTCAAAGAACACAATACCCTGGGGTACGATAAACAGCTCTGCTATTACCCTTGAACCACCGTGCCGTGTATCAATGATCAAAGGGAGTCGTTTTTCTACAGCATTTTGGAGTTGCATACGGCCCTCGTCAAAATCTTCACGGTGAGGCGGATAGTCGTTTTCTTGCGCCTCCTGAAGTTGTCGAGTCACATCTATGACAGATGTATGGCTCCATAAAGCATCACACAGACGCAATACCCAGCCATTGACATGTTCTTGAAAAAAGGCTCTCTCTTTAATGACCGATGGGGATAACAAGGCTGCTTTTTCCACTTTAAAATCGTGGGTGAATACGATGGCCAACAGAAAATCAAAATGGTTCTCTTCGAGCTTCCGTATCACGCCAAATCGAGTAGGTTTACTTCCATTTGCTATTCTGCGTGCCTTTATTTGATATCTTGTTCCCTTTTCGTCTTTCGCGTCATAACCTTTTTCTGAATTTGCCGCAGGTAACAATCCGAAGGCCCGACAGGCAAGAAGTTCTGCATAATCGGCAACAGGGTTGTTAACGGTCCTAAGAATTTGCCTCTTGCGTAGTTCTTCAATAATCCTGGCATGAAGTACCAATAAATCCATTACAGAATATGTTGCGAGTGATAAGGAATCCATTTCCTATTCCTTCCTTGCTGTTCAACGGCTATGAGTGTGACCGGCGCGGCAGGTGTTCCGCCGCGACCGTGTCGACACGAGAGTTGGAACATCTTTCCCTCAAATGTGAATATGTGAAGGACGTCCCTAAAGAACGGGCCGTCTGCCGCCGATTGGTTGAGAGTCATCGACCTTGTTCTGGAATACTTGGAACATATGCCGCCACCACTTTCGAGTTGCCGTAGAAATGAAATCGGGTGAAAAGCCCTCCTTCTACCTCTACAAATTGATAAGAGAAGACATCAGGATTATCACCCTTATGCGGGACTGTTGAAAGCATCGTATCAAGTTCCTTGACTAAATCGGACTGCCTTTCGTTTTGTTTAATGTTAGTAAAAGAGAGCATGAACTCAATGATGACGATAACGGTCCCGTTCCAGCTCACCTTTTTTTCATGGTGATATATGGCTTTTGCGATGTGGGTAAAGATAGAAACTAGGCGCTGCTCTTCAGGCTTAAAAGCTATGGTTCTGCTCCACTCATCTTTTTCCGTATCGTGAACAGCCACTTCCTGCTTGTGCAAGAGCAGTCTATCAATCAGCTTTGGCCTTCTCTGGATAGCCCTCATTATTTTTGTTAGAAACTGGCTTTTAGCAATTTCATTCGATGGCAAACTCATAACCAAACAATACAGCAGGTATTCGTCTTCCTTTGATTTTTCGGTGTTGTGAGCTTCACATGATGGAACTTTTATAAGATTCTTCCGGTAGTCGCGACCATCAGGGGAGTCCTTCAATTTTGGGAAAATGCATCGTGGCGGTGCGTGTTCCTCTGTCGTCGCGGATTCTCCACAGTAGTAGCATTTATTCATTTCTACCCTCTCAACTCCTTATTGAACGGTTCACGCGCGTGCGTGAACCGTTGATCTTCACAAATCGGATATTCTACAGGGTCCTCTCAACTTCGATAAAATCCGCTGTTATAAATAAAACAGAAGGACATCATTTGGATAAGTCACTGTATTGAGAAATGATATCCCAGGATAAATGTTCCATTTAGCGTGATGAGAGGTTTTCTGCTCAACAACCCGCAACTCCTCTGCACGCCGAAAATAATGATCACTTCACGCCTTCTATTTGTGACGTATTCTGTCGTTGACCTGTGCAACAATCCCAGTCAGTTTTTATCTGCAATAGTTCAACACAAAGGTAACCAATGTTCCTTATACCTAATGCCGTTTACGTCGAGTACGTAGCGCATCTCAACAAACGCAGGCTTACAGGCCCTCTCGCCCAAGAATACGTAAGGTGGCTTCGCATCTATCTCGAATTCATCAATGAGAATCCGGCCCCAGACTTAAAATCCGAGAGAGTACGCATGTTCATCGATAAACAGAGGGACGAAAATCGGTCGCATGCGCAACTAAAACGTGCCGCCCATGCCATCTCTCTATATTTCGAATTGCAAAAGCGGCTGACTATACCTCGGGACGGGAAAGGTGACAATATGGAGCCGAGTCTATCGCCGCCTGAACACTTGACTTCTGCTGCCACAAGCTTTGATTTAATTTTCAACTGAAGCCGAACTCAATTCAGTAAGCCTCACTCAAATCGGGGTAAGAAGGTTTCCGTCAAAATACGATAAGGCTGATCCTTCCGTCCCTAACTTTTGTAATAGAGCCAGTTTTCTCCTTAATACTTCGCAGCTACTCAAACTCTGCATTTATAAACTTCAACACGTTGCAGTTCTCTTTAACCGCTCTCTGTAAAACATCATCAAACCCAACCGCTGATTCAGTTTGAATTTCGATTGCGATCCGTACCTTGACGTCTGGACGTGAGGTAAATTGCATGACCACCTCGTCAACGATATCAGCAAAGGCAAGTTTTGCCCGCACGGGATCTAGCTCAATGCTTCCGTAGAATTGCCGTTTTACCTGTTTTCCCGAATCCTTTTCAGGCGCAAATCTAGGAGGTTCAGTGCCCTCAACACTTGGTTTTTCATCACTATCCCTTGGTTGCAGGGTATATTCCGGCTTAGCTTTCTCGGTATCCTTAGTTGTTTCGACATAAGATGCCGCCGTTACAGGTTCGATTAACAGCAACGTTTCATCCATAATTGGCGTTGTGGATATGCCGAAACAGAAACCAGAATATTTGTTTTCCTCTTTCCCATACGCAAAACCAAAAAAATCACGACACCCCGCCCCAGCAGCCAAGGTGTTCTGAAAAACGTAGCTGTCTTTTAGGCGAGGCAGGTATAGGTAATAGCAACTTTTTTGCCAGACATCAACTGCACTTACTTCCCTGACATCCTCTTTCCAGAACCAACTCTTCAGTAGGTTGTTGAGATGGATCGGAGACCATGCAGTAATCAGGAGTTCATTGTCTTTAAGAACACGTTCGATTTCCTGGGTAAGATTCTGTGCACTCGGATTCAACGGAAAATGCTCCCACTGGATATCCGATATCCCTTTGCCGGGTGAGGCGATCTGTACTGGAGCAATAAGCCATTTGTATGCCTCCAGAATCATGCGACGCAAGGCTTCATTTGCATCTTCGAGGCTTTTATTAGCTTGCCGTGACTGGAATTGGTCTAGGTTGAGCTTCAGGTCCTTGATGTCAGCCACAATAGATTGCCAAGCAAGCACTGTACGTACCTGAGCTTTTAATCGACTAACGCTATCGTAGTCTGCGGCAATAAAAATGAGGCGATTTTGTTTCTGACGGGGTTGATCGCCACGGTTCTTTAGAATCTCGGTGGCACTCTCCGTTGCAAGGCTCTGACCCGTACGGCTGAAGGCCGCATTTGGTGGCAGCACAACAAGACGCAGATGCCAGTCATCCGGCACATCGCTACTTGTGGTAAACACATGGATGCCCCCAAATATGCCTTGAGCAAAGCTGCGTTGAATACGGTCACGAATTGCTGGGAAGACATCCTCCTTGTCCTGGAAACGTCGCTTTCGATCTTCCATTTCCCGGCGAAGATTCGGACGGACATCAAACCAGAATCGATTGTTGGCGCTATTGAGAAAGTGGAGGTGGTCGCTCAAACGTCGCAGTGCATCTTTAAAGATTCCAACCTGCTGGCCAGGAATCGCACACCCAAGGAGTACCCTCTCCAACTCAATGCCCCGTACCATGTGGTTCGGCGTACTTGGAGCACTACCGAGGAAAATTGTTCGGGCAGTACGACGACAAGCCTGTATGCTACCAAGACGGGTATCGCGATTTTCGATTTCGACGGTTTCCGCCCGTTCTCCATCAACATCCCTTTCCAAGACGGGGTCCCAACCTTGCGGCAAATGGTAAATCACTTCATTCCGCGTATCCGGGGAATATAACGGCAAGCTTCCTGGCATAATAAGTAGGTCGTTGTTGCCGTCTTTCCAGAGACGATGGATTACTTTTGCCATTAACTTCAGTACGCCACGGGTACGCTGGAAATTGTCCAGTGATGACCAATCCTCATAAAGACGGTCAAATATTTCGGGATGGATCGGATAGGCTTGTAGGAGGCGTTCGTAATAATGGCTTTCCTGAGTTTCATGAGGGAAATCTACACTGTTGGCGATATAGAAGTCTGCATAAGCCCTGCAAACAGTTTCGGCGGCAAGTTTGTCGTTGATATTGGAAAAAAGACGACGGCGTACAATTTCAAATGCTTCCTCAGCTGCTACAGGCTTCCATAGGGCTTGAACACGGGCAAAATAGTGCTCCAGTGATCGCAAGGCATTGACACCACGTTGACTTCCTGCCTCTTTGTCCGACTCGGGAAGAGATGCCAACAATAATGCGTTAGGTACTGCTTTGAGAGCTTCAGTCAGCGCCTGGATAAAAGACAGATTTGAATCGTATGTCCCTCCCGTCAACACCTTCCCTTCTTCGAGTTGGCGCAGATATGCCACCAGTTCGTCCACAAGAATAACACATGGTGCGTATTCTGACAGGAGCTTTGCCAGCACATTTTTCCCAGGGGAGGTACCGCTTTCGTCGGCCGCTCGTACAAGGTCATATCCCGACTCTCCACCAAGCTGCCAAGCGAGCTCTCCCCAAAGGGTAGACACTCTGCAGTCACCATGCTGGAATGGCTGGTTTGGTGCCTGCTTGTTACCGTCAAGAACCACAACCTTCGCCTTTGGAAGGTCCGTAATCCCCACAGCATCGAGTATCGGCGACACCCCTGGTAAATCCGAACGTGGGACATCACCCTTGGCAAGATGATAGACCGCCAACATTGTATGTGTCTTGCCCCCCCCGAACGCAGTCTGGAGTTGAATGACGGGATCGCCTCCTTTGCCAGCTAGCCTCCTTATAACTGAATCAAGCAAAAGTCGCATACCTTCAGTAATGAAAGTACGCTCGAAAAACAGAATTGGTTTTTGGTATTCGTCGGTTGCCGTTCCATCATGGACACGGGAGAGATCAGCTGCAAATTCCGCCTGCTGAAATGTTCCTTTCAGGACATCGTCGTGGGGAATGGCGATTTCCCGCCAAGGCTTGAGACTCATTTTTCACGCTCCTAATACTAATCTCAAATTATGGAAGCAATTCTGAGTAGCCCGCCAATTGTAGGGCTGAGATTGCGACTTTTCGCGTTTTCCTCTCCGGGTTGGAATCGGTCATAGCCTCAACCTCGAAGATTCTTGCGATATACTCTTCAGGTAATCCTTGTTGCAATGCCCCGGCAATAACCAAAGCTTTATACCAGTCATAAGGCTTGAGCCCATCCTTTTTGGAAATTGCAATGTACACCAATGCATCTACAGCATCACCATTATTCACAACAGTTAACTTTTGCTGGCAGTAGTGGTCGGGCGCTCCCTCTGCAGCATCGAGTTTCCCAAGTTCTTTTCCATCAAGTTGAAAGATAACGCCATGGACTATTGCACCGCTTTCTTCAGAGGAAGAAATATTGCATTTGCCTGAGCCATCAATGCTGAGTTTGGAAAAATGAAGTTTGTAGCCAGACAGTTGAGCCGTTCCAATGGTTCGTGCGGATGGAGTTCGGGCTTGTAATCTTTCGGCAAGCATATTGGATCCGTAAGCAAAGTAAAGAACTGTCGGCATACTAATAATCCAATCTCATCTGTTCCCCAACATGTCCCGACTCTTGACTTGCAGTTTCAATCTCCTCCCACGATGCGATCAACTCATTGTAAGCACGAGCATCTTCGGCCCATCCTTTTCTTTCGCATAGCGTGTAAAGTCGATAAGCTAATTGACGAATCGGTTCTGCACGTTCCGGTATACGAGCGAGTAGTTCTCCCGCCACTGTTTCACCTTCATGCTGAAGTGCACGAATGAGATGATGCAGAGCTTCCCAAACCGGTGTACAATTGTCTTTTTCAGGACTCCAGCCTTCAGGGTATTCGCCAAAACGCAGGAGGCGAACCACACCTTTACCGGACTCAAGAGCTCCAGCATCCGCGACCCCGGCGACGCTGGTTCCCTTAGCACGCGCAAGCACATCCGCCTCGCCGTATTTTCCTTCTGACCACCCCAGGGTCTCAAACCAATGCAGGCAAAACTGGGTGTCATGATCGAAATCGTCTTCGGCAAGGAAGCGGTTGATGAGTTGAAGAGCAGTGCGTACGCTCATCGATTTTCCGTCAGCTTCTAATACAGCTGAGTATTGACTGAAAATTGCCATACCGGGTCCAATGATGGCTTGGCTCAAATCTACAGGTGCGATTGGGGAATTAATGCCGCCTCGGGTCATTTCGTCAAGCGCTACTGGGAGGATAGCGTTGAGTTCTCTTAGAAATTCACGACGGGAGATAGTAGGCGACCCAGCAAGTCTCTTACGACAAACAAGAATGATGCTTGAAGCAAGTGCATTTGTACCGGAACCGACCATTCTCCGATCAAGCTCAGTGCGCATCGGCCAAGTGCCCGTTATAGAAAAACCAGCTTCCAATAAAGCTTGAAGAAAGGTTTCCCATCCAGTACTGGAAGTGCCAGCTTCACCTTTAGTTTCCGATTGCTTAAACGCGTAATAGATGGTTACTGGGAAGGCAGGGTGCGCCTGTTCTGCCAAGTTCCGGATGGCGTGGGTCATCCCTGAAAGAAAAAAAGCTTCCGCCTCATCCTTTCCTCCGTGACGATAGGCTGTGGCGACCAATTCCTCTGATTTCGGCACCGCTAATGTGGCAAAGATCCCCGGATAAATTTGCTTGAGATTCTTGCGGAGCCAGACATAGAAGAAATCCGAGAGATCTGCGTAAGCGATATTGTCGAAGTAAGGTGGGTCTGTAGAGATCACCTTGCAGGAAGAAACGCTCTGCGACTGTGCATCTACCTGCGTAGCAACCCCTTTTACATGAGTTGATACGGAATTAAGTCCATTGACTATAGACTTTATGCCACCTTCAAAATTGCCACTGGAATCAGATAGCGGATTACTCTCCGCAAAATCCCAAACCATCGGTAAAGATTGGCGTCCAAAAGTGTTTCTAGCATGTTCACGTAGGCTAGCCCATCCACACAGAGTGGAGTTTCTATCCGCCAGTTTATCAATAGCAAATGCTAGATAAACACCAAGAGCTTGAGCGTAGGTAATCGCACCGTGACCTTCAGCAATCAAGTTCAAATTTTCGTCTGCCATGCCAGCAGCCACGCTGTCCTTTTCAGCTTTTATGATGGTTTTCTGTGCCAGATCAGAAAACGTGTTCAGGGCCACCAATTGTCTGGGCGTGAAAAGGTCGCCCCATTCTTTTAATCCATAAGGTACGCAGGTTCCACCAGTCAGACGAGGCGGCACATCACCACTCGGCTTCCATTCTGGTTGTGCAAGGTTGGCGATAGCTTCATGGGCAGGTAACGGATTAAGATAGACTCGCCCTCGTTGCCCCTCGGCTACAATCGCCATAAGTCGTGATCCCATCCGTCGAGCTTGCCCCTCAGCCTTGATATAGTCTCCGCTTATCAGGGTACCGGATAGTAAACAAATAAAGTCAGCTCCGCGATTTGCAGCCTTCGTACCACGCTCAGCATCCAAGGTTGGTTTGCCGATTTTTACTTCAAAGCTATAGCCACGTCCATTAAATACAGGCTTCACATATGCTTCTTTGCCCGACTTACTTGAAAGTATAAAGGTAGATGCAAGCGGAACGTCTACATCTGAAAAGGCAGGATTGGGACTTTTAACCGTTCGAGCCCATAGCCACGCAATGACAGTTAACACCTGCCCAACGAGTGGTTTCAAGTCCGATCTTTCGTTGGCCATTTCGGCTGTGATTTCGATCTTAGGGTAAAGATGGCCTATGCGTTTTTCTGCTTCAGCCCGCATCCAGGCACCGTATCTGCGAACATCCTCAGCAATCCCCTTAGCGCCAGACCAGTCTTCGTGTAGTTTTCCCTGCCGTTCATCCACTGGAATCGGCCCAACTGGCGTACAACCAGCGAAATTAGACGGAATTTCAATCATAGCCTTATTGATGGTCACCGCCACTGGGTTAAGGTCAGAGGCATAACTCTCCAGCCCCAATCGTTGCGCTTCCAAGGGCAGAGCACCACCACCAGCAAAGGGATCATGAAATGCGGGGAGTTTGTCAGGGTTGAAGAGTGTCGTGGCTTGAGGGTGGTTCTTGTTAAGAGCACAGGTTTCTCGCCAACTCTTCCAAATTTCCTCTCGTGCTTCCTGAAGCACCTCTTCATTATTTGTATTCTCCCAAGCTACCAACTTTTCGATTATTTTGAACAGCCGCTCTCGATCGATTGCGGCCTTTTCTTTGTTCATGCCACGGCCAAGGTTACGTTCATACCCTGGGTCATTTACCATCTGTGCAAAGATAACCGCACGCGCAGCTGCCAGTGGCCGTCTCGCCCACCAGAGGTGGAGGGTTGACGGATGGCCATGACGAATGGATTTTTCCCTTACTGCTGCAGTGTTTATAGCATCAAGAGGAAGGGCTACTTCGATAAGTTTTTTTGGAGCTTTTATAGTCATAGTTCTTCTTTCATGGGCCATTTTTCCTGTATGGTATCAAGTATTTGTTGTAAATAGCCAACGGCTTCTTTCTCGTAGTCATCTAGCATGATTGCCAGATTATATCTTGGGTGAGAAATGATACCAGTATCTGCATTCCACTCTTCCATGGTAACAGCTGAGTAACTGCCGAAATTCCTCCCCATAAAGGTTCGAGTCAGTAACCCCTTCTTGTCCCGCTTTGCTGGATGGCCGACGCTCTGGTTGCGTAAGTTACGAATTTTATACCAGGCTGAATCTATTCCAAGTTTCAGTTCAGTCCCTATGATCGCCTTAAACAACTCACGGATTGCATCCTGCTGAATTAAGATGGCCTGCATAACGCCCCAAAATTCGATATATGCGTGCAAAGGGACTTTACTGAATCCCTGTTGCCTATGCTGACATAGAGCCTCCCCGGTATCCTGCAGCAGGTACATCGATGTATAGTATGCAGCATAGCAATCCCGGTTTTCGTCTTTAAAGAAAAAAGCTTGACCGGTTGGGCTGCCGTGAAAATGGTTATAGATTTGTTCCCGGATAGAAAGAAATTTGTCCATGTTCAGGATAATGGGTTAGATGCCCGATTCAGCAATTCTGAAAGATCCAGATTGATACTCGTAACAGCCCAATCCGGCTCCTGACTGAAGGAATTTCTCACATAAAAAGGCCCTTCATGTCGATCACCGTCAACCACCACAATAGCCAGAATGAATTTTTCAGCTTGATTAAGCCCATAGAGCACTTCGTTACGTGTTACCGTGATGGTGCTCTGTCCTTTGGCTCGTCCCTTAACCTCGATGTGTCGTGACGGGAGAAGCTTGCCATCATGTGCATGGGGAATACTCGTTATATCCCATCCGCATTTTTGTGCCGAGACATCAATAACCTCATGTCCTAGTAGCCGCTCGGCATCCATGACCACTCTCATGGCAATACTTTCCACACGTGACCGAGCTTCACTATCAGCACACCAACCAGTTTCACCTTTTCGCTGTGCAAGCAATCCAAAAGGGATGACCAACGCACCTCCTACGACAACCGGAGTGGCTGAAACGATATGACGCATGGCCAGAAGTTCTTTTTCCCTCGCTTCACGGCGGGCAGTAAGTTCATCAATGGTCCGGCGGATGTTGTCAAGGTTTAGCCGTACGTCTTTTCCGGCAGCACCATCCTCCTGCAATTTGATATACCGATCTGACCAGTAATTGATTTCCTTAACTAGCCGCTCATGGACAGCAGCCAGAGTCTTGTCTACGTGTCGCTCACGCAGTCCCTTTACCTCTGAGAAATGTTCGGGTACGAAATTTTGCGAGGCATGAGTTAATGCAAGCTGGTCAAGGTTCTGCGAGAGCCATGAAGCACCAAGGATATCATCAATAAGTTTCAGATCAGATGAGCCGATGGGCTCCAGATCGAGGTGGGGAGCCCAACCAGCACTTGCAGCACTAGCATGTTGATCGATCTCGACAAATTGCATCCGTCGGGAGACGACATACCCAGGTTCGCCGCCTTCCTTGACAGAATGATCAACAATGAACATGATCTTGGGGCTTAATCCCATGTCTTGTGGATTGATTAGAACGGTACCTTGTTTGAGCTTGTTGCGGTGTTGTTCAAGAACTATGTCCGTCACTGACTGCATGAGCGGATGGGCAGGATGGATAAGACTCGCCATTGGAGAACCAACACGGTCGACAAGACGAACATACTTCTTCTCAAAACATATTCGCTCATAACGGCGCAACACGGGATCGGCATTGCGCCGGTCGCGTCCGGCAATTTGCCTGTCACGCTCCCTAATTGCCGCTGGGACATGGGTTATTTCGTATCGGCCTTGCTCGCGTGCGCGGATCTCGCCGCCAAGACTCTGGAATGCCAGGTTGAAGAAAGAACGAATGAAATAAGGTTGAAGTTTGCGGGCTTCCGCCTTCTCCATTTCCTCCTTCACGGCAAACAGGCGCTTTTCATCCATAACCTCTTCGCATAGGGCATTGCGACTAATGATAGTTTTGAGGTGGTCGGCGTCAAGTGCGCCATCTACCTTGCGAAGGAGTCTGGTTCGTACTTCGGGGTCATCACCGTAACGGATAGCTTCAATCAGGAGGTCTCGGAGGCTTTTCTCCTCGAAGACTTCACCGAGAATATCAAATACACGGCCGCCGAGCGCTTGCCGTTCGACTTCAAGCTTTTCTAAGAGCCTTTGGAAAACGTCTCCTTCCCGAGTTTCATTGGCAACCAGATTCCAGAGATGGCAGATTTCTGTCTGCCCTATGCGATGGATCCTTCCGAAGCGCTGCTCCAGTCGGTTCGGATTCCAGGGCAAATCATAGTTTGCCATAAGGCTTGCATTCTGAAGGTTTACACCCTCACCTGCTGCGTCAGTGGCAACAAGTATTCGAACCACGGGGTCGTTTCTGAACATTTCCTGAATTTTGCGGCGCTCTTCTCGTTTTACACCGCCATGGATCATCACCACGGCATCCTCGTTGCCGAGAAGTCCTCGGATTTTTACCGCCAAATAGTTGAGGGTGTCTCTGTGCTCAGTGAAGATTATCAGCTTGCGCTGGTGGCCATTGGTATCATGCATTTCCGGGGTATTTTGAAGCAGATTGGAGAGTTCATCCCATTTACGATCTTGACCGGAATGGACAACCTGCTTTGCCTGTTCTTCAAGTCCCTTCAGGATGAGTATTTCAGCTTCCAGTTCCTGAATTGTCTGGGCAGCAGTGGCCTGATCTACCACAGCTTCCTCGAAATTTTCAAAGGCATCCGAAGCCAGCTCGTCGGCTGACTCCCATATGTTTTCCGGTATGTTGTAGAAGTTTAGGGTTTCAGCCAGCGAATTCCCTCGTTGGCGAATCTTTTCCTCCTCAACCCGGCGTTTGAGTTTATGATGTCGCCTCTTGAGTGACTGATAGATGGCCTCGGGGCTTGATGCTAAGCGACGTTGCAGTGTGGTCAATGCAAAGCCGACCGTCCCTTTTCGATTGCCGTCAACAAGATGATCTGCCTTGTTCATTTCTTCCTTAACATAATCGGTAACAGCATTGTAGAGGGCTGCTTCCAGGTCGGATAGTCTGTAGTTTACCGTGTAGGCACGACGTTCGGGAAAGAGCGGGGTACCATCAAACTTCAGCAGCTCCTCTTTCACCATGCGGCGCATGAGATCCGAAATGTCTACCTTGTGTGCCCCGTCCCGGAATTTGCCGTAGAAACGGTCACTGTCGAGGACGGATAAGAAGAGTTGAAAATCTTCTTCCTTGCCGTTATGCGGTGTGGCAGTCATCAGGAGAAGGTGACGTGTAACCGAACCAAGAAGTTCGCCAAGTTGAAAGCGTTTTGTCTTGTTTATTTTATTGCCATAGTAGCTTGCCGATAGTTTGTGGGCTTCATCAAATATCACCAAATCCCAAGATGTCGTCGTAAGGGTCTGCTGAATATCCTCTCGCCGGGAAAGCTGATCTAACCGAGCAAGCCACAAGTCCGCCTGCTCCCAAGGGTTGATACCCAAAGGTTGATTTTCCGACAAACCCTCGAAGACTTCGAACTTGAGTCCGAACTTCTCCCACATTTCATCAACCCATTGTCCCGTCAGGCCACCGGGAGCAACGATCAGAACCCGCTTGGCATCAGCACGCATCAGGAGTTCCTTAATATAGAGACCAGCCATGATAGTCTTGCCGGCACCTGGGTCGTCAGCCAAAACAAAGCGGAGTGGTTGTCGAGGGAGCATTGAGTCATATACTGCAGTTATCTGATGTGGCAGAGGTTCGACGTTCGAGGTATGAACCGCCATCATGGGATCGAAAAGGTGGGCAAGATTTATACGATAGGCTTCCGCCGCAAGCTTAAAATCCTCTCCCTGCGCATCAAATGCCCAAGGTCGGCCTGCTTCGGCAAGGGAAAGATTGGCTTCGTCAGTACGGAAGACCATCCTCTCCTGGAGGCGTCCGTCCGGAGTCTTGTAATAAACTGTAAGGGCGTTATCGCCAGCCGGCTCTGTGGTAACAATACGTACCACCTGGCCGGGTTCGATCCCCGTTACAGAAGTATTCTTTTTAATGTCTTCCAGTTTCAGCAAGATTGGCACTCCTTACTCATAGCCGGGAGCGAGATTAATGTTTTCAACTCCATACAGTGCTGGACGGTTTTTCAACCAGAGGTGATACTCCATTCCCCTCATATTATGGTCGGCAGAGCAGTCAACATTCCATCTTCGTAAGAGATACCCAACAAGTGCTGCCCGTACATCAAGTTTCAGGACACCGTCAGTCATGCCAAAATCAACTTCAATTGTGTCAGGATGTTGAATGTTTGCCGGGTGAGGAACCAACTCCAACTCTACAATACGATTCCACTGGTTGTCCTGTTGAGGTCTTTCCTTTTCCAGGACATTTCCCTCAATAATTTCTGCGGTGGCAATTCTTGTAAGTACAAAGTCCAGAAATTTTTGCCTCTTTCGGTCAAATCCTCGCGCATACCATCTGAAACCATTATCAGACAGGGCAAATGGCACGAATTGCCTTGTGGATTGACCACTTGTAAGTGAGTGATAAGAAATCTCTACGACCCTTTGCTGATTAATTGCTCGGGTTATGGCAGATAGGGTATCCAAGTTCACCGTGTGTTTGGGGCCTGACGAATCAGTCGGGATAAAAGAATGAATTTGATCGGGGTATCCATCTCCATAACCACGGGTTAACCATGTCAATACCCTATCTGGAGGGAAATCAAAGAGTGGTGTGAACCATTTCCCGTACCGGTATACCTTACCCTTAGTATCATAATCGAGGTTTTTTGCAGCCAGCTCACGATAAAGAGCAAGGTCTCGGGTTGCAGCCGCAACCTGGATATCGAACCGGGAAATAAGGTCACGTCGACGGATCTCTCCAAAGAAACGAAGCTGAAGATCAATAAAAGCAAGCCTGTCCCGCTGTGCCTGATTCATACGTGTGAGTGCGTCTTTCATCATTGTTGTCCCAAAATTGGTGTATTCAGCATTTCAATATACTCAAATGCCCGGACGTGTCAATCAAAAAAATCGTTGACACGAATTATTATTATGGTATACACACATCATAATGATTAGTATATAGAATCAATAAAATCCACACAAGGAGGCGAGCATGAAAAAGTTAACCGTAAGAAAGTTGTCCAAGCAGCCGCTACCGGGAATGCTGTTGCTTCACGACTGTGCTCGGGATGAATGGTTACCAGGACGACAGGATTTCCTCAGCGTGATAATGGATGATGCTGGTCAAGCCGATTTGACTGGACAGTGATTCCGGTTTTATCTGGACAGGGTTTCCGATTTTAACTGGACAGTGGTTTTCTTCTTTTCTTCCTGTCGTAGTTGTGGTTTCAGGATGTCCAATTACTTGTTCTTTGACAACA
>CAIWTU010000045.1 GCA_903915655.1 uncultured Geobacter sp.
AGGGAAGAAATGGTTGCGCGGGAGAATAATTATCTCCTTATCGAGCAATAACTTAATAACTGGAGGGGGTCCCCAATACTCCACTTTAATAATCTTTTTATCAGCATTTCTTATCCTTCTTCTGACGCCTTTCCCCCCGATCTGCGCCGCCGCGCGACGCAATATTCAACTAGAGGCTCCAGTGGTGGAACACGGTATGCACGACGGTACCCCTATACAGTTAACTGCACCAACTGTCGGGCCCACAGCAATACCCTTGCAGAATGACAACACCACTTCCCCAGGCGTCTGGCGAACCAGCACCACAAGTTCGGGTTTGACCCACATTTTTTTGGAGTTCTTCATACATTTCCTTCTTAATAAGAATTTGTTCATTAAAACTCAACATTGTCCGGTTATGTCCGGTCTGGAATTTGCACACAGTATACGTACAATAATACCACAGTAGAAAAGGGATTTGAAGGTTTTTGATGAAAATATTATCATCCAACGGTGTGGTTTTAGCAAATAGGAAATTTTGGCCACGCGGCGCCTCTGGAAGTAGTCAATAGTACGAAGGACAATGATACACCGCTAACATTGGAGCCATCGGAAAGAACACCCGTATCATTTCAGGAACTGACTGCGCCGAAGTGAATAGGAGTCGACCGCATTTCTGTGATGCCTTCACCCATTGGTTTGAGGTCTCCGGTGTTTCCCAATGCAAGTGGCATCCCCGAGACGATCCGAACGGTCGGCTACTCGCCCGGGATTCGAAGGTATTTCTGTGCAGCCTTACTCTCTTCTATTGTGACTGTTTACAGTCGTCCCAGGCTCTCCGGCGAATCGGGATGAGGAAAGAAAGCGTCATGAATTCAGATATTCCGGTATCTTCTGTGCCAATGTCTGGAAAACCTTACAGAACTCATCCTCGTCCTTTTCCAGCAGGGTAATCCTGAATCCCTGCAACGGGGTGGAAAAAGAGGAGAGTGGGACGATACATATCCCCGTGTGCGCCAGAATATAGTAGACAAAGCGTTTGTCCGGTGATACATCCGGTCCGTCGACCAGGTTTTCCACAAGTTCCCTTATCTCGCGACTCTTTATCGGGAGGCTTTGCCGTTTGTTCAATAATCCCTCCTTGAAGGCCACTGCCATATAGAAGGCGCCGTTCGTACGGTTGACCATCAGCCCCGGAACAGTTTTGAGAATATCATAGGCGATATTGCTCATCCTCTCGTAGCGGGCAATCCTTTCAGCGAGATAGTTCGTGTACTCCGGGTGGGAGAGGATGGCTGGCAAAGTTTTCTGGGGGAGGGTCGTCGAGCAGACCTCATTCATCTTGGAGTTCAGAATTGAAGTGACATACTTTCTGAACCTCCCGTCTCTGGCGGTATTGTAGAATTCAATCCAGCCGCACCGGGCGCCGGGCCAGGGGAATTCCTTGGAAATCCCGCGCATGGCCAATCCAGGAACGTCACCGATGACCGCTGACAGGGGGAGCGTTTTTTGTCCATTGTATACGATGTTATTGTAGACTTCATCGGCAATTATGAACAGGTCATATTCACGGGCAATGGCGACAATTTCGCGGAGGATTTTTTCCGGCAGAACCATACCGGTCGGATTATCGGGGTTGATGATCATGATGCCTGATATGGCATGATTGTACTTCACATGGTTTCGGAGGTCTTCAAGGTCAGGATACCAGTTGTCGTCCGGCTTCAGGCGATAAGTGATTGGGGCGGAATTGGCATGGGAGGCTTCACCCGTCGAGTGGGTGGTGTACGTCGGAGAAGGGGTCAGGACGCGGGTCTCTATCTTGAGATTACCGTAGACTTTTGCGATGGCGTCACCCAGACCGTTAAAAAAGATAATATCATCAGGGGTTATCTGCGCTCCTCCGAGAGCGTTGGTCAACTTGCAGATAAAATGCCGGGTATCCAAGACCCCCCGGGTATTGCAATAGCCGTAGGTTTCATCATTCATCAACTCCTTTATTACAACTTCTTTCATCCATTTCGGGATAACCTCGCCTTTTGCAACCGGATCTCCGATATTTTCCCAGTTTATCTTGACTCCGTATCCCTGCAGTTTTTCTGCCACATTGACAATATTGCGGATTTCATACGTCAGTTCTCCTGCACCGGGATTAACAAGCTTGTTTCTCATTCTGCCCCCATTAGTTTTTATTGCGATTCCAGCAAATCTGAATTCTGAAAACAAAAAAGCCATGGGTTTTGCCCACGGCCCCTACAGAGAAAATTAACTACACTTAATCACTCACGTGGCGATGGGCAAAGCTGCGACTTTATGCGCCGCCGCACAAATAGCTCGTGCCATGACTGCAATTGTAAACAAAATAAAACTTCCCATAATGGTCTCAATTATCACAGGCTCTGCGGTAAGTCAACAATTTTATGGCACAATTACTTCGGGAGAAATTATCAGAATGCCTTCCCGGTCAGGCCAATTGAGCCGAGCTGCAGTAATCCGATCAACCGGTTCCACCCGGATACCCCAGGTTCCCAGTTCCTGGAGAACTCTCTGGACGAGTTCGTCAAGCTGCGCCTCAACTGAAGGGGAGAGGTCCAGCCCGAGTTCAATGCATTCCGGCTGAACACCCAGGAGAACCATTTCCGGTGGCTTCACCCCTTGCAGTATCGAAACGGCGATCAGGTCTTTAAGCCCCATCTGGTGGGGTGAAAGCTTTGTTTCCATGATGATCGGGATTTCTTCGCCGGAAAGCCTAATCAGGCTTCCCGGCGCATTACCCGTTTCAACGGCATCTACTATCAGCAACCGGTCTATCCCTTCAAGCCGGGGCAGAAGGTCGAGACCAAGGGTCCCGCCGTCAAGAACCGTAACATCAGGGGGGAAACGGTAGTTTTCAGCGAGGAGCTGGATAACTTTCACCCCGGCGCCATCGTCGGACATGATGAGGTTGCCAATTCCCAATACAAGTGTAGTCAGTTTTTACTCCTTTGTAGGAGCGGACTTATAGCCGCCGAATATGCTTGATATCACCCCGTTCTTCTCAGTTACCTCCATCAGCCATGCGCTATATACGTGCTGAATTGCAAAAACAAGGAGGAGCCACATGACGCAATGGTGGGTCAGGCGCATTCCTTGATTGCTGAACAGGGAAAACTGCCAGCCGAACAGGGTTCGTACGAGTGAGTGCGGAGCATGCTCGGAATAAAGGGCGAAGCCGGTAAATATCATTACGATGTAGAGCAAAAAAACAGAGAGATAGGCCGTTCCAGCCATGGCGTTATGTCCGAGAGAATGGGGTGGCTTTGATTTGAAGAAGGTATAGAAAAGAAAGGTCTCCTTCATATTGCGGCGCCCCTCTTTGTAGAGATAAGGAACCAAACTTCTCCAGTTGGCATATTCATTTCCTGCAAAAGCCCAGTAGATGCGACTCAAAACGCTTATCGTAAAGGCATAGGCAGCGACGAAATGTACAAAGCGCACCCACCCCATTATGTATTGCGATGGTGTCAATGCAAGCGTTTTGGGAGAACCGATATAGATGCCGGTCGCTGACAGGGTAAGGATGGAGAGAAAATTGACCCAGTGCGTGATCCGGACAGGAGATTCCCATATGTATTTGCTAACCAGTTTTCCCATACCTAACCCCCAGACTCCGATGAAGGGAACATGGTTATTTTCTGCAAAAAACTGATAAAATAACCCCGAACTTGCTAAAGTACCGTGACCTTTACCAGTTCGTTACCTTCCGTGTCCATTACATGGACCGCACAGGCAAGGCACGGGTCAAAGGAATGGATGGTGCGGAGTATCTCCAGCGGCCTCTTCTCATCCGCAATCGGTGTGCCGACCAGAGCAGATTCGTAGGGGCCTCGCGCCTCTTTTGCATCCCGCGGGGAGGCATTCCAGGTGGACGGCACAACTGCCTGGTAATTTAGGATCTTCTGGTCTTTTATCTGGATCCAGTGACCAAGTGCGCCCCTGGGGGCATCATGCCAGCCATAACCTTTTGCCTCGTCAGGCCAGCTTGAGGGGTCCCATTTTTCGTTGTTATGAATTGCAAGATCACCGCTCTTCATATTCGCAACCAGTTTTTCCAGGTATGTCGGCATCTGCGCGGCGATAAGGGAAGTTTCGATACCGCGTGCTGCGGTTCTTCCGAGGGTCGAAAAGAGTGCCTCCGGTCCGACGCCCAACTTGGCCAGTACTCCATCCAGAGCCTGTTTAACCTGTTTGTGTCCGGAGGCGTAGGCTACCAGCATCCGGGCGAGGGGACCGACTTCCATCGGCATCTCGTTGTAGCGGGGCGCCTTTACCCAGGAATACTTGCCGTTGGTGTCAAGGTATTGAAATGGCGCCTTGGGACCGGTGTATTTGTCGTTGGTTTCGCCCTCAAAGGGGTGGAGCCCCTTTCCGCTTCCGGCGGAATATTCGTACCAGGAGTGATCAACATACTCGGCGATTTTTTTGTGCTCGACCGGGTAGACTCTGGAGAGGTCTTTGCCGATTATTACGCCTCGCGGCAGCCAGAGCAGTTCCGGTTTACCGCTGTTGTCCGACGGGAATTCGCCAAAGGTGAGGAAATTTCCCGCCCCGGCGCCTATCCCGGCCCATTCCTTGTAGTATGAGGCTATGGCCAGGAGGTCGGGTATGTAGACCTTATCTACAAATTCCCTGGCTTTGGCCAGCAAGAGCCGAATCTCCTCCAGTTTATTGTCATTCAGCGCCGACTGTGAGTTGGGGTCGAGGGGGATAGCCATTCCCCCGACCAGGAACGTTTGCGGATGGGGGTTCTTGCTCCCCAGGATAGCATGGATCCGGATTATATCCTTCTGCCATTCGAGGGCCTCCAGGTAGTGGGCCGTGGCCATCAAATTTGCCTCCGGCGGCAACTTGTAAGCAGGATGCCCCCAGTAGGCGTTGGCAAAGGGTCCCAGCCTTCCCTTGCTGACGAAGGCCTTCAGCCTCTCCTGCACCCCCTTGAAATAGGTCGGGGAATTGAGGGGCCAGTCTGAAATTGACGCAGCCAGGGTCGCTGTTTTAACGGGGTCTGCCTTGAGACCGGAGGTGATGTCCACCCAGTCCAGAGCATGCAGATGGTAGAAGTGGATAACATGGTCCTGGATGCTCTGGATGCCGATGATCAGGTTTCTGATCAGTTCGGCGTTTTCCGGGACCTTTATGCCGAGGGCATTTTCCACGCAGCGGATAGAGGCGATAGAATGGACAGTCGTACATACCCCGCAGAACCGTTGGGTAAAGTACCATGCGTCGCGAGGGTCTCTCCCCTGGAGGATCTTTTCGATTCCTCGGAACTGGGTGCTGCTGCTCCAGGCGTCGTTAACCTTGCCTCCCCCTATTTCCGCCTCGATCCGCAGGTGCCCTTCTATTCTGGTAATCGGGTCGATGACTATCTTCGCCATATGTCAATTCTCCATCTTCTCATCGGTATCCTTATCTTTCTTGACCGCGCTGATTACACCGTGAGCGGTGAGGGCTGCCGCTGTCGCCACGGCAAGGCCCGCGCCGATCTTGTCGGCAGTGGACTCAATACCGAAACCGGGTACGTTGGGGAGCCTCTTGTAGAACGGTGACATGGTATCCCAAAAATTCGGTTCGGAGCAGCCGACACACCCATGTCCGGAGGCGACCGGCCAGCTTGTTTTCATATTGTATCGTTGGGTGGGGCAGTTGTGGTAGGTCTCGGGACCCTTGCACCCCATCTTGTAGAGGCAGTGCCCATTGCGATGGGCGCTGTCTCCCCATATCTCCACGTACTGACCGGCGTCGAAGTGAGACCGGCGTTCGCAGGCGTCGTGAATCCGTTTGCCGTAGGCAAAGAGAGGCCTGCCATGACTGTCAGTTTCGGGAAGCTTGCCGAAGGTCAGGTAGTGAACTATGGTCGCGGTCAGATTGTCGGGGTTCAGCGGACAGCCGGGGAGGTTTATGACCGTAGCGCCAGGTACCGCATCCTTCACCCCGACCGCCCCGGTCGGGTTTGGCGCCGCTGCCGGAATGCCGCCGTATGAGGCACAGGTTCCGACGGCAATAGTGGCAAAGGCGTTGCCGCAGACCTCGCGGGCAATGGAAAGGGCCGATTTGCCGCCGATGCAGCAGTAAATACCATCGTCCCTGAGAGGAATTGAGCCTTCAACCACACAGATATATTTGCCTTTCTGGTCCCTGAGAACTCCGTTCAGCGCCTCTTCCGCCTGGTGTCCCGCCGCGGCCATGATGGTTTCATGGTAATCGAGAGAGAGGATATCCAGTATAAGCGTTGCCACGTCAGGTGTGGTTGCCCGAAGGAGCGCCTCGGTGTTGCCTGCGCAGTCCTGGAATTCGAGCCAGACCAGGGTCGGCCTTTTGATCTCATCAAGGGCTTGGGCAATCTTTGGCGCAAATGTTACTGGAAGCGCCAGAGCCGCAGACATGGCGGTGCAGAATTTTATGAAGTCACGCCGGGAAATTCCCTTCTCTTCCCAGATGGTGGGCTCTTTTAAAGGCTTGTTTTGCTGGTTGTCAAGCTGTTCCTCTTTTGTCTTGTCCATACAAAAGAACCTCCTTGTTTGTTTTGTCCTGGCCGGGAAAGGGGGCGTTTCAATATTAACAGGTTTCCTTTTAAAGAGGGGCGTTACAAACAAGGCCTTTCTTTGGCAGTGGGAATGAAACCTGAACAGCTACAGTATTCCGGTTATATCGGGAGTTACGTGTTCCTCGAACTGGGTAAAATTGGAACGGAATCTTTCCGCCAGAGAGCGGGCGGTGTTGTCGTAGTCATCCTTGTCGCTCCAGATGTTGCGAGGATTCAGCAGCTCTCCCGGCACGTCCGGGCAGCTCTTCGGGATTGAGAGCCCGAAGAATGGTTCAGTTTCAAACGGGATCTCGTCAAAGGCCCCGGTCAAGGCGGCGTTGATCATTGCCCGTGAGTATTTGATCTTTATCCGGCTTCCCACGCCGAAACCTCCGCCGCTCCAGCCGGTATTTATCAGCCAGCAGTTGACCTTATGCCTGGCGATCTTCCCCTTGAGCATTTCCGCATAAACGCTTGGGTGGAGTGCCATGAAAGGTGCGCCGAAGCAGGTGGAAAATGTCGCCTGCGGTTCCTTCCCCATGCCGCTTTCTGTTCCGGCTACCTTTGCAGTGTAACCCGACAGGAAATGGTACACCGCCTGTTCCGGGGTCAGGCGGGAAATTGGAGGAAGGACGCCGAAGGCATCGCAGGTCAGCATGATGACATTGCGGGGATGTCCGGCGGTGCCGGAGCTGAGTGCATTGGGGATGTAGCTCAGAGGATAGGCGCCCCGGGTGTTTTCGGTGAAGGAGTCGTCATCCAGGTTGATCCTCCTGGTGAGGGTGTCGAAGGCGACGTTTTCGAGAATGGTACCGAACCTCCGGGTACATTCATAGATTTCCGGCTCCGATTCCTGGGAGAGCCTGATCAGCTTGGCGTAGCACCCTCCCTCAAAATTGAATACCCCTTCGTCATCCCAACCATGTTCATCATCTCCTATAAGGGCCCGGTTCGGGTCGGCCGAGAGGGTGGTTTTGCCGGTGCCGGAGAGACCGAAAAAAACGGCTACATCTCCCGATTTTCCGACGTTGGCGGAGCAGTGCATGGAAAGGCAGTTCCTTTGCAGCGGGAGCAGGTAATTCATGATGGTAAAGATCGATTTCTTGATTTCGCCGCCATAACTGGTTCCGCCGATAAGGATCAGTCTCTTGGCAAAGTTTACTATGATGCAGGCCTCGGAGTTGGTGCCGTCTATCGATGGTATTGCATGAAAGCTCGGTATGTCGATAATGGTGAATTCCGGACGGTGTTCTTCAAGTTCTTCAGGAGTCGCCAGGATAAACATGTTGCGGACGAAGAGCGAATGCCAGGCCTTTTCCGTGATTACACGAATCGGGATTCGGTGCTGCATGCGGGCTCCGGCAAAACAGTCCTGAACATATAGGTCTTTGCCGTTTAGAAACTTCAATAACCGTTTATGCAGGTTGTCGAACTTCACCGGATCAAAGGGGCGGTTTACCGTGCCCCACCATATCTTGTCATGACATCCGGGTTCATCGACGATGAACTTGTCGTTGGGAGCCCGGCCTGTATAATGGCCGGTCTTTACGGCCATTGCTCCCAAATGGGTAATCAGACCCTCCCGGTGCTGCATGATCTGCTCATACAGCACCGGTGTCGGAGATGTCCAGTAGATAATGTTCGCATTGGTGATGCCATGTTCTTCAAGACCGGTTCCCCTGCTGATATAATTCAGTTTCATGTCGTCCCTCCCCTTTAGTAATGGATGGCAAAATTAAGTCTGGATCGATCAACACTGCCGAGTAGCGGCCTTGAGCTTGGGCAATCAGAGGGCCGGCAGGATTTCGTCGATAACGCCGAGGAATTCTTTCAGGTCGTCCGGCTGCATATCTCCCATGTGTGCTATCCGGAAGGTCTGGCCTTTTATCTTGCCGTAGCCGTCATCAAAGGCATAGCCCCGTTCGCCGAGCAATCTCTTCAGCATTGCAAGGTCGGTATTTATCGTATTTGTAGCGCAGGTAAGGGTTACAGCCCGGTAGTCCGGATCGGTAAAAAACCCGTATCCATGTCCGGTCAGCCATGAACTTACCATGGACGCCATTTCCCTGTGCCGCGCCCATCGCTGCTCCAGCCCTTCGGTAAAAAAGCGGTCAAGCTGTCTGTCCATTGCGTAGATATGGGAAATGCAGGGTGTAGAAGGGGTGTTGTCCTTCTGGTCCGACGCATCGAACTCGAGAAAATCGAAATAATAGCCTCTCCCCTCGATGGTTCTGCATCTTTCCAGGGCCTTGGCGCTGGCGGTGAAAATGGCAAGTCCTGGAGGGAGGGCAAACGCCTTCTGCACACCGAACAGGCAACAGTCGATACCGAGTTCGTCAACCGGAATTTTCATTGCGCTCATTGATGATACTGTGTCAACAATAGAGACGACATCCGGATATTTTTTCATTACCTCGGCAATTTCGGGCAATGGTGACATGACACCGGTTGATGTCTCGTTATGGATCAGGGTCAGCGAGTCATATCTGCCGGTGGCAAGGACCTCATCTACAAGTTCGGGTGTAACCGGTTTTCCCCATTCGACCTTGAATGCGTCGGCTTCCTTGCCGCATCGTTTTGTGACATCATGCCACTTGTTGGAAAAAGCGCCGTTGCAGAAGTTAGCGCAGCGTTTGCCGACCAGATTCCGTACTGCTCCTTCCATGACACCGAAAGCGCTGGAGGTCGCCAGGAAAACCTTCCCTTCTGTAAAAAGGAGTTTCTGGAGCTTTTCCCTGACTCCCTTGTGGAGTAGAGCGTACTCCTTCATACGATGACCGATCATTGGCGTGGACATTGCCCGGAGTATTTCCGGGTGGACTTCTACTGGGCCGGGGATAAAAAGTTTCTTGTTCATATACGTCTCCTCTGGAGTGTTTTGCCTTAGAGTCGCGCCACTGCCTCGGGCTAAAACTTTTCAGGCGGTAATGAAGCTAGCAGACCGGATAGGAATTGTCAAGACCTGTCGCCACGGCTATTTTTATTGATATGTTGAGCCTTCATTAACTGCTATCTCTGGTAAGATGCGGGGGTAACTCGAGCTTTTTCAGAGGGTCAGGGCCCGTTCAAATCGACCAGGATCCCACTCTTTCGAGGCTATTGAGAAGAAATTCATTGCTGTTTCAAGGGGGGTGAAGCTTGATTCCCTGCGCGCCAGAAGGTTTTCTGCCACTATGCCGCCGATGAAGACGGCTTGGTACACCCATCCTGACAATATTGGCTACTTCTCTTCTTCCGGTTCGAAACCCTCATCCAGAACCTTCTCCAGAAACTTTCTGTTTTCCTGAATGAGTGTAGCGATGCTCTCTGTCAGTTCTTCCAGTTCTTTTTGACCCGTCACAATCATACGTTATAGACCATTCTCTTGTTAAGGCCCTTCTTGTATAGATCCTGATATTTTTTTGCCGAAATTTCCCAGGAAAAATCGCAGTTCATCCCGCTACGGACGATCTTTACCCATTCCTTCTTCTCCTGGTATGCCAGCAATGCCCGTGATATGGCGTCCTGTAGGTCTACGGACGTATATGCGCCAAAAGCGAAGCCGTTCTGTTCCCCTGATGCGTCGCCGACATCAATGATCGTATCAGCCAGTCCGCCGGTCTTTCTGACGATCGGCACCGTCCCGTAGCGGAGGGCAAACAACTGTCCGAGCCCGCAAGGTTCGTAATGGGATGGCATGAGGAAAATATCACTTCCGGCATAGATCGAGTGCGCCAGCCGGGGCTTGAATTCAAGGTTAATGGAGAAATTGTCGGCGCCGGTCTTCTTGAAATCACTGAGGAACCTGACATATTTTTCATCACCTGTTCCGAGAATCACAAACTGTACCCTTTCTTTTGCCAAAATCGGAAGAACCGGTTCAAGGATGTCGAACCCCTTCTGTGCTGAAAGTCGGGTAATCATTGAGATGATGGGGATATCGGCAACCACCTCCAACCCTAGTAACTGCTGCAGATTTTTCTTGTTTGCAGCTTTACCGCTCAGGGTGGATGACGTGTAATTTTTATGAATCAAGCTATCGGTGGCAGGGTTCCATACGGAATGATCGATTCCGTTCAGGATGCCGTAGAGGTCGTCTCTCCGCTGGTGAAGGATGCCATCCAGGCCGCACCCCATTTCCGGCGTCATTATTTCGCTGCAATATGTTTCGGAAACCGTATTGAGAATGTCGGCGGTCAGCAACGCACCTTTCAAAAGGTTCACCTGGTCGAAGTACTCAAGTCGGTCTATAGAAAAATATTCGGGGCCAAGTCCCATTTCGGCAAGCGACTCTTTTGGAAATATCCCCTGGTATGCAAGGTTGTGAATGGTGTGGATAAGGGCCGTCTTCATGAAAAAAGGATCTTCTTTATACTCGTATTTCAGTAGAATCGGCACGAGTGCGGTCTGCCAGTCATGGCAATGGATGATGTCGGGTCGAAAATCCATTCTCTTAAGGAGCTGCAGAACTGCCCGGCAGAAGAAGGCGAATCGTCGGTGGTTGTCAGGGTAATCTCCGGCTGAAGTCCCGTATAGAAAATCCCGGTGAAAATAGTCCCTGTTTTCAACCAGGTAAACCGGGATATTGCCTAGGTTTGTCTGTCGGAGCAAAGCTCGTTGCCGGATTCCCTCCATTGAGAATTCAACACCCTTCCGCCCTTTCCTGATGGTGGAACCTCCCGTCTCTACCATTTTGTACAATGGCATGATAATGCGGACATCATGGCCCATTGAACCTAGAACAGTTGGCAGTGAACCTGTGACATCTGCCAGTCCACCTGTCTTGGCGAAGGGTGTCACTTCTGAGGAAACAAATAATATTTTCATGGCATATCCTTTGTCTTCGGCGGGTCGGCTCGTTTCCGTCCGGGGAAAAGTTCTTTTTAGTATGGTCATCTGCGGCGGTCCGGGGTGTCAGGCCGGCTCCTTTTTCCACCCCTCCACCTTTTCCTGGTAACTGTTCAGGAGTCGGGTCGCGGTAGCTGGATCGTCCGCTTCAGTCATGATCTGGATGTATGGCTGATACTGGTCCGGAAGTACCAGCACCCAGTCCTCTCCGAAATGGACCTTGATGCCGTCTATAAAGGTTGCCTCCTTGTCCAGGCTGTCTTCGCTCATTTTGCGCATGACTCTTCCTTTGTTTTCCCAGACGCAAGCAACCCTTTTCTGCAGGAAGGAACGGAATGGAATTTTCCCCAGTTTTCTGGAGATTTCCATCCCTCCCGCGGCTGCAAGTTCAATGGTCCTGGCAATGGCGAACATCCCGTCAAAGGCGTTCTGGAACCGGGGGAAGGCGAATCGGCCATCCATCGAACCGGCCAGAATAACTTCAGTCGACAGGGAGGCCTCTATCATGGAGCGTTCGGAGGTTTTGGTGCGGGATACCGTGCAGCCCATGACCTGGGCCATCTGTTCGATTACCGACGGAGCAGAAACTGGTACGGCGAAGGCCCCTTTTTCTCCTTTATCGAGCATGAAAGAGACGATGAGTGATAGCAATTCGACCGGAGCGCACTCCCTGCCGGTTTCATCAACCAGTATTATTGCTTCTGTCGTGGCGTCAAGCCAGAAACCTGCCTGAGCTTCCAGAGCGGTGACAATTTTGGAAAGTTGTTGGAGGCTCTTCGACTTTTCACCCCTTTTCAGAGCGCCGCGTTCCTCTTCTATATAAGCGTTGAGGGCAATTACCTCGCACCCCATTTCGTTTAATAGAGCCGGGAGCAAGAGGCTGGCCGGGCAGAAGTTGAAATCGATTACGACTTTGAACTTTGCGTCCTGGATCACTTTTTTGTCGATGGAGCGGAGGAAGCCTTCCCGATAAAAATCGATGACATTTGGCAGTTCGGAAATAGCGCCCGGTTCGGTATGGTGCGCCCGGCGGAAATTTTCCTTGTAAAAAATCCTTTCCACATTCTTCCCCATGGAACTTGAGAAATCTATGCCATCGGCATCAAGAAAAACTATCTCGCTGGAAGCGGGATCATCGCTCCCCTGGCGAAACTGGATCCCTCCGGCTTCACCGAACGTCCTCAATTTATAGCGCATGACCGGCAAGGGGATCATCTTGAGGTCACGTACATTTACGCCGGTTGAGAGGATGCCGCCAAGAAAGCTTCGTTTGAGCATCCGGGATGAGCGGTTTGCATCGCGTCCGGCAAGTACATGGCTCCCTTTGGGGAGGGTGCTGCCATAGGCACAGCCGAGCTTTGCCATGAATTCAGGGGTCAGTTCGATATTGCTGAGACCCTTGATCAACGCTCCTTCAAAAAGCGATTTTTTCCATTTTTCACCCCAGATCAGGTTGCTCGATACGATGGCGCCGCTTTCGATGAGCTTTTTCGGCCAGACCTTCACGTCCCGTTTTATGTACGCGTCTTCACCTATTGAGGTGTCATCCGCTATGATCCCCCCTTCTTCAATGGTAACTCCCTGGCCGATACTCACATTATTGCAGATCACCGAATCAAGCAGCTTTGCCCCTTTTCTGATGTAGACGTTATCCCATATTACACATCGGGATAGAGTGGCGCCTGTCTCAATGGTGCAGTTGCGGCCGATTACAGAATCAGATATCCGGGCTCTCCCTTGGATCTGCGAGTTTTCACCCAGGATCACGGTCCCTTCCAGGGTTGACACCTCTTCAAGCATTACATCGTTGCCGACACGAAGGTCTTTTCCCATTAAGTCAAGTTTCTGTTCTTCTATTCTGATGTTTATCTTGCCACGGAAGATGTCGTTATGCGCCTCCCGGTAGGAATCGGTATTGCCGATGTCGCGCCAGTACCCATTTAAGGGATATCCGAACAGGGGATATTTGTTTGCAAGGAGAAACGGGAAGAGGTCCTGTGAAAAATCGAAGTTTTCCTCTGCGGGGATAAAGTTGAAGATTTCCGGTTCAAGGACGTAGATCCCCGTATTGATCGTGTCGGAGATGACTTCCCCCCAGCCGGGCTTTTCGATGAACTGGGTGATTCTCTTTTCCCTGTCGGTCACGACTACCCCGAACTGGAGGGGATCTTTGACCGGTGTGAGGGTAATGGTAGCCATCGCCTTATGGTCGGCATGAAAGTCAATGACCTTTTTCAGGTTGAAATCGGTAAGGAGGTCGCCGCTGATAACCAGAAAACGTTCATTGAGAAACTCCTCTGCGCACTTTACCGCGCCTGCTGTCCCCATATCCTGGAGAGGGGTGACGTACTCGATTTTTACGCCGAAATCGGCGCCGTCGCGAAAGAAGTTCTTGATCACATCCGGCTGATGATAAAGGAGCATGACAAGATCGGTAATAGCGTGTTTTTTCAGGAGCTCCACGATATGGAGCATAATCGGTCGGTTCGCCAGTGGTATCATCGGCTTTGGCATACTGCTTGTCAGCGGCTGAATCCGGGTTCCGAATCCTCCTGCCATTATTACTGCTTTCATAATGTATGACTCCTTGTGCGTAAAATATTACTGGCGGAAAAATTCGGCAAGCCAACCCTCTCTGTCGCAAGCTCTAAGTATGCTTCGGGACTGTTCTCTGGGTTCTCTTGGATAAAACCTTCTTGATCTCGTCCTTCAGTTCCTGCATGTCGCTTGATTTAACTACGTAACCGTCGGCAAGCCATGCGGAGAAATCATCCTTGTAACAGGAAAAGGCAGTACATAGGACTACCGGCAGATTCTGGCTATCCTTGACAATCTTTTGCAAGAGGTCGAGACCGCTTTCATCTTTAAGCTTTATATCCAGGACAATCAGGTCGAAGCTGCCCTGCGATAATTTTTCGACCGCTTCCTCTGCAGTTGCAGCTGTCTCGACGGCATACCCTTCTTCAGTCAGTTCATCCCTGTATAGGAGCCTGATGCTGCTTTCATCATCAACAACAAGTAGTCTGTTCATTAGTTATTCCTCCTTGTGAAGCGACAGCCTGATAGTATACTTCATTCCCCCTTCAGGAGATTTCTCTGCCTGGAACGATTGGGAGTACTTTTCGAGGATCATTTTACATAGTGAAATACCGAGGGTGCTTATCTGTCCCTGGGTCGTGAATTCCGGCGTTGCCATGAAATCATCTGTTGCCAGAGTCACTTTATTGCTGGTATCCCGGAGTTCCAAGGCTATGCAATCTGCATCTAGAAAGGTTCTGATCCGAAGTTCCCCACCTTCGGTCATGGCTTCAATGGTGGTGCCGATGATTTTTCTGATACAATACGCTAGCTGCTTATAGTCGATAAAGACCATTGGCAGGTCCGGTTGGAGTTCAAGCGGACAGGTAATGCCGATCTTTTCCAGCTTGTTCTGATACTCTCTGCTGACGTTAATGATCAGTTGATTGATATCCCAGAGATCGATGGTCGGATGGAGGGCGTCCGCGTAGCCGAGTACTTCGGAAAGTACCTCCTCCAGTTGCTTTGTTTCTCGAACGATCGATTCGATGTGTCCCCGTTTCGGGTCCTCCTCAGCCAGACTTTTCTGCAGTGATCGGGCAAAGCCGCCGATTATCATGAGGGGATTGCGTATGGAGTGGGCTATGCTGGAAGTAATCTTGCCGACCAGCGCCATTTTTTCCATTTTCAGAATCAGACGCTGCTGCTCCTGCAGCTTGTTGTTTGCTTCAGTCAGCTTTACCAGTTCTTCCTGAAGCCGTTCGTGGAGGGCTGCCCGTTCAATCGCATATGCGACGGGAAAGGCTAGCGTCTCCATGGATTCCATATCCTGGGTCGTTATTGGTTTGTGGGTAAAAAAATTGTCGGCGATGATGACCCCGATACGCCGGTTTTTCGAAACCAGTGGAAGGACGAGAAAGTTGTCCGCTCCGATAGCGCAGGTAAAAGCGGGATCGACATTTTTGTTGTTAAAAGCATCCTCAACCAGTGTCGGCCTCCCCTGAACAAAGGCGCGGTTTATGAAATGCTCCTGATCGTTTAGCGGGACGATAAGCTGTTCCAGGATATCCCGAAACTTGACCTTTTCCGAAGAGAGCTTGGTATCGTAAAAATCTTTTGCCATATCCTTCAGGCTGAAGTCACTCCTGCAGATGTCATCCCAGATTTGCCATGCTTCCTGATAGGATCGCGGACCGACACCGATGTAACCTTTTAGAATATTTCTTTCTTTATCGGTAAGAAGGAGGAAGGCGCGGTTCATACCAAACCCTTTTCCCGCAGTAATGGCGGTCATGGCCACCGACAGTATCTCGTCAAGTTCCAGGGATGTCTGCAGGACGTTACCAATTTCATTAAGAAACTGGATTTCACGGTTTCTGCTGTTCAGAAAACCCGACACGCTTTGCAACTGTTCTCTTAGATGAAGGAATTCGTCCGAGAGATGCTGGATGAGAGTTGCAGCCAGGGGGTCCGCCGCTTTCAGGCGGTTCAGGTCGTTTCTGAACCCCGGGCACTCCAAACATTTTTCAATAATGCTCCTTTTATGTGTTGCGTAGAGTTCGTTTTCATCTTGCGCAATGAAAGGGCATTCGTTTGGCTTGAACTCTTCCTTTGTCAAACAGCATTCCCAGTCCAAATAGCCCTCCATTCCCTTCTGCAAAACTCCACGGTTCCAGTCCATGGTAAAAAATCCCCAGTTTCCGGATGACAAAAACCTGGAATAACCGACAGGAAAGTTTCTGCCGGGGGTTTGTCGAATTATATCAGCCAAGGAGACATTTGCAAGCATATCCTAGTCAGTAAGGAAAATTCCCTTAATGAGTATGCCTGGTTTCCATCCGGAAACTCCCTGGCAGTCCGGGAGAAAAAAATGCCTTGCAGGAAAATGATCTGCTCCCGGATGGTTTCTCTTCCCCCAATCAGCAGATCGGCATTCCTGTCGTGGCAGGGTAAAAATTCTCCATTGCCTTGCGCCTCTCTCTGAATTAATGTATAAGGATGATTCTGAATGTTAGCATGTATCAGACGGGTGTTGTAGTAATAGCGCTGAATCAGGATAAATCTAGGAAAACGGCCAGATCAGGATGCTCCCGCTGCAGGGAGCCGGGATTTTCCGCAGGGGGCATTTTATTGGTTTGATAAACCATCCCCCTGCAGGTTCCTGCCGAAGGTTGCAAGGAAAGTCGCAACCGGATTTTGTTCGAAGCGGAAAGAGAGATTAGATGTTGACCGGGAGACAGAGAAGGTTTTTACGCGGGATTGGACATGGCCTGAAGCCTGTTATTATGATAGGCAAGGGTGAGATAACCGAGGCAGTCAGCCAGGAGACCGCCTTGGCGCTGGAGCGCCACGAACTGATCAAGGTCAAAATCCTTGAAAGTTGCCTGATGGATCGCTATGAGGTTGCCGGGGCGCTAAAGGATGCCTGCTCAGCCGAACTGGCCCAAGTGCTTGGAAGAACTTTCCTCCTCTACAAAAAGAACAAGGAGCCGAGGATAGAACTGCCAGAATAACCGGGGTTGCGGGGTAAATGCCCCGCGTTCCTGGGTCAGTTCTCTTTTTTTGTGTCGTTATCCTGCTTTGGTTTGATCTCGATTTCATCCTTCCCTTCAGAAGCCCTCTTGAAGTTCTTGATCCCCTTGCCGAGGGCGCTCCCGATTTCAGGCAGCTTTCCCGCGCCAAAAACCACCAGTATAATGACAAGGATAATAATGAGTTCCGGCACTCCTATTCCAAACATCTACCCCCCCTTTGCTGCTGTTTTCTAAAGTATTACATTCTCCCGAATAAAAAATCAAGCTCTTCCGCATGCCGCTGACGAAGCGGGGAAATCCGTTGGCATCTTTAAGCTATTTACGCTACAGTAGTCACCGTTATGGATAAATTCAGACTTACCAGCGAGTATGAACCGCGTGGCGACCAACCCCGGGCGATTGCCGAACTGACCGCGGGAATTCTGCGGGGCGATACTGACCAGGTGCTTCTCGGTGTTACCGGTTCCGGCAAGACTTTTACCATGGCCAATGTTATTGCCAATGTCAATTTTCCCGCACTGGTCCTGGCGCCAAACAAGACCCTGGCTGCCCAGTTGTACGGCGAATTCAAGGAACTCTTCCCCGATAACGCCGTTGAATATTTCGTTTCCTATTACGATTATTATCAGCCGGAAGCTTATCTGCCGAGTTCCGATACCTATATCGAAAAGGATTCCTCCATAAACGATGAGATAGACAAGATGCGCCATTCGGCGACCCGCAGCCTCCTCACCCGCCGTGATGTCCTCATTGTTGCATCGGTTTCATGTATTTATGGGATTGGCTCTCCTCAATCCTACCAGGAGATGCACATTTTTTTTCATCAGGGGGCTGATTACGGGCGGGACGAGTTGTTGCGGAAGCTGGTGGAGATCCAGTATGAGCGGAACGATATCGATTTTCACCGTGGTACCTTTCGGGTGCGCGGCGATATAGTGGAGATTTTCCCGGCCTATGACAATGAAAAAGCTATCAGGGTGGAATTCTTCGGAGATTCGGTGGAAGCCATTTCCGAAATTGATCCGCTCCGGGGGCAGGTCCTGCAGAAACTGGCCAAATGCGCGATCTATCCGGCTTCGCATTATGTGGCCGACCGTGAAACCCTGGAGCGGGCTATCGGACAGATCCGGCTTGAACTGCAAGAGCGGATCCTCTGGTTCCGGGAAAACAACATGCTACTGGAGGCCCAGCGGATCGAACAGCGCACCTTCTTTGATATCGAGATGATGGAGGAGATGGGTTTTTGCCAGGGGATCGAGAACTATTCGCGCCATTTCGACGGTCGCGCTCCCGGCGAGCCCCCCTATACTTTGATCGACTATTTTCCGAACGATTTTACGCTGTTTATTGACGAATCCCATATCTCCGTCTCCCAGGTCGGGGGGATGTACCGTGGCGATCGGAGCCGCAAGGAAACTCTCGTCAATTACGGGTTCCGCCTCCCGTCGGCACTTGATAACAGGCCGCTGAATTTTCAGGAATTCAGGGCCAAGCTTAATCGGACGATCTATGTCTCCGCCACTCCGTCGGATTACGAGCTGCGCCAGTCCGGGGGTGTGGTGGTTGAACAGGTGATCCGTCCCACCGGTCTTATTGACCCGCAGATCGAGGTGCGGCCTGCCCTTGGCCAGGTGGACGACCTCCTCCATGAGATCAGGGAGACCGTTGACAAAGGGGGTCGGGTCCTGGTTACCACCCTGACCAAGCGGATGTCCGAAGATCTGGCCGAATACTACCGGGAACTGGGCGTCAGGGTGAAATATCTCCATTCCGATATCAAAACCATCGAGCGGATGCAGATCATCCGGGATCTGCGCCTCGGTGAGTTCGATGTCCTGATAGGAATCAACCTTCTGCGTGAGGGGCTCGATATCCCGGAGGTCTCGCTGGTGGCCGTACTGGATGCGGACAAGGAGGGGTTTCTCCGTTCCGAGCGTTCACTGATCCAGACCTGTGGTCGAGCTTCGCGGAACATTGCCGGACATGTCATCATGTATGCGGACAAGGTTACCGGCTCCATGCAGGCCTGTATCGATGAGACGATCAGGAGGCGTGCTCTGCAGCTGGAGTATAATGTGCGGCACGGCATTACCCCGCAGAGCGTGAAAAAGGGGTTGCGCTCCATCCTCGACTGCATAGAGGCGCGGGATTACTTCACCATCCCGTCGGCTGCGGAAAGCACGGAGGAATATCTCCCAGTCGAGAAAATCCCGGCAATGGTAAAAAAATTGCGCAAGGAGATGCTGGCTGCGGCCAGAAAGCTCGATTTTGAGACAGCCGCCGGACTGCGTGACCGGATCAGAAAGCTGGAGGATCTGGAACTGGCGCTCAGGTAGTTCCCGTCCGGCTTTTAAAAGATCCGACTTGTAAAGATGGAGGTTTTTCCAGATGACAATCAAACGAGATCATTGAATGACACGACCCTACGATCATGGCGGTAATATCTTTGCGGTAGCCCGTTCTCTCGGCGTGTCGCCGGAAGAGATCCTCGATTTTTCCGCGAGCATAAATCCGCTCGGATATGCGCCGGGGGTGAAGGAGGCTCTCTTTGCCTCTTTTGATCGGATAGTGCATTATCCGGATAGCGATGCCGGGGGGCTCAGGCGGTCATTGGCAGAGTACCACTCTCTGGAGGCCGGGAACATAGCCGTTGCAAACGGCTCTACCGAGCTGATTTATCTCGTTCCGCGGCTGCTGAAAAATGCCAGGGGCCTGATTATCGGTCCCGCCTTCTCCGAATATGCGAAAGCCATGGCCCTTGCGGGGATGGAGTACAGTTTTTTTCTCCTCAATCCGGGTGAGGATTTCGCCCTCTCCCTTGAGGCCCTCGACGAACGACTGGCTCAGGGGATCGGGATACTCTTCCTCTGCAATCCCGGCAATCCGACCGGCAAGCTGCTGCCGCTTTCTGAAGTGGAGAAGATCCTCGCCCTCTGCCACTCCCGGGGAGTTTTCGCTGTGCTGGATGAGGCGTTTATCGATTTCTGCGAGGCCGAGTCGGCGAAAAAACTGGTTCCGTACAATAACGGTACTCTTCTCCTCCGCTCCATGACCAAGTTCTTCGCCATTCCCGGCTTGCGCCTCGGTTATGCCATAGCCTCGCAGGAAGTGATCGCACGGCTGGAGACGCTGAGCCCCCCCTGGAGTGTCAATACCCTTGCCCAACTCGCGGGGATTGCATCATTGGCGGATGCCCCCTATATCCGGCGGACAGTTGACTACGTCGTGTCCGAGAGCTCTTTTCTCGCTGCGGAACTGGCCGCCATTCCAGGCCTGTTGCCGCACCCATCTGCGGCTAATTATCTGCTGGTCGAGGTAAAGAAAGGGCCCCCTGCCGGAATATTGCGGGATCTTCTCCTCGAAAAGCGGATACTGATAAGGAGCTGTGCAAATTTTGCGGGGTTGGATGACAGCTCCTTCCGTGTTGCAGTGCGGACCAGGGGGGAGAATGAAATCCTCCTCTCGGCGCTGCGCGAAATTTTTGTCAAAAAAAACGGCTGACCGGTTTCAGTCCAACCTCTCTCATCCCCCCCCCTTCCGAGCAGGCTACGGAGCCCGCAGGCTTCCGTTTGCGGCTGTTTCCCTCATCGTGACCCTTTTATGGAGGTTACGGATGGAAACTGCTCAGCATATTTGTCTTGCAGTCGTTATATAATAAATTATATTATACAATTACATTCTGTCACAATATCGCATGGCGTGACAAAATTGAAATAAAAATATTTTGCATCTATGAGGTTCTCGCAAAACTCCAAAAATGTCAAAAAACGTCCCATCCCACCCTGCGGCGCAGGGTCAGGTCGCTGGGGGGTGGCGCTTTTGCAAGAGGCTCATCTTGTTTTAAATAAACCAACTGGAGGGGTTTGATGAAAAGGCTAGATCTCTTAATGGCAACTGCGGTTTTTATCACTATTGTGGCATTTGGTTTGGTTGCTTCGGCGGCTTACGAGCATGCAGGTGCTGACGCCAAGGATGCGCAGAATTTCCTCAATGTTTATCCCAAAATGAAAGGTACGAAACTTGACCACTGCGCATTATGCCATAGCGGTGGTTCGGTCACCAGCTCCAGAGGCGCAAAGGTTTCGACTACAAAGTATGGCAGTTGCCAGTGGTGTCACTATAAGTATGGTTATAACACCCCGCATGGTGATATTGCGGCCACATTGAATCCGTACGGCAGGGACTATCTTGCCCGCGGCCGTAATGAGTCCGCCCTGAGGGGTATAGCGGAAAAAGATTCCGATGGAGACCGCTTCACCAATATTGCTGAAATCAATGCGGTACGTTACCCCGGTGATCGAGATGATGATCCATCTAAAGTGGTTGCCCCTTTTCGCATCTACACAAAGTCACAGTTGCAGGCAATGCCGCAGCACAAACAGTTTATGCTTATGAATACAAACAAATCCGGCGATTACTATGCCGAATACTCCGGTGTCAAAATGTCGGATCTGCTGAAAGGGGCCAGGATAGCGGCCAATGCGACCAAGATAACCGTCTATGCCCCGGACGGCTACTCCCAGGAGCATCCAATTGAAGACAGCAGCTCAAATTCCGGTTCTTCCTATGTCCCCTATGTAAACGGAGCTTATCCTGTCGCGACCTATTACTATAATAAAGAGGCAGACAGGGCAATAAATACGAAGTACGGCTGGTGCGATTACAGTTCCCCCGGAAACGCCGGGCGTAAGCATGGCGACTCGATCAGTGTCGATGGGGGACTCTGGCTCATTCTTGCCCTTCAGGCGGACGGCAAGGAACTCCTTCCCGCCAAGCTCGGCTCTGACAACAAGCTGTTAGTTCGCGGCGAAGGGCCGTTTCGCGTGGTTGCCCCGCAGAAATTCGTGAACGCTCCCGACCAGGTCTCTACTCCCGGCGCCAATCAAAATGTAATATGGCCATATGTCGCCGACTGGGACCATAATGCAGGGCCTTCCTCGAAGTCGGCGACCATCATCAAGGTGGAGCCGCTTCCGGCCGGAACCACGGACATAAATGTCCTTGAGGCCGGCTGGAAATATATTGACCAGGAGAAGATCGTGATTTATGGCGCTTTGGAGCAGATGGCACCCCTCTCCCCCGAGAACGGCGCCACGAACGTCAAAAGGGCGTTTGGCAAAGTAACTCTGACATGGAAAAAGAGTCTAGGGGCGGATTCGGAAAAAGATTTAACCTATACCGTCGAGATTAAAGATGCCGGAACCGACAGATGGAAGGTTGCGTCCGTTGCCAAACCGGAAAATCGATTTCTTGACGGTACCGGCAGGTTACTCTGCTTCGGTATTTTCGGAATGATTGCGGCGGCTGTGCCGAGAAGGAGCAGAAAAAGGACGGTTGTAATTCTGCTGATAGCAGTTACCGGGGCGATTATCTCCTTCTCTGGCGGGAGCAGTGCCGCATCGACAACCTTGAGCAGGAGTCTGGATGTTGCCGCCAATACGACCTATTCATGGAGAGTAACCGCGGATGGGCCCGCTTCGCACGATGTGACCCCAGTTTATACCTTTACAACCGGAGAGTAGTCGCCTTGCCGGAGTGAGGTGCCAGTGGCCAGAGAAAAGGGGACAGACCTTCTTTAATTAATTGTATATAATTTTACGCGGCTGCCTCCAGGCGGTTAAATATCCCTTGCGTTCGCAATATAAACTGGTATATAACAAAAAAACCGTTTTATCGCAGGCATCGGTGGTTTGCAACTGCTTGTTCTGTTTTTATAATAATGAAGTCAAAGGAGGAGGTCACGTATGAGAGCTTTACGAACAGTTTTGTTGTTTGCGCTTGTTTTCTTGCTCTGCTTTTCTTTCGCAGGCGCAGAGGAGAAAAAAGGAGAGTCCGGTTATGAGGCCTATTCACTCGGAGAAATTTATGTTACAGGTGAAAAAACCCCTGTAACCCAACAGACGACAATCTCGAACACCATTACCGCCGAGGACATAAAGGCAACCAACAGTCGCACCGTTTCGGAAGCCTTGAGCTTTGCCCCTGGGATAAGTGTCACCACCGGGACCAAAAATGAGCCGAACATTTCCATTCACGGTTTTTTTGATCAAAGCAGAATCCTGGTGCTTATTGACGGTGTCCCTTACTATGAAACCAAATACGGGAAGCTCGACCTGAGTCAGTTTACAACCGACAATGTGGCGAAGATCGAGGTAACCAAGGGGGCGGCATCGGTTCTGTACGGCGCAAACGCCGAGGGTGGCGTTATCAATATCATAACCAAGCAGGCCAGCGGGAAGCCGTTCTTTTCGGTAAACCTGGAGGGTGGCGATGTCGATTACTTCAAAGCATCCGTTTCGCACGGGATGAAAAAGGGGATATTCAACTACTGGCTCAACTATGATCATCAGCAGGCTCACGGATGGAATATGTCCAATGGCTATACCCCCGTTCTTGCGACCATCACACCATCAGGCTTCAAACCTGCTCGTCCCGCATACAAAGCGGTGACAGAATCGGGCGGCACCCGGAAGCAGTCCGATTACGCTACGGACAGCTTCTGGGCCAAGTTCGGCATCGAACCGACAGCCGGCTCAGAGTACTTCCTCAATTTCCACTACGTCGACAAGGAAAAGGGGAATCCGCCATCTACCAGAGCCGTAAGAGTCATGCCCACTTTTTCCAATTTTTTCCGCTACAGTCAGTACAAGGACTGGGGTATTGACCTGAGTGGAAATCAGAAAATAAATGACAAGTTGACCTTTACCAGCAAGGTTTTCTACCACAACCATGTTGACTCTCTCGATTCATATTCCAATGAGAACTTCAACTCTATTATTGCCAGAAGCAATTATCGTGACTATATGGTGGGTGGGTCCCTCATAACCCAGTACCAGCTGAACCAGTGGAACACCATGAGGCTTGCCTTCAACTACAGGGGTGATTCCCATCGGCAGCGCGACCTTGAGACTTCGCCGTTTTTGGACTTCTTTGCCCTGACCGGCTCAGTCGGGCTTGAGGATGAAATTAACATCTCGAAAAATTTCTCGCTTGTCGTAGGCGCAAGTTACGACTGGTTCGGGGTGACGGAGGCCAACAAGGCCGGCACCACCGCCAGCTCTGTAGTCCGGATAGATGGAGGACCATCCAAAGACAGCTTTAATCCGATGGGAGGGGTCACCTATACACTCTCCGACAGCACAAAGCTGTTTGCCTCGATTGCGCAAAAGAGCCGTTTCCCGACGCTCGACCAGTTGTTCAGCAGCTCGAGTGGAAACAACACGCTGAAACCGGAAATTGCTCTGAACTCCACGATCGGGGTATCACGCGCCATCTCCAAGTACATGTGGGGGGAGCTCTCTTTCTTCTCCCATGATATAACCGACTTTATGAGCCGCCCCGACAGGAATAGCGCGTACGTTAACATCGGCCAGGTCATGATTTACGGGATCGAGTTGAATACCGAGTTCTACCCGGTTCAGGATCTGATCCTGAAGGTGGCGTACAACTACAACCATGCTGCGGATAAGAGCAAGAACAGGGTAACCGATATGGTTTTGTATGTCCCCGAGTATAAATTTGATCTCGGGGCCAGCTATACCGTTCCTTACGCGAAAACCCGCCTCGATCTCAACGGCATCGTGCTTGGCAAGACCTACACCCAACTGCCGTCACCCTCCGCCCTGACTACGGCTGCAGTCGCCAATAGTGGCTATTTTACAATGAATGCGCGCGTGTCGCAAAAATTTCTGAAGAATTTTGAGGCGTATATAGCCTTGAACAATATTTTAGACAAAAACTACGAACCCGAAATCGGATATCCGGCACAGGGAAGAAATATCTTCGGCGGGATAACGGCTAAGTTCTGATAATCATCTCTATTTGAACGAGGGTATTTTCTTGGGTTTTCCCGTTTCTTCCATGCAATGGTACTATCTGGCTGCCGGCTGCTACGCCGGCAGCCTCTTCTCCTTTCTATTGAAGCGTGAAAGCTGCTCGCTGGCGCTTTTGATTACCGCTTTTACGTTCAATACCATCTGTCTCTTGATTCGCGGCTCGCTTTTCGGTATTTTTCTGCCGGGGAACATGGTCATGGAGATATACTTCCTCCCCTGGTGCCTTGCCCTGCTCCTGCTCGGGATCTGGCATCATGCAAAGGCATCGCGTTGGGCACTGTCGGCATTGGTTCCACTCTGCCTCTTTACGCTACCCGCGCTTGTTTTCCCTGTTTTGTCCTATCCACCGTCACCAATGACCGCAACCATCTTCTCCCCCCTCTTTTTCGTCTTCGAGGTGTCGGCTTATGCGATGTTTATCGCGGGGGGATGGTTTGCGCTGCTCTACCTAACAAGAAAAATTTTTGTTCATCAAGAGGGACCCGGGGTTGATTCTGATTCTGCTGGGGAATCTCCTCCTCTGCATTCTCATGCTCTGGTATTTCCCGCGAATAATAAGGGAGCGTAACAGGAGATAGATCTGAATCAGGTGGTATCGACCACCTTATTCGGGATAAAGACAATTACGGATCTTTTGCCTGATTACTTTTCGGAGCGGGCGATCGAATCCTTATTGAACTCATTTGGGAGAGGAAAAAATAATGGAATGGTTGAAAGAGGTCGTTGAATATGGTGTAATATGGGTTCTTGTTGCAATGAGCGTTCTGTCCGTCGGTATAGCGATTGAAAGAAACATGATCTACAAGAATTTGCAGCTGAATGACTTCCCGGACAAAAAATCGCTGGAACTTGAGCTGACTAAAAAACTTCACATCATAGCCACCATCGGTAGCAATGCCCCCTATCTCGGCCTCCTCGGCACTGTCCTCGGGATCATGCTTACTTTTTATACCCTCGGCAGAGAAGGGTTTATGGATACCAACAAAATAATGATTGGCCTTGCCCTGGCCTTGAAAGCGACCGCCGTCGGGCTTGTCGTGGCAATACCGTCTATCGTGCTCTACAACCTGCTTCTAAGGCGAGCAAAAGTACTGATGCTGAAATGGGAGATCCGCAATGGAAGAAAAGGAATTTGATTATATAAACGTAATTCCCTTTGTTGACATAATGCTGGTTCTTCTGACCATCGTCCTTACCACCTCGACCTTTATTGCAACCGGAAGTATCCATGTGAATCTTCCAACTGCATCGCAAAACCGGGCAGAAACCCTGAAGACCAGAACTGTCGAGATAGACGGGAAGGGAACCGTCCATTTCAACGGGCAGGCGGTGACCCTTGCAGGCCTACGTGCCACGCTCACCCCCCTGGACAGAAATACCCCTTTCCTTATAAGGGCCGACCGGGATATCCAGCTTCAGATATTTGTAGATGTTCTGGACATGGTGAAAAACCTAGGTTTCAAACTGGTAAGCCTGCAGACCGAGATAAAGCGATGAATTGCCAGGTCAGGTCTTTACTCATATCCTTTCTGCTTCATTCAGGGCTGATTTTATTTGCGATTACCCTTACCAGTTCCTTCGCCCAACTCTCCAGGCCGGTGGTTGTTGACTTCTCAATCATGGCTTCCGCGACGCCCGACCCGCAACCGGAGAAGACGACGAAAAATACCAGGCAGGAAATCCAGACTCCGAAACAGAGGGTGGATCGAGAAAAAGTTTCAGAAAAACCAGAAAGAGCGAAGGTCCAGGCGGTCGCACCGACCTCTCCTCTTCCCGCGACCGAAGCAGCGGGGCCGGTTTCCGTAAGCGCTCCGATCCGGCAGACAACAAGCGTTGCCCGGCCGGAAGCGGGGAAGGGGGGTGCTTCCTCGGAACAGGGGAGGGTCACTTCGGGAGGGGGAACAGCTGGCGCCGTTGAGCAGATGAAAAGCCGGTACCTCAGGCAGCACTTCGACTACATAAAAGAACTTGTACAGAAGAATATCACCTATCCGGCTAAGGCGCGAAGAATGGGGTTGACAGGCAGGGTTGTCGTCTCCTTTACCGTCCTGGAAAATGGCCACGTCGCAAATGTGAGGATTCTTGACAGCTCGGGCCATGATCTCCTCGACAATAACGTGCTGGAAACCGTCAGAGCGGTTGAGCCGTTTCCCAAACCGCCGGTCAGCGCCGAACTGCGGATTCCCATTTTCTACAGGATTAATTGACGGTCTTCACGCCTCGACCCTGACGGGTGAACCGCCGGTTGGCTCCAGGTTTGAGGCAAAAAGAGAGGCAGTTGCCGTTATAGATCACCCCCCGCATCATTTTTATTCATGGTATTTCCCCTTCGTTCGATGATCAGAGCCTAATGATTATGGTCTACCGCCATGTACATGGGGCGAAAAAGCCTTGCCGCAAGCGCTCTCAACTCCGGGGAGCAGCGGGCGGGCTTGATGACCATTCCCTCCCCCATTCGCTTCCAGGAAGGGGGGAGGTTGTCAAACCTTTGGGCCATCCCCCCCTCTTCGTCGGTTGCGGCATAGTAGACTTCCTTTACCCCGGAATTGATGATCCTGGTGATACACATCGGGCAGGGTTCGAGGGATGTGTAGAGGACGATCCCTTTCATGTTGCGCGGATTGCGGAACGTCGGGTTGTTCGGGTCACTCGATCTGGTCAGCTTCATTTTCTCTTCATAGCGGTCCAGGAGGTCCATCTCGGCATGAAGGTCACTGCGGAAGTAGGGGACATACTGGCGGTTATGGGCCTGTTCAATTACCTCCCCTGTTGATTTCCGGACCAGGCAGGCGCCTATTCCGCCGTTACGCTCCTTTGCACCTTTGAGCCCCTCCCTTACAGTGACCAGAATGGCTTGTTCATCCGGATAACGCGGGTCGGAAAGATGGGCGCTTAGTTCTCTTTCTATCGCGTCGAGTTCGCCTGGACGGAGAGGCGGCAGGCTGCTGCCGATGGCGGGGGGGTGGCTGCAGCCGGCAAGGGATAGGAAAAGCAGACAGAAGCAGAGGGCTTTCTTCAGGAGTGCAGCTGGACGATACTTCAGACAGCGGGAGTTGCGCATTTCATGGTCTCCTCTTCTATTCGGATCAATTCGTCCCTTCATCGGCGTTTTTCATGGGAATCTTCGTCTTCTGAGCGTTTCCCCTCCTACAGGGAAGGGAAACAGGCCTTCCTGTTGATACCTTCACCTACCTGGATCACCTTGACATCCACCCCATAGGCGTCCCTCATGTTGAAATCGGTGATGACCTCTTCCGGTGGCCCCTTCTGCGCAAAGCTCCTCTTGTTCATGATGGCAACTTCAGTAGCGGCTATAAAGGCGTGGTCAGGGAAATGGGTTGCCATAACTATCCCCATCCCTCCTTCCGCAAGGCCCTTCACCACCCTCAGTATTCTCACCTGGTTCCCCAGGTCGAGATGCGATGTCGGTTCGTCAAGGACCATTACCCTCGGTTCCTGGGCAAGTGCCCGAGCGATCAGGGTGAGCTGCCATTCCCCGCCGCTCAGCATGGTGCAGGGGCGCTCTTCGAGTGAAAGTATGCCGACCGTCTCCATTGCGGCGCAGGCAATTCTACGATCTTTTTTGGCGGGGGATGAAAAAACATTGAGGTGCGGCGCCCTCCCCATGACCACGATGTCCCGGACCTGGAATGGAAAAGATGGCACCTGGTTCTGCGGCACATAACCGATCCCCTTGGAGACGTCGGAGGTTTTCATGGAGGATATCTCCCGCCCGTCGAGTCGGATAGTGCCGCGCCAACCCTGAAAAACATTGCACACACACTTGAGGAGGGTCGTCTTGCCCGTGCCGTTGGGACCCAAAATGCAGAAGATATCACCCCGTCGGATGGAAAAGGAGACGTCGCGAAAAACGGAGTGCGCCGGATCATTGGTGTAGCTGAAGGCAAGGTCCTGTACATCTACAAGTGGGATCATTTCTTACCACCCCGAGCGGGTCTTCCGCAGCAGATAGGCGAAAATCGGGGCGCCTACCATGGCGGTGAGGATCCCGATCGGTATCTCCGATTCGATTGCGGTCCTGGCAAGTGTGTCGACCGCAACCAGATACGAAGCGCCAACCAAAACAGCGACAGGAAGGAGGTGTTTGTTGTCCGGACCTACGAGGAGCCTGCCGATATGGGGGATCACCAGCCCTATCCACCCGATGATTCCCGCGATCGATACGGCTGCAGCAGAGATCATTGTTGCGCAGACTATGATGGTTAGTCTGATGCGTCCGGTGTCAACGCCGAGGGCCCGTGCATCCTCTTCTCCCATGGCGAGCAGGTTTATCCTCCAGCGTATGAGGAGCAGGACCGTAATGCCAACCAGGATAATCGGCCCGACAATAACCATGTCCTTATTGGAGGCGTTGTTGAGTGAACCGAGAAGCCAGAATACGATGGACGGCATGTTGTTGACCGGGTCGGCGATGTACTTGAGAAGGGAGGTGGAGGCGGAGAAGAGTGCACCCACGATGATTCCCGAGAGGACCAGCATCAGCACCGGCGTGCTCCTGTAGACCCTGCTGAGGCCGTAGGTCATGCTGACAGCGATCAGGCTGAAGACAAAAGAGAAGAACTGGATTGCGATGATGTTGCCGAAGAAGAGGATCGCCAGCGCAGCCCCTAGGCCCGCCCCGGCGGATACGCCGAGGATGTGGGGCGAAACCAGCGGGTTGCGGAACAGCCCCTGGAAAGAGGCGCCGGAAATGGAGAGGCCCGCCCCCACGAGGATCCCGGCGTACAACCGCGGGAGGCGCACATCGAAGAGGACCGATTCGAGGGTCGGCGCCCAGGTCTGCTCGATTGGGAAGAGACGTGAAGCGAAGATCTTGAGTATGGTCGCGGCAGGTATCGTCAGCTGGCCGAGCATGAGAGAGGCCACAGCGACGACCGCGAGCAGTAGGGTCAGAAAGATCATCAGCTTTCCCGGCATGATTCCTAATCCGACTTTCTTTCCGCTGGAATACATCTAATCTCCTACCTCTTTCCCTCTGTCGGTCCGAACTTGAGTTTAAAACTCCCGCTCAGAAGCGCCTGCGCCTGCGTGTCGCTCAGGTTGAACTCCATGATTTCCTTGTAAAACCTCTTTACTTCCCGCACCATGTCGATATCTCCGAAACGCTCCGGGTACGCGACCTTGGCAAGCCAGAGCGGATGCAGAACAGCAGCTTCGGCGGTCGGTCGGTCCCAGATGAAGATCCCTACCGGCTGCATATAGACCTGCCTGTTGCGGATTGCCCTGACATTTTTCCATCTCGGGTCATTGTAAAGGTCCTCGGGTTTCCCCGAATCTATGACCATGATGTCTGCGTCCCAGTTGAGCGCCTTTTCCAGCGACATTTCCGACAGTCCCGAATGAAGCCCCTCCTTTACACCTGACGTGCTTATTCCCGCAGTTGCATCGGTGCATCCTGCGGTCACTATCCGCTCATGCATGAAGGTGTCACCACCGAGTGTCACCAGGTGGCTATGGCTGTAACCGTTAAAGACCTTTTTCCGTTTCCCCGCAGGGATGTCTCTGGTTCTGGAGTTGACGAAGGCAATAGTTTTTTCCAGATAGGCGATATATTTCTCGCCCCGCTTCTCTTTTTGAAAGACTGAGGCGTAAAACCGAATCTCACGCTTGAGAAGAGTGAGGCCATGACTCATGCTGCTTTCGGTATAGGCAACCGGGATTTTGGTCTTTTTTTCCACGATGGAACCGTCCAGTGTCCCGGCGATGACCAGCTCTGGATTGGAGAGGAGCAGTTGCTCGATGTTGATATGTCCGCTGACGCTTCTCGGTCCAGGAAGGTCCTTGACGGTCGGGTCGAATGCATTCACCAGTTCGGAGCCTTTTAGCGAGCTGGTCACAGCGCAGAGCTGGTTTCTGGCCCCGAGGATGTAGGCGAGCTGCCCTGTGGGACCTCCGAACAGCGCAACCCTGGTAAGGGGGTCAGGGATCTTGATCTTCCTGCCGTACATGTCAGTGATCAGGCGGGTCTTTCCGATCTCCGGCGACTGACTCTGCCGAGTTGCCGCGACTACCGGGGTCAGGTTCAGTGAGAGAGTCAGAAAAAGAAGAATTTTAACAAGAAGGGGCATTGATTTCATAAAAGTTCTCCTGTAGAGAGCGGATACCGTCTTCTGGCGGTTCTCTGACCATACTCCCCGCCAGCGGACGAAACGGTATTTATCGGTCAGGGAATTACTTCTTGACATGAAGAGACGCGATATGTCAAGAAGTATATAGCGATTGGCGAAAAAAATCAATTTTAATGAAACATTCGAGGTGAATATGAGGTGCAACTATTGTGAATGGCGCTGTGAACTTGCGGGGGGGGATTTCGGCGTCTGCCGCATGTATATCGAGGATGGGGGGGCAATAAAGGAGCGATTTCCCCACAGCTGGTCGAGCTGTATCCCCTCCCGGATTGAATCGATACCGTTCTATCATGTCTGGCCCGGCAGCAGGAGCCTTGTCATAGGTACCTGTGGCTGCAACTTCAGCTGCCGGTACTGCTCCAACGGTTTTGTGGCCAAGGAGGACCCGGGGCTGGTATTCGATGGAATGATAACGCTCACCCCGGCGGAACTGGTCAGAAAGGCGCGTCAGATGGGGTGCCACAACATTGTCTTCAACGTGAACGAACCGGCCATGTCCTTTCCTACCCTGGTCGAGCTCGCAGAAGTGGCCGGGGGGGCGGGGATTCCGATGGGATGTCTTACCAATGCCTATACGACTGAAGAATCTACCGAGCTCCTCGCATCGATCTTCTCCTTCTTCAATGTCGGTCTCAAGGGGCTGTCGGCCGGGTTCAACCGGGAGTATCTCGGCATCCCTTCAGCCGGACCGGTGCTGAGGAATATCCGGAGGCTGGCCGCTACGGCGCACGTGGAGATAACGACCCCGGTCATAGAGTTGGCCAACGACAATGAGCTTGACGAGATAGCCCGATTCATAGCCGATGTCGATCCGGAGATCCCCTGGCATGTCTTCCGTCTTCTCCCCGAACACGAGATGAAGGAGGCCCGATACCCCGATATCGATGCCATCGACAGGGCGCTCAGGTCTGCCCGTAAGCTCCTCCCTTACGTTTACTTTCACAATTTCGTCGGTTCGGACTGGGTCAATACAATCTGCCCGGGGTGTGGCGCGACGGTGATCGAACGCTTCAGCCTGGGGTGTGGCGGCGACAGGCTTCATTCGTTCAACTGCGATGGGACCGTATGCCCGGATTGCCGTCGGGAGATCAGGCTCCATGGTGTCAAGGTGGCGTGGAACGCCGGGGAGGTGCGACCATGAGCCTCGCAATAATCGATGCCCGCGAATGGCAGAATGTCTTCGATCTCAGGACCGGAGCCAAGATCGTGGAAGAGAGCCCGCTCCTCGGGATGGTGAGGGAGGTGCAGGCGCGGCGTCCTTATCCGGGAGACATGGATTCATCGGGGAACAGGTGGGTGAGCGATACGGCTCTGGACCTTATGAACCGGTACGACCCCTCCTTCGTCTTCCTGACCTATGCCCAGCAGTTTTTTTCCGGTCGCTACTCCATCCAGACAGAGAAGGAATGGGGAGACGCGATTACCGACCTCTACCGCGAGGTGGAACGGTTTATCAATCTTTCCGGGTTTACACCGGTTATAGTAGGAACTGGGGATATGACCCCTTTCGTCGATTTTATTGATGTGACGCAGCTCAAAGGGCTGGTACTCGCTACCCACTGGTCGGCCCGCTATGCCGGTCTTCACGAACCGAGCAGTGGGGACTTGAAATATCTGGACGCTCATTCCGGGATAGAACGTATCGTCCACCGGGACGATTTCCTGCGACTGTTCGCGGAGAGCTCGGGAGACCGGTCAAGGGTTCCGGAATACCTCCTGGTTGCCAAGGAAGGTTATATGTTCAGGACCGTGGGGGGCGCCTTCCGCAGGGTACGGCGGGTACCCGCGCAGAGCTTTTTTATTCCCGTTGCAACGGAAATGGGAGAAGTGTCGACGATTACCGGTATTCGGGGCCTTATCGATTCCGGTATTGGCAAACGGAAGATCGCCCTGATCATGGTAGAGGGTATCGGGCTCAGAGACTTCCCGTGGGCCTCCCAGAGATGCGACAACGGCCGGGAGTGGTTCTACCACGAGCCGGGCGACGGCCAGTATCTCACTATCTCGACCGGCAGGCATCAGCTGTTCGACTATCCGACCGGGTACAAATATTTCGAGGAGGATGCAGAAAAGAAGGAGTTCCCCTTTTCTGGATATTTCAGATCCGTGCCGGAAGATACTCTCGCAGAGCGCTACGACGTGAGGAGCATCTCAGTCGGAAACAGGAGCATGTTCATGCATATGGCGACGGGAACAGACATTTCTATCGAGTGTTTTGCCAGGAACCTTTTCAACCAGGGGACCATGGCGGTGATTCACAGGATGAACAAGATATGAACAAGAGAAACCTCCCCTGTTTCAGGACAATTTTTGGAGCGCTGTTCGCGATATTCGTCTGGGTTGCATTGGTATCGGCGGAACCATGAAGCTTCGCTGTTGTTGCCATCGAAATATATTCTTGTATATTTCGTTCGTTTTGTCTATAGTGCGTTCCCACAAAGCCTTGAATTTAAACTCATGTTTTGAAACCTCATCCCCCCCCACTCTTCCGAACGTACGGCTCAACAGCTCGCAGGCGTTTCACCGGCGGGGAGAGGGGATCTGTTGCTGGAATTGTCGGCCTTTCAATAAAAGTCTGGGGGTGTTCTGTTGATTCGTTCTTGGCGCGATTTGTCTATCTTTCTGCTGGTCGGTTTCTTCTCTTTTTTCCTTTTATCCTGTGGGGGGACGGTGGCCAGGTATAACCCCGGACCGACAGGGGCCCCCACAGCCCTGACGGTCACTTCGACAGGTGACGGGGCGGTTTCGCTCAGCTGGTCCCCTCCGGCCGATAATCCCCCGGCGTACAATGTCTACTATTCCACTTCCCCGGATGTGAAGAAGTCGACCGGTACGAAGTTCGCCACCACGACGAGCACCACCGCAGTCGTGACCGGGCTGAAGAACGACACCCTTTACTACTTCGCGGTAACGGCCGTTAATTCCAGCGGTGAAGGGCCGGAATCGAACGAAAAGTCTGCCACCCCGGCCGTGCCCGGTGATTTTGCCCAGACGGACATGGCCGGTTCCTGGCGGTTCAATATTCTGGTTTCCGGCACTGCCGCAGGATGGATGCGTGGCGCGGTGACCGTCAGCGACACCGGTGCGGTAACCTTTGACAGCTTCCTGGACAGCTCCGGGAGGAGTGTCGCGCCTTCCTACCTCTTTCCCAGGCTTCTCATCAACCCGACCGGCCACATACGGGATGCCGTCAACGCAGATGACGCGCAATTCCGGGGCGCAATGGCAACAAGGCGTAATATGGTTGTCGGGAAAATGTCTCCGGACGTCGGTTCAAGGATGATCGCGATACTGCAGAAGCATGCCCCGAGCGTTGGATTCACGCTCAGCGGGGATATCAACGGTTTTAGCTCCACCGGGGGAGCGGGGGGAGCGCGCCGCTTCGTCTATTCCCAGATATCCACCGGTTCCGTGAGCGAGTGGGAATATGCTGTCGGGCAGATAGGCCAGGCGCCGGATGTCCAGTATCCAACCTTTACAGCCCCTTCAGGGCGTACTAAACCGGGCGACAAGTCGAGCAGGCTTTCCATAACCTCGGCCGGCATTGTCAGCGAAGCGAACAGCACCGGCTCCCCGAAGCCGACCGTACTGATCCCGGCTGGGGTCATGTCCGACGACAAGACGGTGATCGTGGCGACGGCCACCGACTCGAGCAGCGGGAACAAGTACATCCTCCGTATCTACCAGATGATAAATATCGTATCAAAGGATGCAAATAGCATTACCCTGGCCGATCTGGCTGGAACGTACGGCATCAACCAGCTTACGGTCGGCAGCGCCCCTCTCTGGGCCTCCTCCCTCCTGACGGTTGGTTCCACCGGAGGGGCGGTTTTTTCAGATTTCCTGGACAGCGAAGGTGGCACCACCCCGCCTCCTGAGATGACCCTGGCCATAGATACAGTTGTTGACCCAACGAAGCCCGCTTGGAGCGGTATCATCACGAACAGCGCCGATACAACGTTTCATGGCAAGCTTTCCTATTCCAAGGACATGGTGGTTTTCACCCGGACGGCGAGTGGGCTTTACAGCCTGTTCATCGGGCTTAAGTGATGAATCACTCTGAAGAGCCAGTTACCTTATTTCACTTGACCGGAGATAGACCATGAACTCTCGCGCCAGATACTCCCTTTCCCTCCTTCTTGCCTGTACTCTCCTTGCGTCTCCATTCACCTCCCGAGCTGAGGATACCGGGGATGATGCCACCACCTTTACCCTCGGCGAGATTGTCGTCTCCGGCAAGAAACCGGAAGCGGAAGCAGTCGGCACAGTGCATGAAGTGACCGCCGCCGATATCCAGGCCTCCGGCGCCCGTGACTTGAATGAGGCAATCAGTCTTCTCCCCGGCGTCAATATCAGGGTTGGCGCTGAAGGAGTGCCGCGTATCGACATCCGGGGGTTCCGTACCCGCCATGTAGTCCTGCTCCTGGACGGCGTTCCCTTCAGCTCCGCTTTTGATCAGCAGTTCGATCCCACCCTGATACCTGTGGAGAATATTGCCCGTATCAAGGTAACGGCCGGACCGAACTCCGTCCTCTATGGCCCCGGCGGACTCGGAGGTGTAATCAACATCATCACGAAAAAGGGGAGCAAGGAATTCAAGGGGATGGTCGGGACGGAAACCGGGGACCATGAACCGTATCGCACCAAGGGAAGCGTTGGTGGCTCCGTCGGCAATTTCGATTTTTTCCTGAGCGGCAGCGCGGCGGATGTCGATGGTTTCCCCCTCTCTGGCGACTACAAGCCGACAACCCTGCAGGGAAAAGGGTATAGAAACAACAGCGATAGCCAACGTAACAACCTCTTCGCCAGCTTCGGCTTCTCACCGACCAGAGATATCTCCCTCGGCCTGACCGTCAGCTATCTGAACGGCGATTATGGCAAGCCGGCAAGTATTATTGCCGACCCCTACGACCCCTTTGCCTCGACGCCGAAATACGATCGCGTCAACAACTTTAACGGTTACGCGGTCCAACTCGCGGCGGATTATCAGGTCACGTCGCAGTTCAGTCTCCGCTCCTGGCTCTATTTCAACCGTCTGGACCAGAAGGAGAGTCAGTACGACAACGCCCTCTTGAACTCCTACAACCTGGTGGCCGGTTCCTTTCTCTCAAATAACCAGTCGGATGTAATCGGCATCTCCCTGCAACCGAAATACGACTTCGGGAAGGGGGGGGTCGTCACCCTCGGCCTTTTTACCGAAAAGGACAGCTGGAAAAATAACGGCTTCACCACAACCGCCCCGAACAGCTACACCCTCGACAACGAAAGCAGGAACTACACACTCTATTCCGCATCTGCGCAATACGAGGTCTCTCTCCTCCCCTCTCTTGGCCTTGTGCTCGGCTACGGCCAACATTGGCAGGAGCGGGGGGAACGGAGCGACAACGGTTGGAGTCTGATGGCAGGGGTCCATTACGATATCCTCAAGGATACCCGACTCAAAGCGTCATTTCAGAGAAATATCCGATTCCCCTCGATCCGGCAGCTCTATGAGAAGCCGAGTGACAACCCGCTTCTGCAACCGGAAGTGGCCTACCTTTATGAAATAGGCGTTGAACAAAAGCTTCCGGGTAAGAGCCTGGTGAGCCTTACCGGCTTTAATACCACGGCTAATAATTTCATCCAGAAGGATGAGGCGACCAACAAGAACCTGAACTACGCCGAGTGCCGTTTCCAGGGTATCGAACTGGCCGGACAGACGAAGATCTTCCCGAGGCTTCTTTTACGTGGATCCTACACCTATCTTGATTCCAAGGACAAGTCGACACCGGGGCACGACGAGTATCAATACAGCCCGAAGCACCGTGTCACCCTCGAAGGGAAATACGATTTCGACTTCGGCCTGACCCCCTACGTATCGTTCCTCTACGCGGGAGACCAGTACAGCTATACCAAAAGCAGCTATACTCCGGTTCTCAAGGCGCAGATGAGCAACTATACCGTTGTAAACATGAAGCTGAACCAAAAGATACTGAAAGACAAGATGAACTTTTACATCGGCCTGGATAATCTCTTTGATGCAAACTACGAGACCAGTTACGGTTTTCCGCAGGCCGGCAGATTCATTTACGGCGGTATAGAGTTCCGCATCTAGGGAGCCAGCCCCTCATCCGGGATCAAAATGAACCATTGATCTTGGATAAGGGAGTTGAAGGCATTCTCTACGGACGACTCAAACTGCGGTTTATAGGTTGATAGATACGGAGGGGCTCCCCCTCCGTTGCTTTTTATTACCAGAAAATTGGGCAGCATGGAAAGGATGGAGCCACCCCGGATGCTGGAGGTAACTGGACTGACATATTGCTATCCCGGGGAACGGCAGCCCGTTTTGAAGGATGTTTCCTTTCGTGTTGCGGCAGGTGAGTCTGTCTGCTTCAGCGGCCATTCTGGCTGCGGCAAGACGACCCTGCTACTGGCGCTGAAAGGGCTGCTGCACGAGGGTACGGTTGGCGGCGAGATCCAGTATGGGGAGGAGGGTTCAACTTCGGATGCTCCCCTGTCAGGGGTCGGTCTTGTTTTTCAGAATCCCGAATCCCAGCTGCTCTGTGCCACCGTCTTCGATGAAATAGCATTTGGTCCGGAAAATCTGCGACTCCCCCCCTCCGAGATCAACAGCCGCATCATCGAGGCGTTGACGGCCGTTGACCTCCTTGAGTTCGGCAACCGGAACGTGGAGCGCTTTTCAGCCGGGCAGAAGCAGCGTCTCTGCATCGCAGCCGTGCTCTCTATGCATCCCCGGTTTATCCTGTTGGACGAGCCTACATCCCAGCTGGACAGGAAGGGGAGGGGGGATCTCCTGAAGGTTCTGCTTCAACTGAAAAAAAAGGGGATCTCGATCATTCTGGCCGAGCACAACAGCCACCCTTTTTTGGAGATCATTGACCGTTATTATCTTATGTCAGACGGCGCAATTACCGATGTCCTTGACCATCCCCCGGAGCAATACCGCTCCCTCCCCCCCCGCAATTCGGTGAAGATTCGTCCAGAAGGGAAAACGGCTTCTCCTCCGCTGGTCTTGGCGGAAAGGCTCTCCGTTTCCTATCCCGGTAGTGGAACGATCCTCAAGGAGATCACGTTTGCCTTAACGCCGGGGGAGCTGGTTCATCTCCATGGCGAAAACGGCTGTGGTAAATCTACCCTCCTCAAGACCATCGCCGGCGCCATCCAGCCGGAGACTGGAAACCTCTGCGTCGCGAACCAAAACTTCCCGAAGGTGGGTGGACTGCTCGGTACGGTTGCCCTCCTCTTTCAAAACCCACAACGACAGCTGTTCGAGGATACGGTGTATGACGAGGTTGCCTTTACCCTCAGACGATTGAAGCTGTCACACGTCGAGATCGACCGACGCGTACAAGCGGCCCTGGCGTCCTGCGAAGCTACCCACCTGATTGAGAGGTTGCCGCTTACCCTCAGCTTCGGCGAACAGCACCGGGTTGCCCTCGCCTCGGTCATTGCTCCAGACCCCGGCGTGCTCCTCCTTGACGAGCCCTTTGCCGGACTGGACCCGAACCAGCGTCTCCGGCTCCTTCGGATACTCACCTTGCTGCGGAGTGAAATGGGCTCGGCCATTGTCATCGCATCTCATGATCCCCTTCCTGATCCTGAATGGGCCGACAGAATCGTCGTTATGGAAGCGGGACGAATTGTGACCGGGGAGGCGCACCCGCAGTGAAAAGAACGAGATTTTCGGAAAGCGACTACGCGTGCCAGTACCGGGCGGTCGACTCTATGATACATCGGCTCCCTGCGGGGTGCAAGATGCTTCTCAGCACCGTACTGAGCGTAGTAATTCTGGTAGTGCGGGAACCTGTCCCCCTACTGCTGGCAACCGCACTCTGCTTTCTCTACTACTTCCTTGCCCGGCTCACCCTTGGAGACCTGTGGCGAGATATCCGTTTTTTTATGATACAGTTCTGCGTTCTCCTTTCCCTCTTTCTCTACCAGTACGGTTATCCGGCCGGAGTCTGGCCAGGGGTCCGGACCTCTCTGCAGATCATGCTCTTCTTCATCCCTGGCATCGTATTTCTCCGTACGACCCAGGTGTCAAGCATGATGAAGGGGTTACGGCGGATACTCCCCTACCGGATCATGTTTCTTCTCTTCACCTCTCTCCGGTTTGTACCCTTCTTTGCCCGGGAGATCCAGGAGATCGCCATGGCGCAGAGGCTTCGAGGGGCGCGGCTGTCGGCGTGGGATATCTATCGTCCCATTTTTTGGGGTGACCTCTTTTCCTGCATCATCATCCCGATGATCGTGCGGGCGCTTAAGACGGCCGATGAAGCGTCACTCTCGGCCCAGTCGCGTGGAATGGGCGCTTACCCGGACCGGACCTATTACGATATACGGGAGCTGGAGGGACTAATCGCCCGGAGCCGTGGCGAAGAATCGTCCGACAGAGGGGGGGAGAACTCCCCGGAAATGGACCGGGAATCAGACCTGAATCGTTGATGGCTCAAGCGACAGGGAGCGGAGCCGGCCAGAGGGGCCTCTCTGGAGGACCGGAGAGGCTGCCCCAACGAATGCACCACTACTGCCATAAGGAGGTTATTAAAGGAATGAAAAACGAGGTAGCATTTCTCTGGAACCGTTTCACCATGCGAGAGGCGTTGCTTCTCGGCTTCTGCGCCACCTTTATTGTCCTGACCAAGGCAACGTTGAGGATGAAGTTGGGCATATCCGGCCATTCCATGTTCTTTCTGCTATTCTTCCTGCTGCTCGCACGCGGCATCGTGCCGAAGACGGGGGCGGCGACTCTTGTCGCACTTCTGGCAGGCGGGATCAGCATTGCCCTCGGTCTGGCCCACAAAGGGCCAGTTATTATGCTGAACTTTCTTCTCCCAGCCCTTGTTCTCGACTTCGCAGGTATTTTCCTGCCTCAGATGACCTCCAGGCATCTGTTATGCCTTCTGATCGGCGGAATTGCAGCTGCAAGCAAGGGGGTGAGCAGTGCCGTCGTAGAATTGATCGCCGGAGCGCCGATGAAGATTGTTATTCAGGCAGCAGCTATCGAGGGGGCAGGGGGGGTGATTTTTGGCATGCTCGGCGCCCTTCCCGTCCCTTCCATCATCCGGAAACTCCGGACCAATCGCCTGATACCATCTCCAGGAGACAAATAGGGAACGTTTTGCCGTTCGTCACCGGTAACCGAGGCTGGATCTTTATAGCGGGTTGAATATGTAAGGGGAGAGCTCCTTTGTCGTAAAGGGCTCTCCCCTTCAACTTTTTTTGGAGATTCCGCAGACTGATTGTTTGCCGCAGAAGAGAGAATATTTTTTTATTGGAGGATGCAAAAAAAATGTGTATTAATACCAAGGGCTATTTTATCCAGGCTCCGCAGAGGTTGTAACCCTACTGTTTGGGCATCATAACTCCTGCGGATGGGAAAACGGACTGGGAAAAAGGAAGGGGAAAATGAATGGCGGGAACGGTCAGGTTTGGCATCTCCATCGATAACAAATTGCTGGAGAGTTTTGATCAGCTTATAGAAAATAAAGGATATATGAATCGCTCGGAAGCGATACGTGATTTGATCCGGGCCTCTCTGGTTGAACTAAAGTGGGAATTTGGCGAGGAGGAGACGGTCGGAACGGTTACCCTGGTATACGATCACCATGTGCGCGACCTCTCCGAAAAACTCACCGAGCAGCAGCACGAAAACCACGATAAGGTTATTTCTACCCTGCATGTCCACCTGGATCCCCACAACTGTCTGGAGGTGCTGGTGGTGCGCGGAAAGGCGAGGGATGTAAAGAAGATAGCCGATGAGCTGATCAGGGTCAAGGGTGTCAAGCATGGCAAGCTGGTAATGACAACTACCGGCGAGGAGTTGCACTGACGGGGCAATCTCATGTTTATTTATGCTTGCCTTTACCGGCATTTGAAATTAAACTGTGGAATTAAGGCAGAGTCCCCTGGAGAGAGTCGCTCTTGACTCCGTTCAGGCGGTACAGGGCAAATATGATTAAAGATGGAGGTTAGAGAAATGCCGAAAATTTATATCGTTGACGTTACTAACAGGGACGGGGTACAGACCTCAAGGTTAGGTCTAGCCAAGCTGGAAAAAACCATGATTAACCTGTATCTCAACGAGATGGGAATACACAGGAGTGAATTTGGCTTCCCCTACACGCACCATGAAAAGAACTATATTAACGCCAACCTTGAGCTTGCAGAAAGAGGAGTCCTCAATCCGATCCTGCTGAGCGGATGGTGCCCGATGCGCGAGGAGGAAATTACCGATGCTTTCACGACTACGAAACTGAAACATGTGAACCTCTCGATCTCCACATCGAAACAGATGACACAGGGCAAGTTTTCCGGTCGCATTGTTAGAGTCCCGGAGGAGAATCCTTCCCTCCCCAATCTGTTGGACAACATGGGTAAAAGGGTCGAGCTTGCCAAAAAACTCGGGGCGGTTTCCGTCGGGGTAAATGCCGAAGACGCCTCCAGAACGGAAGATGATTTTCTCCTCCGTTTTGCCCGGCGGGCCAAGGAAGCGGGAGCGGACAGCTTCCGTTACTGTGACACACTGGGATATGATGATCCTCTTACCGTTTACCGCCGTATCAGGATGCTGGCCGAAGAAGTCGGGCTTCCAATCGAGATGCACTGCCACAATGACCTTGGCATGGCCGTTGGATGTTCCGTAGCAGGGGCTCAAGGGGCGATTGACGGGGGTGTCGACGTCTACATAAACACTGCTGTAAACAGCATGGGTGAAAGGGCCGGCAATGCCGACCTGGTTTCGGTAATTCTGGCCATCAACAAAGCCAGTGGCCTGGAAGGGAAATATCTTCTTGATGAAAGGGTCAATCTGAAGATGGCATGGAAGCTCTCCAAGTACGCCTCCTACGCGTTCGGTGTGCCTATTCCGATTAACCAGGTTGGAGTGGGGTCCAACGCTTTTGCCCATGAATCCGGAATTCACGCGGATGGCGCACTGAAGGATCGGAGAAATTACGAGCTCTACGACTTCGAGGAACTGGGCAGGGGCGAGGCTGAACTGATCGAAACCGGCAGGGAAATAACCATTGGTGAATACAGTGGTATAAAGGGCTTTCGCAATGTCTACGGGAAAATGGAGATCGAATTTCATAACGACAAGGAAGCAAGCGATATTCTGGAACTGGTGCGATATGCCAATGTCCATACCCAGAAACCGCTGACGAGCGATGAGTTGCGCTTCATTGCCCAACACCCCGACCTGGCCAGACGGATTATGACAATGACCCCTCTCGCCTGATTCTGCCCCTCATTAAGGGTATGAACAAGGGGGTGGCTACCTTGCCGCCCCCTTGTTTATAGGATTATTTGAATTCTGGCAAAACGGTCATGAGCCGCCAGAGTTTCTGACCATCTTCCTCGCAGTATTCCCACTTTTGACTGTCCTCGACCGTTTTTAACGTGACTGAAGGGAGTCTGAAGTAATCAATCTCGATTACTACATTCGCCTTACCCTTTTCCGGAGAGCAGTCCTGGGTTTTTACCCTTAAGTCGGTTATCGTGATTTTTCCCGCCGCTTTCAAACTCAGGTCATATTTTTCACGCAATGGCGCCGTGACGAACGCCCCTGATGCTTTTTCCAATTCTCGCCAGCGAAGCATCTTGTTGTAGCTCTTTGAGCTTTCCTCGAAGTCATCCCTGATTTTATAATTCTTCATGGAGCTGCAGGAAGTTGCAGTGAGTAGCAGAAGGATGAGCAATATGATTCGGTAAGGCATCGGTTTCCCCTTTTCTTGCAGAGTGGTTTTATTGGTTCGTCGATAATAAAGGCATTCAGGCCGGTTCTTTTATAAATCGTACCAGTTCCTCCGCTAAAAGCTATCTGCCGGAGAGCGGGATAATATCGAATCACCCGACCCTGTCTGAACGTGGGCGCCCCCCTAATTCTTCTCGCAGCAATCAGCAGAAGTTTTTATGGCCTTTTTCCGGAAATCCGGATAAAATACCCGCAAAATATTATTTCAGGGAGCATGTTGATGCAAGAACTGATTGCCTGGCTTTTGGCCACCATCTTGAAATTTGGGTATCCTGGCATCTTCCTGCTCATGGCCATGGAGAGCTCAGTAATCCCTGTTCCGAGCGAGCTTGTGATGCCGCCGGCCGGTTACTGGGCAGCAGCGGGGAAGATGAACCTAGTTACCGCTATCTTGTGCGGTACACTGGGAAGCCTGGTTGGTGCCTATGCAAACTATTTCGCTGCCCGGCACCTTGGTCGGCCGCTTCTCCTGAAATATGGCAGGTACGTCTGGATAACCGAAGAAAAATTCACGCGGGTCGAAGCCTTTTTCCTCCGTCACGGCGAGATTTCAACCTTCATCGGCAGGCTCATCCCTGTGGTGCGTCACCTTATATCGCTTCCTGCCGGGTTGTCCGGGATGAATCACCTCCGCTTTTCCCTCTATACCCTGCTTGGAGCGGGCATATGGGTGACCGTGTTGACTCTTATCGGCTATTTTATCGGTGAGAACCAGCAACTGATTATGCAATACTCCCATCAGGCAGTATTGATTGTGCTTATTTGCAGTTTTATACTTATTGCGGTTTATGTTCGGCTTCAGAGGCGCAAAAAGGGGCGGGCGAACAGGGGGGAATAGTGTTTTATGCGAAGCCGCGGATCTCCTGTTCCTGTTCACAAGCCTGATGGAGATAACCGGTTTCCATCAGGAAACTTCGGATGAGAAACTATCGGAGAAGATTGACATTAATCCTGCCTTGATATGGCTCACATTACGGTGAGCAGTATCGCCTCGGCAATCTGACGCATACTCTTCCGCTTATCCATGGAGAGCTTCTGCATTTTCCTGAAGGCCTCCGGTTCGCTAACCCCTTCCTTGCGCATAAGGACCCCTTTGGCTTTATCGATCACCTTGCGGGACTCCAGCGACTCCTTCATCTCCTCCTCCTGTTCTTTCAGCTCCTCAATTTCTTCGGCATGGGCAAAAGCGAGTTCGATTGCCGGCCAGAGGTCCCGCTCTCGCAAAGGCTTGGTCAGTAGCGCAGCGATGCCGCATTATCGGGCCCTTTTCACAGTATCCGAATCGTAACAGGCCTTAAGGAGAATAATGGGAAGTTTCAACTTTTTCCGGATTTCCCTGGCTCTGGATATGCCAACCTTCAACGGCATTGCTACATCCAGGATAGCGATATCAGGAATCTTGTCCCGTGCCAGTTCGACTGCCTTGATACCGTCTCCACATTCTACTATTTCATCAAAGCCGAGCTCTTTCAGCCTTTTTTTAGGCTCATCCGGATAATCGGCTCATCATCGTAAATAAGTACACTTCTCAATATTGTCACTGCCTTACAAGTATTTGTCTGCAATTATAGCTCGTATTGCCTGATAGTAACAGCGACTTCTATCTCCCTGCGGTTATTGCCAATATTGTATTTATTATCAGCATGCTGCTCTCCGGTTTCGACTTTCCCATCGGAAAAATGCCGGATGTAGTGCAGTGGCTGACCTATATAAACCCGCTACGTTATTACCTCGTCATCATCCGCGAGTTCCGATGAAATCATTTTTCAGGAACAAAAGGGGGTTGTATCACCCCAGCTTCACCCCCATGACATCGGCCACGGTATGGATGTCCTTGTCGCCCCTGCCGGAAAGGGAGACCACGATGGTTTTGTCCCTGGGGAGGGTTGGCGCAAGCTTCAGGACATGGGCAATGGCATGGGATGACTCCAGAGCCGGGAGGATCCCCTCCTCCTGCGTCAGAATCTTGAACCCTTCCATAGCCTCATTGTCGGTTATCGAGACATACTCGGCGCGGCCGGTATCTTTCAGCCAGGCATGCTCCGGTCCTACACCGGGGTAGTCGAGTCCGGCCGAGATCGAATGGGCATGGGCGATCTGGCCATGCTCGTCCTGAAGGAGATAGGTCTTGTTGCCGTGCAGTACGCCGACCGTCCCGGCACAGAGGGGAGCTGCATGCCTGCCGGAGTCGATGCCGTAACCGGCGGCCTCGACTCCTATCATCCGGACGTCGGTGTCATTGAGAAATGGATAAAAGAGACCGAGCGCGTTGCTCCCTCCGCCGACTGCAGCGACCAGGTAGTCGGGTAGCCTCCCTTCGGCCCTTTCGTGCTGCAGCTTTGCCTCTCGCCCGATAATCGACTGAAAATCTCGCACCATCATCGGGTAGGGGTGCGGTCCTGCCGTAGTGCCTATAACGTAAAAGGTCTCTCTGACGAAGGTGACCCAATTGCGCATCGCTTCGTTCATGGCATCCTTGAGTGTGGCTGTGCCGGAAGTTACCGGAGTTACCTTTGCCCCGAGGAGCTTCATCCGGAAGACGTTAAGCGACTGGCGGTGGATGTCTTCCTCTCCCATGAAAATCTCGCACTCCATGCCGAAGAGGGCCGCAATCGTCGCCGTGGCCACACCATGCTGACCGGCGCCGGTTTCGGCGATAACCCGTTTTTTCCCCATCCGTTTCGCCAGGAGTCCCTGGCCGATGGTATTGTTGATCTTATGGGCGCCGGTGTGGTTGAGATCTTCCCTCTTCAGGTAAATTTTGGCCCCCCCCATCTTCAGGGTGAGTTTTTTTGCAAAATAGAGGGGGTTGGGACGGCCTACATAGTCACGCAGATAATAGGCGAACTCGTCCTTGAACTCCCTGTCGTGCTTGTAATGGCCATAGGCCTTCTCCAGTTCCAGCAGGATCGGCATCAACGTCTCGGGAACGAATCTGCCACCGAACTGACCGAAGCGCCCCTGTTTATCGGGAAATCTCATTACTCCTCCAAGTTTTTCTACCAGAAGCGCTAATCTTCATCTGTGGCATGCAATCAGTCATCTGTTATTCTTCCAGCTCTTCGCTCTTCTGATAAATTCACGTACCTTGTCCTGATCTTTTTTGCCCGGAGAAATCTCGACTCCGCTGGAGACATCCACCCCGTAGGGTTGTACTGTTTCCACCGCTTGGCGGACGTTCCCGGCGTTTAGGCCACCGGCAAGTATTATCGCCCCGTGCTGTTTTGCCTCCCTGGCCAGCTCCCAGTTAAAGGTAGTGCCAGTGCCGCCGTGGGCCCGGGGTGACCAGGTGTCGAGCAGATAACCTGCAACCCGGTACTCCTTCATCGGTTCGATACTGGCCGCATCCTTTACCCGGAACACCTTTACGACAGGACGAGCGACCTGTCTGCAGAAGTCCGGTGTCTCTTCTCCGTGCAGCTGTACCCGGTCCAGGGTGCAGCTCAAGGCAGTGGAATTGACGAGCTCCAGTTCTGCATTGACGAACAGGCCAACCGTCAGGACAAACGGCGGCAATGCTCTGATAATCTCCCCTGCGGTTTCGGGTTCTATGTAACGGGGGGAGTTGTCGGAAAAAACAAATCCGAGGGCATCCGCCCCGGCATCGACCGCTGCCAGGGCGTCGTCCATATTCGTTATGCCGCAGATTTTAACTCTAACCATGGAGTGATCTCTCTGGATCTGCATATAAAAGTCTGAATGATACGTCTATAACGTCACCTTGGGGAGCCTCTCCAGAGCCTCCCTGATCTTCTGCTCCGGATAGTCATAATCCTCCAGATTGCCGGACAGGTAAGCGTCATAGGCGCCCATATCCAGCTGCCCGTGACCCGAGAGGCCAAACAGGATGACTTTCTCTTTCCCCTCTTCCTTGGCCAGCACAGCTTCATCGATGGCGGCTCTAATAGCATGGGACGACTCAGGGGCCGGGACAATTCCTTCGCTGCGTGCGAAAAGGAGCGCACCTTCGAAGCAGGCATTCTGCTTGTAGGACTTCGCTTCGATCTCCCCTGCGTGGTAAAGCTGGGAAACCAGTGGTGACTCACCATGGTAGCGGAGCCCACCCGCGTGAATTCCCGGCGGCATGAAATCGTGACCGAGGGTGTACATCATGGAGATCGGTGCTATTTTGGCGGTATCACCGTAGTCGAAGGCATATACACCCTTGGTCAAGGTAGGGCAGGAAGCCGGTTCCACGGCCATACAGCGCACCTGTTTCCCGGCAGCCCGGTCGGCAATAAAGGGGAAGGCAAGCCCGGCAAAATTCGAGCCGCCACCGCAGCAGGCAATGACTACGTCCGGATAGTCACCGGTCAGTTCCATTTGTGCCTTTGCCTCCTGACCTATGACGGTCTGATGCAGGCAGACATGATTCAGCACGCTTCCAAGGGCATAATTAGTGTCGGCGTGGCTGGCTGCATCTTCCACCGCTTCAGAAATTGCAATACCGAGGCTCCCGGCGCTATCCGGGTCATGGGCGAGAATAGAACGCCCGGCGTTGGTGAACTCCGACGGGGAAGGGATGACCTTCGCCCCCCAGAGCTGCATCATGCTTTTGCGATACGGTTTCTGGGTGCAGGAAACCTTCACCATGTAAACCGTGCACTCCAGCCCGAAAAAATTGCAGGCGAGTGCAAGTGAGCTCCCCCACTGGCCGGCGCCGGTCTCGGTGGCAAGTCTGCGGATCCCCGCCTGCTTGTTGTACCAGGCCTGAGGTATGGCGGAATTCGGTTTGTGCGAACCTGCCGGGGATACACCCTCGTATTTGTAATAAATCCTGGCCGGGGTCTGAAGCATCCTTTCCAGGCGGTGCGCCCGGTATAGCGGGGCTGGTCGCCAGAGCTTGTAGATCTCGCGGATTTCATCGGGAATCGGAATCCAGCGCTCCCGGGAAACTTCCTGGGCTATGAGCGCCATCGGGAAAATGGGGAGGAGATCGTCGGGAGTTACCGGCTTCATGGTTCGGGGGTTGATTACCGGTGCGAGTGGCCCGGGCATATCCGGGATGATATTGTACCACTGCTTTGGAATCTGGTCTTCACTTAGCAAATATTTAGTCTGCATCGGTACTCCTTTGTAAACCTCAGAATTTATGCATCTATCCGGATATGATGGCAGGCGCGCATCTAAATCAATTCCCGTAACTTTTTCGCGATATCCGCTTCCCGCATCAGCGATTCTCCGATCAGGAAAGCTTTTGCCCCGGCGTTCTGCAGGCGGAGAATATCATTACGTGTATTTATTCCGCTCTCGGAGACAGTGAACCTGCCGCTGGGAATCTGCCGGAGAAGTCTCTCCGTTGTCCCGAGGTCGGTCACGAAGGTATGCAGGTTTCGGTTGTTGATGCCGATCAGGGAGCAATCGGTGAGCAGCGCCGTCTCAAGCTCCTTTTCGTCATGCACTTCCAGCAGGACATCAAGCTGAAACTCCCTGGCCAGAGCGGAAAAGTCCTTTAATCGGGGGAGGTCCAGCATGGCGGCAATCAGGAGAATGGCGTCGGCCCCGGCGGAGCGCGCTTCCACGATCTGGTAAGGGTCAAAGATAAAATCCTTGCGCAGCAGGGGGATATTAACTATCTGGCGGATTTGGGCCAGGTATTCCAGTTGGCCGAGAAAAAAATGTTCGTCTGTCAGGACAGAGAGACAGGTTGCGCCGCCTGCCTCATAGATCGAGGCAATGTCAAGCGGGGCGAAATCCTCCCTTATCATCCCCTTGCTGGGAGAACCTTTTTTCACCTCGGCAATTATCACTCTGCCGCCTGCGGAGTGGCTGTTGCGCAGAGCCTCCAGAAATCCCCTGGTGGGGGGGAGTCCGGCGATGCGCGCTTCTAGTTCGGCCAGAGGAAGCCGTCCCTTTATGACGGCAAGCTCATCTCTTTTGTAGTCGATGATTTTTTTCAGAATATCGGGAGTAGCGGTCATTTTTTGTTTGGTCCTACCTCATCTGTTTGTAATCTGCTGGAGCCTCTCCAGCTGCTGCAAGGCCCCTCCCGTATCGATGGCAGCGGCAGCAAGGGGTATTCCGGTAGTCGGGCTGTCCGCTTTTCCTGCCGCAACCAGGCCAAAAGCGGCGTTCAGTATCACGATGTCCCGCTTTGGTCCCTTTTGCCCGGTGAGGATTGCCCGTACGATTGCCGCATTCTCCCGGGCATCGCCGCCGCGAAGTTCTTCCATCCCGCATCGGGCAAAGCCGAAATCCGATGGTTGTACCATCCTTACGTTGACTCCCTCGGGAGTCACTTCGGCAATACGGGTTGCCGCGGTCAGGGTCAGCTCATCCATGCCGTCCATGCCGTGCACCACGAAGCCCCGCTTGCAGCCGAGGTTTTTCAGCACATGGGCCATCTTTTCCGTCAGGTCGTCACGGTATACCCCGAGGACCTGACAATCGGCTCCAGCCGGGTTGGTGAGCGGGCCGAGGATGTTGAAAATGGTGCGGATGCCGATCTCTTTGCGCGGTCCTATGGCGAATTTCATTGCCCCGTGCAGAGCAGGTGCAAAGAGGAAGCCGATACCGATTTCAGTGATGCATTTCTCCACCATCTCCGGTGTTATCTCCAGGTTGACCCCCAGAGCCTCCAGTACATCGGCGCTGCCGCAGGAGGAGGAAGCGGAACGGTTGCCATGCTTGGCAACCTTCACGCCGCAGGCGGAAACCACAAAGGCGACGGTGGTCGAAATGTTGAAGGAGTTGGTGCCGCTGCCACCCGTGCCGCAGGTGTCGAGGATAGTTTCCCGGTCGAGGTTGATATCATCGCGGTCCATATCCAGCACGTTTTTGCCGACCCAGATCCGCGTAGCCCGATCGCGCATTACTCGCGCAGCTCCGGTGATTTCCTCGACAGTTTCGCCCTTCATCCGCAACGCCGTGATGAAAGAGGCAATTTGGGCCGGCGTCGCCTCTCCGGACATTATCTGGTCCATGACCTCGATCATCCCGCCTTCGGTAAGGTCCTGACGTTCAACTACCTTGGCAATGGCTCTCTTTATCAACTTATTTTACCCCCCGCAGGAGCACCTTAAGGCGCGATTTGAATCTGCTGGCCGCAGCTGAAGGGTCAGCTGCCAAAGTGCCAAGTAACCCTTAATTGATGCTCTCGCAGAAAGTCATTCCCCCTCCCCCGCCAGGGGGGGAGGGGGCTTTTCTGAGAATTTGCGAGATCATCTTAATTCCCTCCCTACTGGTGGGGAAGGGGAGAAAGGGTTTTTGCGAGTTTATCAACTATTGAGATGAAAAGTATGATCAATCGACCAGTCTGATGTCATTTCCAGGAAATTCCGCAGTATATCCATCCCCTGCACGGTAAGAATGGATTCCGGATGGAACTGTACCCCCCAAAGAGGGAGTTCCCGATGGCGCAACCCCATGATCTCTCCTTCTGGCACCCATGCGGTGACTTCGAGGGAGGGGGGCAGGGTGGAGCGTTCAACTATGAGTGAATGATAACGGGTGGCCTCGAACGGGTTCGGGAGCCCCTTGAAGAGGGCTCTCCCATCATGGTGGATGGGCGAGGTCTTGCCATGCATCAGATGAGCGCTTTGCACCACATCACCGCCGAAAGCGGCGCCGATCGCCTGATGTCCAAGACAGACACCGAGGATTGGTATCTTCCCGGCGAAATGTTTAATGACCGGGATGGATATCCCCGCCTCGTTGGGAGAGCAGGGTCCGGGGGAAACCACGATCCGTTCTGGCGCCAATTGTTCGATCTGCTCCAGGGTAATCCGGTCGTTGCGATGGACAACAACCTCTTCTCCCAGTTGACCGAAATACTGGACGAGGTTGTACGTGAAAGAATCGTAGTTGTCGATCATCAAAAGCATAATTTTTATAACCTTTTGTAATTACGAAATAATATGTCTTCGTATAAGCTAAAACCTGAAACGATACCCGCTTTTTTCGGCAGTGCATTTTTTCTCAAAAAGAATTGTCAAGCGCTCAATATATTCATTTTTAGCAGAAATCACAAGAACAGATTTAGTTTTGTGGGAGCCCCATTGGGCGGATGGGAAGGAGAGACAGTTCGTCAGTACTCCAGTACATTAGTAATTTAGGGACACTTCCCGGTTTTTGGTGGTCTCCCCGGTTTTACAGGTCTTAATTGCTGATTCAACAGAAATTCCAGCTGATCTATAAATTGATCCGTTACTGGGGTGACAACCACGGAGTTGCATACGGCAACGGGTCGTTTATTCCGGTAATATGCGCTTTGGAGCTTAGACCCTCATTCTTCTCCATTTTCCCCCATCGTTAACGTCTTGCCCCCACAAACGAGACTTTCCATAAATCCACATCGCGGGCGTTGTCCGGCAGGATTTGCAACTGCCAGGTCACTCCGCCGTCATGAGTAAAATAGATCGCGCCGTGTGGAAGCTCAGGATCGGCGAACATGGTTTTAAACCCGACAAGCCAGGCAGTTGTATTGTCGTTCATGGCAGAAATACCCTCCATCATGTAGTTTACATTTGAATAGAGGTTGGACTCAAAATTGCCGTTGGTTACTGTGATGCGTGCGGCCACACCGCCGCTGGAAAGACCGTTGTTCTGGGCAATCCAGATCACATTAGCGCTGGAGGCGCAGATGTCATCAAAATCCGCCGTCCCGGCAATGGTCTCGTTGCTTTTGTTCCAAGATTGCCCGCCGTTGCTCGTACCCCAGAGATAGCCTTCGGAATTCACTGCCGTCCAGGCAATATGAGAATCAAATGCCGATATGGAGAGAGGTCCACCGCCTTGGCTTATATCCGGCAACTGCTCCTGCCGCCAGGTTATCCCTCCATTCGGAGAGTGGATCACGCCGAGGTTACCGCCCAAGAAATCGACAATCCAGATATCCAGGCCCGTCACATCCATCCGATTCACCTCTTGAATCGGAATGATGCTGTCGTCGGCCTTTTTCAAGGGGACAATGGTCCAGTGGTCTCCTCCATCAGTGGTGTGCAGCAGGTCGCCACGAATACTGACAGCCCAGGCCTCGGTAGGGCTCACCCCCTTGATGCTTTTTATGCACCTGTTGCCCAAACCATCGGGCAGTGCCTGCAACGTCCAGGATGCGCCTCCGTCGGCGGTATGAAGAATGCCGCCGTCTAAGTGATAAGGATCGCCCACGGCTGCCCATGCCACCTGACCATTTACGGCGCTGATATCGTTTCCTTGGAATCCGACGCACCCGGCAGGAAGCGTTTGCAGCGTCCAGGATGCACCGCCGTTGCCGGTTTTTAGAATCTTTGCCGTCGGGACATGATCTGCATCGCTTACCTGGCCGATGACCCATCCTGTGGGGGGTGCGGGTGTAGAGTTATCGGCGCAGGAAAACAACATCAGAGATACGCTTATCAATAACAAACTCAAAATTTGATGTTTCATGATTCAATCCTTGTAAGAGGATTAAATAAGGGTTTGTTTTTTCAGTTATCGCCTATTTATCTATCCTCAATTCGAAATCTGATCAGGTCTAATCTCCCGACAGTAGTTACCCCACTTTGGAAAAGGGGGACTTTGAGAATCAGTCCAGCCCCTTCTCAACAAGTTCTATCGCCTTTACCACTGCCATTGCCTTGTTTACGGTTTCCTGATATTCAGCGGCAGGGTTCGAATCGGCGACGATGCCTGCTCCTGCCTGCAGATGAATCCTTCCATCCTTGATTACCAGAGTCCGTATGGCAATTGCCATGTCCATGTTCCCGGAAAAGGAAAAATAACCGACTGCGCCGCCGTAAATCTCGCGTCGAACCGGTTCAAGTTCCTCGATGATCTCCATGGCCCGCACCTTGGGAGCTCCGGAGAGGGTGCCGGCCGGGAATGTTGCACGCAGCACGTCGAAGGAGTCTTTCCCTTCAGCCAGTTCGCCCTGGAGATTGGAAACGATATGCATCACGTGGGAATAGCGCTCTACCACCATAAGTTCGGTAACCTTGACCGAGCCGATGGTGCAGACCCGGCCCAGATCGTTGCGCCCCAGGTCTACCAGCATGACATGCTCTGCCCGCTCCTTTGGATCTTCAAGGAGCTCCTGCTCTAGGCGGCAGTCCTCTGCCTGGGAGTCGCCTCGCGGCCGCGTCCCTGCAATCGGGCGCAGTTCTACCTGGTACCCTTCCTTACGCACCATGACCTCCGGTGAGGCGCCCACCACCAGGGTGTCGTCCAATCGGAGAAAGAACATGTAGGGGGAAGGGTTCAGGGTGCGGAGTGCGCGGTAAATATTGAACGGGTCGACAGTCAGTTCAGCTGAAAAACGCTGGGAGAGAACGACCTGAATTATATCGCCGGCCCTGACGTATTCCTTGGCCTTCAGCACAGACTCTTCGAAAGCCTGACGCGTTACGTTGGATGAAAATGAGACCTTATTGGCCGGTGGCAGGGAATTTGTCGGGTTGAGGGGGGTTTTCAGTTTTTTTATTATCGCTTCGATCTTGGAAGTTGCATCAGCATAAGCGTCTTTCAGCTCCGTTCCGGGTTCCAGGTGGGCATTGGAGACGATCTTGATTTTCTGTTTGATATTGTCGAAGACCAGGATGGTATCGGTAATTACGAAGTAGCTGTCGTAGGAGTCGATGCTGGCCGGTTTCGAGAGGGAGAGGCGCTCGAAATAGCGTACCATGTCATAGCCGAGATATCCGACCGCACCGCCGAAGAAGCGGGGCAACCCCTCCACCTCGACCGGCCGGAAGTTGTCGAGATACCCTTTCAGGAAGCCGAGCGGATCAACGGCATCTTCACGGTGAAGCGAGCCGTCGTTACCGAGGAGTTCAACCGTATTGCCCTTGGAGCGGATGACCACTGCCGGGTTCGAGCCGAGCAATGTATATCTGGCCCATTTCTCGCCCCCCTCGATGCTTTCCAGCAGAAAGGAAAACCTGCCGTCATCGATCTTCCTGAAAGCGCTTACGGGGGTATCCATATCCGCCATTATCTCGCGGTAAACGGGGATAAGATTCCCCTGTGAGGCCAGTCTGGAAAAAGTTTCGAAATCTGGATAGTACATGTCTGCTCCGGTGTGACAGCCGGCCAAACCGGCGAAATTGCGGGGAGGCACCCAGGGAACAAGGCCTTTACGGGAGCGATTACACTAACATGGCGGTTATATGGTGTCAAGAAATCGGAGTTTGCGACTAAGATAAAATTATAACTTGCAAAAATGAATCGCAGTGATTACTTTTATTCGGTTGTAACAAGTTCACTACTAAACAAGGAGAGATATAGCCGATGACAAAAGTAACGAAGCATTTTCAGACTGAGGTCCAGCAGCTGCTTGACCTGGTGATCCACTCCCTCTATTCCAACAAGGAAATCTTTCTCCGGGAACTTATATCTAACGCCTCTGACGCCATCGACAAAGCTCGCTACGAATCCCACACTAACCAGGAGCTCCTGGAAGGGAATTCGGAGTGGAAGATCAAGATTGTCCCCGATAAGGACGCCGGCACTCTTACCATCTTTGACAATGGCATAGGCATGAGCATGGAAGAGGTTGAAGCGAATATCGGGACCATTGCCCAGTCGGGGACCCGTGCTTTTCTGGATAATCTTAAAGAGTTGAATGTCGCCGGACATCCGGAAATGATCGGGCAGTTCGGTGTTGGCTTCTACGCGTCGTTCATGGCGGCCGACAAGGTGACCATGGTCACCCGCCGGGCCGGTTCCAAAAGCGCGGCTACGCGATGGGAATCGATCGGTGACGGGACTTATACGATAGAGGAATGCGAGAAGGAAGCCAGGGGGACCGAAGTTGTGCTCCATCTCAAGGAGGATATGCGGGAATTCCTTGACGAGTGGCGTATCCGTTCGATCGTAAAAAAATATTCCGACTATGTACAGTACCCTGTTGTCATGGACATAACCAGGGAAGAGTTGCCCCAGGGGATAGACGGCAAGCCGATCGATGGTGCGGAAAAGATCAAAAAGGTGGAGGAGGAGACCCTCAACTCCATGAAGGCGATCTGGGCCCGGCCGAAAAGCGAGATTACCGAAGAGGAATACATCGAGTTCTACAAGCATATTTCCCATGACTACAACAAGCCGTTCCGTACCATTCATTATGCCGCAGAGGGGACCAGCGAGTTCAAGGCGCTCCTCTATATTCCGGAACAAAAGCCGTTTGATCTCTTCTCCCAGGACCATCGCAAGGGTGTAAACCTGTACGTGAAACGGGTCTTCATCACCGACAAGTGCGAGAACCTGCTTCCTGATTATCTCCGTTTCGTGAAAGGTGTGGTCGATTCCAGTGACCTGCCGCTCAATGTCTCACGGGAAATCCTGCAGGAAGATGTGCAGATCAAGCGGATACATAAAAACCTGGTCGGCAAGATCCTCGGGACCCTCGTCGAGATGAAGGAAAAAACTCCGGACGACTACCTGAAGTTTTACAAGGAATTTGGCACTGTACTCAAAGAGGGGCTCCACTTCGACTTTGCCAACAAGGAAAAGCTGCAGGACCTGGTACTCTTCGAAAGTTCGAAGACCGAGCCGGGCAAGTATGTCTCCCTGAAGGAGTATGTGGGTCGGATGCCGGAGACTCAGAGGGAGATCTATTTCATAAGCGGAACCGGTCGCAACGCCGTGGAAAATTCCCCGCACCTGGAAATCTGCCGGAAAAAGGGTTTCGAAGTACTCTTCATGATCGATCCCATTGACGAATGGGCGGTGCAGAGCCTTCAGGAATACGATGGGAAAAAATTGAAATCGGTCCTCAAGGGCGAACTTGAGGTTGACACCGAAGAAGAAAAAAAGGAAAAGGAAACCAGGACGGAAGAGGCTAAAAAACAGTACCTGGGGATCCTGGAATTCATCAAGGAAAAGCTTGCCGACAAGGTCAAGGAAGTACGTCTCTCCACCCGTCTGACCGACAGCGCCTGCTGCCTGGTCGCCGATGAATATGGTCTCGACGCAAACATGGAGCGGATCCTCAAGGCGATGAACCAGGATGTTCCCGAGTCCAAACGGATCCTCGAACTGAACCCGGATCACCCGATCATGGGGGTCCTCAACAAGATGTATGAGAAGGAGAAGGGGAGCAAAAAGCTGGCGGATTTCTGCGAACTACTCTTTGATCAGGCGCTCCTGACCGAAGGTTCACCGATCCGGGACCCGCTCAGGTTTACCATGCTGATCTCCGAGCTCATGGTCTTGGAGGGGGAGTCGCTGATAGGAAAATGATAGCGGTCAGCCGGATCTCCGACAGATAACCCCATCCCCCCCCTGGTTTCCCCCCTCGAAAGGGGGGGCTCTGTGGGATTCCCTCCCCTTCAAAAGGGCCAGGAGAGGGGGGTGGGTAAATCCCGGAATGTCGGATCAGCGCCGGTTTATCTGTGCAGGGAGTTCATTTCTACCGGAGGTGCGATCTATGGCAGAAAAAAATGAAGCCTGGCTCAATTATCTGGCTCTCACAACGGTATTCCTGGCTGTCTGTGCCACTCTTGCCACCTTCAAAGGGGGCGGGTATTCCACACGCTCGGTGTTGAGCCAGACTCAGGCTTCTGACCAGTGGGCCTATTTTCAGGCAAAGAGCCTCAAGTCGTACCTGTACGAACTTCAGAAAGACAAGCTCGAACTTGATCTCAATCTTATCCGGGAAAATTCTCCGGGAACAATGGCCGCTGAGTATGAGAAGAAAATAGCGGCGTATAGCTCCAAACTGAAGAAATACGAAGCAGAACGGGGGGTAATCAAGCAGGACGCCGAGAAATATGAAAAGTCGAGGGATGATGCGCAGAAGCATCTGCAGGCCTTCGGAATCGCGGTTATCTTCCTGCAGATTGCCATTCTCCTCTCTTCCGTCGCAGCGCTGATGAAAAAGAAGTCTCTCTGGGTTATCGGCGTTGCCGTCGGAGCCGTCGGGGTTGTCTATTTTGCGGACGGTTTTCTCCTCTTCATGTAAATAGTTTACATCCGACCTGTAAGAAGATCCCGTGGTTGACGAAAAATTCTATTTGTGTTCTACTTGCAGGGTGGAATCTTCTGTCTTTATCGCCCTCGGTTCGAACCTGGGGGACCGGGAATTGAACCTGCTCCGGGCTGTAGCCGAGATCGGCAAACTGCCCGGTTCAAAAGTATCGGCGTTATCTAATTTTTATGATACCCAACCGGTAGGCCAGGTTGTCCAGGGGAATTTCCTCAACGCGGTGCTTCGCCTCGGAACCAGACTCACTCCTCAAAAACTCCTCAGCGAGCTGCAGCGGATAGAAACGGTACTTTTCAAGCGCAAACGTACGGTCGAATGGGGGCCGAGGGTTATTGACCTGGACATAATTTTTTATGGTAATCGCATTCTGACGGACAACGCACTCGTCATTCCTCACCCTCGACTCCATGAACGCGCCTTCGTGCTTGTGCCGCTTGCCGAGATTGCACCAGGTTTTATTCATCCCGAACTGGGCAAAAGTGTGGATGAAATCCTGAAGGGGCTGAAAAACCTGGAACGGGTCACAAGGGTTTAGTTGCCGAAAGAGATATCTTCCGCGCGTTTCCGGCAGAAAATAGCGTTCGTTAACGTACCTCTTTTCTCTGTCAGGGGTCAGGAGAATTTACCGTGATGAAATTGCTTTTGTTTATCGTAATGGGATATCTGGTCTATAAGATTTTCAAGAGATCAATAGAAAAAGTGGAGCCCCCTTCCGGAAAACTCGAGGGCGCAGTGGCCCACAAGGACCCCGTCTGCGGAGTTTACGTGACAGAGGAAGACGCTGTCGTCGGCAGGCTTGAAGGGGAACGAATATATTTCTGCTCCAGGGACTGTCTGGAAAAATATCGCGAACGGCTGGAGAAGAAATCCTGATTTATTTTCTCTCAACCGCTTGGCTTCTTTGATCGGAATGCTGAACGTCATTTTCATGTCAGCAAATTAACAAGAACAGAAAGAGGAGACGTACAATGAAATTTTTTATCGACACGGCAGACGTGAAAGAGATACAGGAAGCCCATGCGCTTGGTCTCGTTGACGGGGTGACCACGAACCCTTCGCTGATCGCCAGATCCGGCAGAATATTCAAAGAGGTCATAGAGGAGATTACCGGGATTGTAGATGGTCCGATCTCCGCTGAAGTGATTGCGCTCGATTATGCCGGCATGGTGCGCGAGGGGGAGGAGCTCGCCAAAATCCACCCGAACATCGTGGTAAAGGTCCCGATGACCGCTGATGGGCTGAAAGCGACCAAGTCCCTCCATGCAAAGGGGATCAAGGTCAATGTTACCCTGATCTTTACCCCCATTCAGGCGCTGCTGGCGGCCAAGGCCGGCGCTGCATATGTTTCACCTTTTGTCGGACGACTTGATGATATTTCCCAGGACGGCATGAACATTATTGACGAAATCCGCACTATCTTCGACAACTACGGATATGATGCCGAGATAATTGTCGCCAGCGTTCGCAATCCCGTTCATGTGCTCGATTCAGCCCTTATCGGCGCGGATATCGCCACCATTCCCTACTCGGTAATGATGCAGCTCTGCAAACATCCGTTAACCGATGCGGGGATTGACAAATTTCTCAAAGACTGGGAAAAGGTCCCGAAATAGTACCTCTACAGAAAGCACGATCAGCGCAGAAAAAGACGTATGTCGCCCGGAGATACCAATTAGTTCTCCGGGTTTTTTTGCGCCGAATAATAGATCTTTTGCGGTGCAGTAAATCTGTTGACACTACAGCAATAGATAAGTATTATGAAAATCATTTTCAATTATGGTGGGCGAGTGAAGCAGGCCAAAAAACAGTTATTCCATGATTTCATCGCCCGAAAGGGGCTGAAGTCAACCCGCCAGAGGGATCTGATTCTGGATGGTTTCCTCTCTAACGACAGGCACATGAGTATAGAGGAACTCTATCTGGCCTTGCGCGCCAAACATCCGAATATCGGTTATGCGACCGTATACAGGACGCTCAAGCTTTTTTCAGAATCGGGTATTGCCCGTGAGATTCAGTTCGGGGACGGCCAGACAAGGTTTGAGCATGTTGACGAAGGCGAGCACCACGACCATCTGGTCTGCACCAGATGCGGTGCGGTTAAAGAGTTTGCCAATGAGGCCATTGAAAAGCTCCAGGCAGCTATTGCCGAAAGCCATGGCTACCTTGTCCATACCCATAAGCTCGAGTTATACGGGATCTGCCCGAAATGCAGGAAATGACATTTTCGGCTTATCAATGAAAGTGATTTCCGATAGCAATACCGGTTGTTAGGAGCAATAATGGCGTTTTTTAAGAAAAAACCATCCTGTCACCAATATCCCATGGATGCTTCAGGAGGCTCTTGTAAAAAAGTGGCACTCGTCGGTAATCCGAATGTGGGAAAAAGTGTCCTGTTTAATGCCTTGACCGGTGCCTACGTTACCGTTTCCAACTATCCGGGCACATCTGTAGAGGTTTCCCGGGGAAGCGCCAATATTGGTGGCCGGCAGTGCCAGATAATCGATACGCCCGGCATGTATGCGCTCCTCCCTATCACCGAGGAAGAGCGGGTGGCGAGGGAAATCCTGTTGAACGAGTCTCCCGATCTTGTGGTCCACGTCCTTGATGCCAGAAACCTGGAGCGGATGCTGGCTATGACCCTGCAGCTCATCGAGGCTGGACTTCCTGTTATCCTGGTGGTCAATATCATGGATGAGGCGGAACAGATGGGGCTTTCCATCGATCTGCCGCTTCTTCAGGAAAAACTTGGGATACCGGTTATCGGCGCGGCGGTTGCAAAAAAACGGGGGCTGCCGGAACTGAAGGAGGCTATATCTGCCTTTGATAAAGGGAAACATGCGGTATTCGGGTACAGTCGTCGGCTCGAGACCGATATAGAAGAGGTTACCCTCCTTCTTCGCGGGAACTATAACCTTTCCAGGAAGGCACTGGCCCTCCTTCTGTTGCAGCGGGATGAAGAGGTTGCAGGGATGGTCCGGGAAACCGAGGGTGATGGTTATGCTGAGGTCGAGGCAAGGGTAAGGGAAAAGATCTTTGCCCGCCGTGATTCTTTCCATCTCGACCTTTCCATGGAAAGAAAGGGTCTGGTCAAGGGTCTCATGGCCGAAGTATTTACTGCTCCTCCCCAGACAAGGGTCTCTTTTGGTGAACGTTTGTCCCGATGGGCAGTACGTCCTCTGACCGGCGTTCCACTCCTTCTGCTCGTCCTCTATTTCGGGCTCTATCGTTTTGTCGGTGGTTTCGGCGCCGGCACCATGGTTGATTTTCTGGAGGGAACTCTGTTTGAGGCCCATTTCAACCCTTGGATCACCGGGGTCGTCAAGGCCATAATTCCATGGGCAATTCTGCAGGAACTGTTTGTGGGGGAGTACGGGGTTATTACCCTCGGCCTTCGTTATGCGGTCGGGATCATCCTGCCAATTGTTGCCACATTTTTTCTTTTCTTCTCCGTACTGGAGGATAGCGGCTATTTCCCCAGATTGGCTCTTCTTGTGGATCGACTGTTCAAATATATCGGTCTGACCGGCAGGGCGGTCATCCCGATGGTACTCGGTTTTGGCTGCGATACCATGGCTACCATGGTCACCCGGACCCTGGAAACCGTTCGCGAAAGGATTATTGCGACTTTGCTGCTGGCTCTGGCCATTCCCTGTTCCGCACAACTGGGTGTTATCATGGCCCTCCTTTCCAAATTCCCGGGGTCACTCCTCACCTGGTTTGTCTGCCTGCTGTTTATCTTCCTGGTAATCGGTTTTCTGGCCGCCAGGATCATGCCGGGTGAAGCTCCGATGTTCTACATGGAGTTGCCTCCCATGCGGTTGCCGCAGCTGGCCAATGTATTTACCAAGACTTACAGCCGGATGCAGTGGTATCTTCTGGAGATCCTGCCGATCTTCATTCTTGCCTCCATTCTGCTCTGGCTTGGGAAGATTACCAGTTTTTTTGAGAAAATGATAGAATGGATGACGCCGGTCATGGCGTCACTCGGTCTCCCCAGGGAAACGGCCATGGCATTTATTTTCGGCTTTTTCCGCCGTGACTATGGCGCTGCCGGCCTGTATGATCTGCAGACCAAGGGAATTCTTAATGCGCGGCAGATCACTGTGGCTGCGCTTACGCTGACACTTTTCATCCCGTGCATAGCTCAGTTTCTGATCATGAAAAAGGAGCGTGGGATGAAGGTCGCCGCTTCCATTGGTTTGTTCGTCAGTTTTCTTGCCTTTGGCAGTGGCTGGATGCTTAACCAATTCCTCCTTATGACCGGGATACTCTGATGAAATGCGGTTTTTGCGGGTTTGAATTCGCCGAGAATGAAGGGAACAGAGGGTGCAGGAACTGTCCCATGGCGTCCGGGTGCAAGATGGTGAAGTGCCCCCGGTGCAATTATGAAAACCCGCCTGAGCCGGCAGTAGTGAAAACGATCAAGAAACTGTTGCGTAGGAGATAATATGAAGCTTTCGGAAAAAGCGGAAGAAATTCTGGAGACGCTCTGGGTTGAAGTTGAAGAGGAGGGCGCCGGTTTCGTTGACCTGGAAAAACTGAGATCTTCCTCCGATGACCCGGTGTATAGGGAGCTTAACGAACTGGCCCTTATCGAGGTCCGGGACGGACGCGTATACCTCCGCCCGGAGGGGAAGGTAGAAGGGCGCAAGATTGTACGCCGCTTCCGGCTTTCGGAGCGGCTCATGATGGACGTGTTCAACATTCGTGGCGAACAGGCTAAGGAGAAGGCCTGTCAGTTTGAGCATCTGCTTAATGAAGGTGTCGATACCAAGGTATGCACCATGCTGAATCATCCCGAGACCTGCCCGCATGGAAAAAGAATTCCCCCGGGAGAGTGCTGCCTGGAAGCGAAGCGGAGCGGTGATCTGGGGGTGCTGCCTCTCACCGAGTTGAAGCCAGGTGATGAAGGTGAGATAGCATACATTCAGACTGAAGACGATAAAAAGATGCAGAAACTGATGGCCATGGGTGTGTTGCCTGGTAACCGTATCCGACTGAGTCAAGCTTTTCCCTCGTACGTTTTCAAGGTCGGTTATTCGGAATTTGCCATCGACACAAATATGGCCAGGGAGATCTTTGTAAGAAAATAAAGGATCAGACATCCGGAAACTCCGGATGAAGAACTATTTTTAAATACGAAAGGAGTCGTGCCATGAAAAAATTTTTTGTTTCCGGGGTCTGTTTTTTCGTCATCGCCTCGGCTTCGCTGGTGGCTGCCGCAGACAGGGTCTCTCTGCCGAAAGGGTATGAGAATTGGGAGAAAAGCAGGCAGAAGGTTGTTACCGACAAAAAATCGCTGTTCTACGGCATTCATTATACGTACGTGGATAAAAAGGCGATGCCGGCGTTCAAATCGGGGGGGAACTATGCCGAGGGGAGTCAATTTGTCGTGGTCCAGTACAACATCAGGGAGGAGGGAGGAAGGCCGGTTGAAGGAAAGAAAAACATGATAGTTCTCATGAAAAAGGGGAAAAAATACAAGGATACCGGGGGGTGGCTGTACGCCGGTTTCGGTCCGGATGGAAAAATAAGCGGTATTGATCCGGTGAAGAACTGTTACCAGTGCCATCTGAAAGAAGCGAAAAGCACCGATTTTGTTATTTCAAAATATTCAGATTTCGAATAATATGAGCAGCCGGGGATCAGATTAACCCGATTTTTACGGCTCTGATGCAATATCGTTTTGCAGCAATTCCTTGACCAGCGCCGCAAGGTTTCTCCCCGCTATCCGCGAGTTTCGAGCCAATCGAATCAGCTGTGGAATTATGTGTGGTTTCAGGGCAATTGTCCGTAATATCTTCGGGATTCGGATGTTCATCTTGCTATCGGTGAACTCGCTGATGCTGAATCCAAGTTCCTCGTCTGAGGCGTCGCTGATGGCGCGAATTGCCAGAAAAGGGATATCCTCTCGATGGGCAGTCCGGGCGACGGCCCAGGTTTCCATGTCGAGGACGGGGCTGACCAGGTCCGGTAGAAGGTTCTTAACCAATTCTCTCTTGCTGAGGATTTCCGCTGTGGTCAGGAAGTCGCCTTGCCGGGCGGCGCATCCCTGTTTAACGGAGATGGCTTCCACTCTCCGCATGATATTTGCGCTCACCTTCAGAAGAATCGTTTCTCCACCCTCGCAGTTATCCCCCTGATACAACCTGCTGCTTCTGGCAACGGCCAGGTCGCCCACAGCCATTCCGGGTTGTACCGCCCCCCCGAAACCAAATGATATCATGCAATCCGGACGCGCCGAGGCAATCAGCGCTTCAGCGGCCCTCCCCGCACGCTCGAGACCTATTCCGGCTTCCATCAGCAAGCATGATTTTCCGCAGAGACTGAATCGGTAAAGGTTGAAGCCTGCTACCGCCGATCTGTTATAGGCCCCGACAAGCTTGAGCAGGGGAGAAATTTCTTCCGGCATGGCTGCAATCAGGCCGATAATTTGCTCTTTCATTTAATCCTGCGCTATTAGGAGAAGTTCTCGATATCGTCTTTTGAGGTCCTGGCTGTGTCAATCGGCAGCTTTATCTGCGCGTCTATCCCCCCTGATTATAAGTAATACCTTGAAGCTGTCAAGGAAATTAAGACAGTTACAACTACGGCACAATCGGGTCGACTCTATTGTTAAATCAAGCCGAGGTTTTGACCTGATCCGGGAGAGCACTCTTTTGAAGAAGGGCGATAATGATATTTTTGGAGTTTTGCAAGGGGCTCTTACATCAAGGGAGGAGAGCCGTTAATGATCAGTTTTTTCCGATGGGGTTTTCATCTTGACAAAAAAGGCTCCCCCCTATATTTTAAAGGGTCGGTTTTGAGAAAAAGCATAGTTTTACAGGAGTCACGGATGAAACCATTATTCTTAAATCCCCCAACCTACGAGGACTTTGATGGCGGCGCTGGCGCCCGTTATCAGGCCTCCCGAGAGGTTACTTCCTTCTGGTATCCGACCTGGCTCTGTTTCCCTGCCGGGATGATCGAGGGGAGCCTGGTTCTGGATGCTCCAGTGCAGAGGCTTACTCTGGATGCCTGTCTGGAAATAGCCCGGCAGTTCGATATCGTAGTCATGTATACCTCTACCCCCACGCTCCAGTTGGACATAGAAACCGCAAGACGAATAAAGGAGCAGAACCCTTCGACCATTATCGTCTTTACCGGCCCGCATGTGACGATCCTTCCGGAGGAGTCGCTTCTGGTTGCCAAGGGCGCGGTGGATCTCGTCTGTCGCGGGGAGTTCGACTATTCAATAAAGGAACTTGCAGAAGGAATTCCCTGGCATGAAATCGACGGCATCAGTTTTCTCAAGGATGGTGCGCTAACGCACACTAGGGAACGCCTCCCCATCGAAGATCTGGATGCGCTCCCCTTTGCCAGCCAGGTCTACCTCCGTGATCTCCCTTTAGAAGAATACGTAATCCCCCACTTCCTTCATCCCTATGTTTCCATTTATTCCAGTCGCGGTTGTCCGTCACACTGCATCTATTGCCTCTGGCCGCAGACATTTTCCGGCCGGAAGATGCGCACCCGGAGCCCGGAAAATGTCTGCCAGGAAGTGAAGTGGATACTGGAAAACATCCCTTGTGTCAGGGAAATCTCGTTTGATGACGATACCTTTACCGCCGACCGGGGACATGCCCGCGCCGTTGCGGAGAAACTGAAGCCGCTCGGTATCTCCTGGACCATCAATGCCAGGGCCAACTGCGATTATGAAACTCTCCGGATCATGAAAGAGGCTGGGTTACGACATGTGGTGGTCGGTTATGAGAGCGGCAATGAGCAGATCCTGAAAAATATAAAGAAGGGTGTCACCAAGGCTCAGGCGATCGAATTTACCCGCAACTGCAAGAAATTGGGGCTTTCCGTCCATGGCGCCTTTATAATGGGTCTGCCGGGAGAAACCAGGGAGACCATCAGGGAGACCATCGATTTTGCCTGCTCTCTCGATCTGAACTCCATCCAGGCTTCCCTTGCCTCCCCCTACCCGGGGACCGAATTTTTTGAGATCTGCAAGAGGGAGGGGTGGTTATCGTCGGAAACCTTCATTGACGACACGGGGCATCAGAACTGCGTCATCAATTATCCTCACCTCACCAGCAAGGAGATCTTCGATGCGGTTGAAGAGTTGTACAACAGCTTCTATTTCCGTCCGAAATACATCTTCCGCAGTATCATCAAAATGCTCAGTAGCAGTAAGGATCGGAAAAAGATGCTGAAGGAAGGGAAGCAGTACCTGGCGTACATGAAAAAACGGAAGCAGGCGAAGGCGTAGGCCTCTCTTGCGGAAAGCCTTGCCAGCTATGAAAGAACTTATTGTCAATGCGGATGACTTCGGCCTTTCCCAGGGAGCGAACCGGGCGATCATCGCCGCTTTCCGTGAGGGGATACTTACCAGTGCGTCCCTTATGGTTGGAGGAGCAGCTTTCGACCAGGCGGTCTCTCTCGCAATGGAGAACCTCAGCCTGCAGGTGGGGCTCCATCTGACGTTGGTGGAGGGGCGTGCGGCCCTTCCAGCCGATGAGATACCAGGACTGGTCGACCGGGAAGGAAGGTTTACCAGTGATCCGGTGCGGGGGGGGGTGCGGTATTTCTTTGAAAAAGGGTTACGAAAACAGTTGTTCAGGGAAATCGAGCGGCAGATCCAGAAATTCAGGGGAACCGGTATTCCGCTTTCACACATCGACGGTCATCTGAACATTCATATGCATCCGGTGGTTTTTGATATCCTGCTGGAACTGATGCCCAAATACGGGATTACCAGCTTCAGACTCACCCGGGAAAGCCTGAGGTCGAATCTCGCCATCGACCGGAAGCGGATAATGGGGAAAATGTTCGACGCCTTCATCTTTTCCTCGCTGGCGCGCCGCAGCCGGACTAAACTGGATGATTTCGGCATAGCCCATGCTGCAGAGGTAAAAGGCCTGCTCAATTCCGGCAGGATGACAGAGGGGTATCTGCTTCATGCATTGGAGAGTCTCGGGGATGGCCTCACCGAAATCTATTTCCATCCCGGCTGTTATCCCTGCAGCGAATTACAGGGAATAATGCCGAATTACCTCCACGAGCAGGAACTCGCGGCTCTGACAAGCCCCAAGGTCAGGGAAAAGCTGGCTTTGCAAGGGGTCAGATTAAGAAACTACAGAGGAGAGGAAAAAGCGTATGTTTAAAACGGTTATCATGATGCTGCTGGCTGTTACTGCCGGGACCGTAGGAGATATTTTCCTGACGAAGGGGATGAGGGAGTTGGGAGACCTCTCCGCCATGAGTCTCAGAGGGATGCTAAATGCGGCTTTTCAAGCTCTTAGCAACCCGAAACTCGTCTTCGGCACGGCAATGCTGGCAATATTCTTTTTTCTCTGGCTTGCAGTGCTTTCCTGGGAAGACCTGACGGTGGCGCTCCCTATGCAGGCACTGAACTATGTGCTGGTTGCCTTTCTGTCTCAATATTTTCTGGGGGAGATCGTGACACCGATGCGCTGGGCAGGTACTCTCCTGGTCTGCGTGGGTGTTATTCTGATTACAAAAAGCAGTGGGGCATAAGCCGCGATCAAAGGGGGTTTCATGGCAGAATCGGTTACTTTGGAAATATTCATCATAGGCAATGAAATACTGATCGGAGACATCCAGGACACCAACACCAACTGGATCTGCAAGGAAATCAACAGTCTTGGCGGCCATGTCGTCCGGGCTACGGTCCTGCGCGACGACCCCGGGGTGATTGCCGCCGAGATGCATGCCGCCCTGCAACGTGGCGCCAGGGTGATCTTTACCTCCGGCGGCCTCGGACCTACAGCCGACGATCTTACACTTGCCGCCGTGGCCGATGGTGTGGGGGTGAGGGTAACTTTGCATGAAAAGGCGCTCCAGATGGTGAAGGATAGTTATGATGCCATGTATGCAAGGGGTATAATGGCCCAGGGGGGATTGAACCCGGCACGGGAGAAGATGGCCTGGCTTCCCGAAGGGGCCGTACCTCTGGACAATCCTGTAGGCACCGCGCCCGGAGTACTCCTGCAGATTGGCGCGACCACTATCATCAGCCTTCCCGGCGTCCCCTCGGAGCTGAAGGGGATCTTCAACAGTTCACTGCAGCCGTTTCTGCAGAAGACCTTTAAAGGGGGGATCTCCTCCATGCATACCATAACCGTGCGCTGCAACGATGAATCAGTGATGGCCCCGGTGCTGAGCCGGGTGGTCCCTGCCCATCCCGGCGTCTACATCAAGTCCCTGGCCAGAACCCTCGGGGAGACCCCGGAACTCGATATCTCCCTCACGGCGGTGGGATCGGACCAGTCGTCCCTCGATTCCCTCATCGGCGCGGCATTACAGGAACTGAAGGACGGGTTGACCTCCATCGGTATCGTCCACTGGGACAAGGCGCAACCGTAGTCCGGTTTTCGATTTAACTGTTGAGCCAGTCAAATAGAAAGGAACGCTACCCTGGACCCCATTCCGAATGCCGGATGCCGGTTTTGACCAACCGATTGGTTACTACTCATCTGGTCTTCATATAATCAGCATGTTATGCGTAGTCAGTCAACTAATCAGCTGCATCTCTCTTGCCTCGCTGAAACGAAGCTATCGTAACTTCGCGACGATGGCGCGTGTCCAGTTCAGGACACCGGCCTCCAAAGTACCTGCTGAGATGGTTGGGGGCAATTATCAGACCCTTATGAATGAGGCATTAAAGCAGTTCAGTCAAGGATTGAAACTTACCGATATAGTACGCGAAGCTATCCATGAAACCCTTGAAACCTGCCTAACTAAAAGATCAAGGAAGGAGTATATAGGGCCTAAGATAGAGATTGCTCGGAAACAATCATGAGAAAAAAAATCAATATGCTGCGTGAGTTCTCGATACCGATGATTGCCGGGGTGATTGCAGCCCTCTTCTGGGCAAACCTCGACCCCGCCGGTTACCAGCATTTCAATCGTGACCCTTTCCTTGGCGGCCTGAACTTCCATTTTATAACTAATGAACTGTTCATGGTTTTTTTCTTCGGTATTGCCGCCGTAGAGATAACCCAGAGTTGTCTCCCCGGCGGTGATATCAATCCCCCACGAAAGGCAGTCAATCCGCTTCTCGCAACCATGGGTGGCGTTCTGGCGCCGATTCTGGTCTATTTTACCCTGAACCGATGTATCGGCTCAGCGGACTTTGTGAACGGCTGGGCTATTCCTACCGCCACAGACATCGCCCTCGCCTGGCTGACAGCCCGGCTGGTGTTCGGCAACAACCACCCGGTAATAGCTTATCTGCTCCTCCTTGCCATAGCTGACGATGCCATCGGTCTGGCCATCATTGCCATCTTCTACCCCGACCCTGCCTTTCCGGTTCAACCTCTCTGGCTTCTCCTGACAGTTGCGGGGATGACGGCGGGATATCTGTTGCGGCGCTGCAGATTCAGAAATTACTGGCCCTACATTATCCTGGGAGGTGTGCCAAGCTGGATGGGACTGCATTCGGCCCACCTCCATCCCGCGCTTGCACTGGTATTCATTGTGCCATTTCTCCCTCACTCGATGAAAGAGACCAAACACCTTTTCGAAGAGGACCCGGACGACTTCTCGACGCTCGCCCGTTTTGAGTCTGAATGGAAAATAGTGGTCGACTTTGGTCTGTTCATGTTCGGACTGGCTAATGCCGGGGTACAACTTACCGCGATCGGCACGGTTACCTGGCTGGTATTCTTTTCATTACTGGGGGGAAAGACCATCGGAATATTTGTCATGGGGTGTCTCGGAGAAAAACTCGGGTTTGCGCTTCCAGATGGGATGAATTACAGGGATCTGCTTATTGCAGGTATCATTGCGGGGATCGGCTTCACAGTTGCCCTCTTTGTGGCTGGGGAAGCATTCGTGGATCCGGCTATCCAGGGGACAGCCAAGATGGGAGCAATGCTGAGCATCCTTGCTGCGCTGCTTGCGGTAGTTCTGGCCAGAATATTGAGAATAAAAAAAGTCGGTTAATCCGACTTTTTTTATTCTCTCCACTTTACCGTGGGTCAGAGGACCGCATAGCGATTTCTCCAATCATTGGCCTCTTTGTACCGCTTCAGGCAAATCCCGCATGGTGGGGCAGCACACCGCGGCCTGAAAGAGACCGGTTCTGTCTATATTCCGCATGGGTTTAGCAACCTCACGAGCAAGGCAGAGAGTGACTTTATACTACCGCAACAGTAGCCAAAAATCAACAGACTTTTGCTTGTCAGGCAGGAATTTATCAATACCCCAAAAATTTAACCAGACTGTTTATCTCTTCCATCAAAGCGCTGAAACCGGGGAGGCTCAACGATTGTGCGCCATCGGACATTGCCTTTTCAGGCTCCGGATGGACTTCGATCAAAACTCCATGGGCGCCGCAAACGAGAGCGGCTTTTGCCATCGGCGGAACCAGGCTTCTCTTGCCGGTGGCGTGGGATGGATCGACCATAATGGGCAGATGAGACATCTCCCGGATGAGCGGTACTACCGAAAGATCTAGAGTGTTGCGGGTTGCAGTCTCATAGGTGCGGATGCCTCGCTCACAGAGAATGACTTCGGTATTTCCCCCCGCCAATATGTACTCGGCCGCGGCAAGAAATTCCTCGATTGTCGCGCACATCCCTCTTTTCAAAAGTACGGGCTTCCTGATGCTGCCCAACTCCTTCAGAAGATCAAAATTCTGCATATTGCGGGCGCCTACCTGCAGGAGGTCGGCGCTCTCGGCGACCAGACCGACGGTATCCGGGCTCATTACCTCGGTTACGATAGGGAGTCCGGTTTCTGCAGAAGCAAGGGCGAGAAGCCTTAACCCCTCCTCTTTCAACCCCTGGAAGGTATGTGGTCCGGTTCTCGGTTTAAAGGCGCCGCCACGCAGCATGTCCGCACCAGCTTTTTTGACTGCACGTGCGGTTTTAATGATTTGCTCCTCACTCTCGACTGCACAGGGTCCGGCAATAACCACGGGTCGCCTCCCCTCGCCAATTTCAAGGCCGCAAACTTTAACAATGGTCGGTTCAGGATGAAAATCGCGGGAGACGAGCTTATAGGGTTTGGAGACATGTAGGACTTCCTGCACACCTGGCAGACCCTGTATAATCGAATCGTCGACGTACCCCTTGTTACCCAATACACCGATAGCGGTTCTTACGCCGCCCGGGATAGGTATCCCCTCATATCCCATCCTCAGGATGACTTTTATTACGGCGTTAATCTGCTTCTTCCCAGCATTATGGTTCATTACGATCAGCATCAAAACCCTCCATTTATCAGGACCTGGCCTGTATCTTCCCTCCAAGGATAACAGAGGTGCAAATCCCTGGTCAAGAAACGAATTTGCAAGAGTTGAGAAGAATATTCGGCAGAGAGATCATTTTCGTAATATTTCCCGGTATCGATCCTCTCCCGGTAGGAAATTTCAGCTTCCGAAGCTGAAGGTTGCGGGTCCGAATCCCGTTTCCCGCTCCATAAAATCAATGGGTTAGGCGATTTGCCTACCCCTTTCCTTCTTCCGTGTAACCTCTCGTGTAACCTCTGGAATGATTCCTGCGATTTCGGGATTCCGTAATTCGGTAGTCGCGTGAGGATGTATTCAGTACTATTGATGGTTCTTCCGCAGAATTTGCGGGTAGAATTCAGTTTCAGGAGGGCTGAGCAGCTACCCGGTCATTAATAAATAGAGCATCCCATCTTCGAGTCTGTCATTATTGCTTTCCACCAAGAAATCCAAGAGAGACGAGGAAAACGGGATGCGGCTAAAGTCTATCCTAAATGTTCGCTTAAATGTTCTTTTCCAAGGCCGTATTTGTGCTCAAAGTTGTAGCCTTGATTTTTAAATGCTAGAAAGTCAATCTGTTAGGCTGGTATTTGGAAGGGGTTTGATACATTATGAAAAGCTCTAAAACCATAAAATTTCAGCCTCCCAAACAGATAGTTAGATAACGAAAACAATATAGGTTGCCATTTCGCAGGAAAGCAGTACAATGGGCTCGGAAATGCCGCTTTGAGCCCGACTTTTCAGAACATTGAATAGATGTCCAGGAGAAATTGTGCGACTGAAGAAAGAGCAGATCGACAGGCTGGCGGAAAAGATACTTGCAGAGTTGACCAGCGCAGAGCTTCTATCCTTCAAGAAGGATCGTACGGTACTCCTTTCGGCTATAAAGGAAACTATCAGGGAAGATATCAGCAAAGAAGCAGCGCTGGAGACGGAAGCGGAACGACTTCTTGAGCAAACATTACGGGCGTCAGGCTGCGGGGCAGACATCGACCGACACAGGATGCTGAAGCTGATAAAACAAAGATTGGCTAAAGAACGGAACATTGTTCTCTGACCTTATCCTTCCCGCGAGGTTTCCATGCTTATTTCAGAAGACCGCATATCAGTCCTGGCCCACAAGATTATCGACAAAATCTGGAAGGACGACCTGGCTGACTTCAGCGATGAACCAAAGGCCCTGAGCAGAGTAAAATCATCCATCCATGAATATTTCTCCGTAGCAATCGTTGTTGACGAACAGGTCCGCAATAAGCTTGCATCTTACTCCCAGGCAAAGGTTCCCGGAAGTCGTGAATGGGAGATCCTTTACGATAAACTGTACAAGGAAGAGATGACGAAGAGAAAATGGTGATCTGATCGCGTTCCTACCCTTTGCCCCCCCGACTCCCGGCGATTTCCCGTCTACCCTCAAGGGCTTTCCGTACAGTTCTGAATCCCTTTTTCTGACGACCTGATATTTTTTAAAATAATTGACTTGATTTTTCCCGACAGGCTGGTTATATTCAAAACGTTATTAGCACTCAGCAGTTATGAGTGCTAATTGCTTTTCAGGTTACAACAACCAGCATTTAAAGAATGAAAGGAGAATTGAAACATGAAGTTAAGACCATTACAGGACCGTATCATTGTAGAAAGGCTTGAAGAAGAGAGCAAAACAGCCGGGGGAATTTTAATTCCGGATACCGCCAAGGAAAAACCACAGCGGGGCAAAATTGTCGCCGTCGGCAAGGGGAAAGTAACCGAGGACGGCAAAGTGCTTCCTGTTGATGTTAAAGTAGGAGACACGGTGCTTTTCGGTAAATATGCCGGTACGGAAATAAAGGTTGAAGGCATTGACTATCTCATTATGCGCGAAGACGACATTCTGGGTGTAATCGAATAAGCGGGGGATAATCTCACCCATAACTATTTTCAGCAGAAACAAAAGATTCAATCTAAAGAACCAGGAGGATAGATAAATATGTCAGCAAAGATCATCAAATTTGACCAGGAAGGCAGAAATGCCATTTTAAGGGGTGTTAATGCATTGTCCGATGCAGTCAAGGTAACCCTTGGACCGAAAGGGCGCAACGTCATTCTCGAAAAATCGTATGGCTCTCCCCTTATTACGAAGGACGGCGTTACCGTTGCCAAGGAAATAGAACTCGAAGACAGATTTGAAAACATGGGCGCCCAGCTGGTGAAAGAGGTCGCTTCCAAGACCTCCGATGTAGCTGGTGACGGCACCACCACGGCAACCGTTCTGGCCCAGTCGATTTTCAAGCAGGGGAGCAAGCTGGTTGCGGCCGGCACTAACCCGATGGATATCAAGCGGGGAATAGAAAAAGCTGTTGAAGCTGTGGTCGCTGAACTGGCGAAAATTTCCAAACCGATCAAAGACCACAAGGAAATTGCCCAGGTCGGCACAATTTCTGCCAACAATGACAAAACCATCGGCGACATCATTGCACAGGCTATGGAAAAGGTTGGCAAGGAAGGGGTTATCACCGTTGAGGAAGCAAAATCGATGGAAACCACCCTTGAAACCGTTGAAGGTATGCAGTTTGATCGTGGCTATCTTTCACCCTATTTTGTAACCGACCCGGAGCGTATGGAAGCAGCTCTGGAAAATGCGGGTATCCTGATTTACGACAAGAAGATTTCCAACATGAAAGATCTTCTTCCGATTCTCGAGCAGACTGCAAAATCCGGCAGACCCCTGCTGATCATTGCAGAAGATATCGAAGGCGAAGCGCTTGCCACTCTCGTAGTGAACAAGCTGCGCGGCATTCTGAACATCTGCGCCGTCAAGGCCCCCGGCTTTGGTGACCGTCGCAAGGCGATGCTTGAAGACATCGCAATTCTGACCGGCGGTAAGGTTATCTCCGAAGAACTTGGCTTCAAGCTCGAGAATGCAACCGTTGACATGCTTGGCAGTGCAAAGAAAATCACCATCGACAAGGACAATACCACCATTATCGATGGGGCAGGCGCAGAAGCCGAAATCCAGGGACGGGTAAAGCAGATTCGCGCCCAGATAGAAGAGACCACCAGCGATTACGATCGTGAAAAACTGCAGGAAAGGCTTGCCAAGCTTGTGGGCGGAGTCGCGGTAATCAAGGTAGGCGCCGCTACAGAAACCGAAATGAAAGAGAAAAAAGCCCGTGTGGAAGATGCTCTCCATGCTACACGCGCAGCAGTTGAAGAGGGGATTGTACCTGGAGGCGGCGTAGCTTATATCCGTGCATTGTGTGCCCTTGATAAATTGAAACTGCCACATGACCAGCAGTTCGGCGTAAATGTTATCAGACGCGCCCTCGAAGAGCCGATCCGTCAGATCGCAGAGAATGCGGGTGTGGACGGTTCCATAGTGGTTGACAAGGTCAAGAACGGTAAAGGCGCTTTTGGTTATGATGCCTCTGAAGATAAATACTGTGACCTGGTGGAAGCTGGAATTATCGACCCCACCAAGGTTTCCCGCTATGCACTGCAGAATGCTTCCTCAGTGGCCGGACTTATGCTGACCACGGAAGCCATGATTGCCGAGAAACCCAAGAAAGATACAGGCTCGATGATGCCTCCCGGTGGTATGGGTGGTATGGGCGGCATGGGCGGCATGGATTACTAAGCCGTTTAGTGAGATAGAAGTTGTTTCCTCGTCTCACTGGAAACATAGGAAAACGGGGGGTGGAAAATTTCCGCCCCCCGTTTCTATATTATTTACTTCTTGTTTACTTCTTGTCCTTATCTCTTATCTCAACCCGTCGTATCTTGCCGCTTATCGTTTTCGGCAGTTCCGGAACAAATTCGATGATTCTCGGATATTTATACGGCGCTGTCAGCCTTCTTGTATGTTCCTGCAATTCCCCCACAAGGTCTTCGCTCGGAGAATAGTCTCTGGTTAATACCACGGTTGCCTTGACAATCTGCCCACGAATCTCGTCGGGTACCGCAGTTATTGCACATTCCATCACCGCCGGGTGTTCCAGAAGGGCACTTTCGACCTCAAAGGGGCCGATCCTGTACCCGGAGCTCTTGATAACATCGTCGGATCTCCCTACAAACCAGTAGTAGCCGTCCTCATCCCGCCATGCCATGTCACCGGTATAATAGGTTCCGCCATGCCATACCTTGCGGGTCAACTGGTCATCGCGATAATAGCCGTTGAACATTCCGATTGGTGTCCTCACGTCTGTCCGGATGACAATCTGCCCTTCTTCTCCACTCTCGCAGGATTGATTCTGATCATTGATAATATCCATTACGTATCCCGGGGAAGGTTTGCCCATCGAGCCCGGTTTTGGCTCCATCCAGGGGTATGTGGCAATTGCGACGGTGCACTCGGTCTGACCGTACCCCTCCATCAGCTTGATTCCAGTGGCCTTGAGAAACTGGTTATATATCTCCGGATTCAGTGGTTCACCGGCTATAACACAATAGTTGAGTTTCGACAGGTCATATCTGGAAAGATCCTCCTTGATCAAAAACCGGTAGATAGTTGGAGGCGCGCAGAAGGTGGTCACTCCGTACCTGGAAATCGTATCGAGAAGGGCTCCGGGGGCGAATTTTTCATAATCGTAGACAAAGACCGCAGAACCGCTTATCCACTGGCCGTATATCTTCCCCCAGACAGCCTTTGCCCATCCGGTGTCCGCTACGGTAAAATGTATCCCCCCTTCTGTTACATTCTGCCAGAAATTTGCCGTCAAAATATGTCCGAGGGGATAAAGGAAATCATGCTGCACCATTTTAGGCATTCCGGTTGTACCTGAGGTAAAATAGATCAGGGAAATGTCCTCTTTGGCGGGGGCATCTGAACCGGTGGGCCTGATAAAGAGCTCTGAAGCAGTTTCAATCCCGCTATTGAAGTCGTGCCAACCGTTCCTTTCGCCCCCCACGATCACTTTATATTCTAGGGTCGGTGATTTTTCCAGGGCCTCGTCCACGTGACTTAGCACCTCTTCGTCAGCAATTGCTATGACCATTTTTATATCGGCGGCATTGCAACGGTAAATAATGTCCTTGGTTGTCAACAAATGGGTTGCCGGGATGCAGATAGCGCCTAGCTTGTGGAGCGCCAGCAGACAAAACCAGAATTCGAAGCGCCTCTTCAGAATCAGCATTACCGGATCGCCTTTTTTTATCCCCATGGAGCGAAAGATTGAGGCAGCCTTGTCGCTCTGCTGTTTGAGTTGACTAAAGGTAAACGTGGCTTCATTTCCTTTGTCATCACACCAGATCAGGGCAATTTTGTCCGGAGAGCTTGATGCCAGCCCATCAGCTACATCATAGGCAAAATTGAAGCTATCCGGAACATTTATGGCAAAATTTGCAATAAAGTCTTCGTAAGAGTCGTACTGCGTGCGGGATACAAACCTGTCCAACATATTAGGCACCTCGTTTATTAAAGAATAATGGCCAGGAATCGGGCCGGCTTGTTATTCATCGCCTGCATCCCATGGCTGACACTTGAATCAAAAAAGAGTGAATCCCCCTCATCAAGAAGGAGTTCATGGTCGTGAATAATTATTTTCAGGGTACCCTCTAGCACAAAGGTGAATTCCTGTCCAGGATGACTGTTGAAGCTCACAACCTCATCCGGAGTAGAGGGGTCGACAGTCACGAGAAACGGTTCAGCCATTTTATGGACAAAATTATAGGCCAGCCCCTCATAGTTGTACTGCTTCCTTCTTTCGACGCTTATCCCCTGGCCCTTCCTGGTCAGCGCGTACATATGCAGCTTTGGGCTCTCTCCGGTAATTAAATCGGTCAGTTCCACATGAAATCTTTGGGCCATTTTGTACAAAAAGCCGACCGGAATATCTGCAACCCCACTTTCATATTCCAGGTAAGTCTCACGGTTGATGTTAAATTCATGGGCTAGCGTCTCCGCTGAAATGCCGGCAATTTCCCTCAGTTCCTTGAGCCGGCAAGCTATATTCTTGATTTGTTCAGACATGCGGGATACCTCCTGACCCCGATAAACGGGGTAAGTCTCTTAATGGCGTTGACTTCAGCAAAAAACGTGGGTAAAAACTTCTGACTTGGTAGGTAGATCTGTCCTGACCCGTATTCGAGATGAGCCTGTCGGGAAAAGATTCACCGTCGGCAGCGCCACCTGGGAAGGGGGGATGCGCAACGAACTGTTGCGTCGAGTTTATTCAACGCGTCATTTAAGCCGGACTATTTTCTTGAAGCTTTTGCAGCTACCTGCATGCGGATAAGGGCCCGTTCGAGAGCCGCTTCCTGAGCTGCGAACTCCTTGTCTTCCCGGGAAAGCCTTTTCAACGCCTCTTCCGCCCTGCCAAGGGCGGTTCTGGCTCTTTCCATATCAATTTCATCCGCTTTTTCTGCGGTTTCCACAAGGATGATAACCTCGTCGTTTTCAACTTCCAGATAACCCCAGTTTACGGCCAAGTAGTGCGTTGCCCCGTCACTTGTATATGACAACTCACCTATTTTCAGGGAAGTAAGAAAGGTCGCGTGTCCGGGCAGAATCCCGAATTCACCCAGTGATCCGGTGGCGTTAATCATGTCAACCTCTGCAGAAACAACTTTCCTGTAAGGAGTTATAAGTTCTATTTTCAGTTTTTCGGCCATCTACCTCTGTTCCTTTCGAAAAGTGGATGTAATCCCAGTATGGAATGGCTGCCGGTCATGCGGCAAGTTTCTTCGCCTTTTCCAGGACCTCCTCAATGGTCCCTACCATATAGAAGGCCTGCTCAGGGACATCATCGTGTATCCCGGCAACGATCTCCTGGAATCCTTTTATGGTATCCTGCAGCTGTACATATTTACCGGGCGTACCGGTAAATACTTCTGCCACGTGAAACGGCTGTGAGAGGAACCGCTGAATCTTTCTGGCTCTTGCCACGATAAGCTTGTCACCCTCTGAAAGTTCATCCATACCGAGAATGGCTATGATATCCTGCAGATCCTTGTAGCGCTGCAGGACGTATTGAACTTCACGAGCAATCTTGTAGTGCTCTTCACCAATTACCTGAGGGTCGAGAATCCTCGAACTGGAGTCAAGAGGGTCAACCGCAGGATAAAAACCTAACTCTGCAATCTGTCTGGAAAGAACGGTTGTCGCATCAAGATGGGCAAATGCAGTTGCGGGGGCAGGGTCCGTAAGGTCATCAGCCGGTACGTATATCGCCTGGACCGAGGTAATCGAACCCTTGGTGGTTGAAGTGATACGCTCCTGGAGTTCACCCATCTCTGTGGCAAGAGTCGGCTGATAACCTACTGCCGAAGGAATCCGGCCGAGGAGAGCTGAAACCTCGGAACCTGCCTGGGTGAACCGGAAAATGTTATCTATAAAAAGAAGGACGTTCTGACCCTCTTCATCCCGGAAATATTCGGCAACCGAAAGAGCCGAGAGGGCAACCCTGGCTCGGGCGCCCGGTGGCTCATTCATCTGGCCATAGACAAGTGCTGTTTTATCGAGAACGCCTGATTCCTTCATCTCCATCCAGAGGTCATTCCCCTCACGGGTCCGTTCGCCGACACCGGCAAAAACCGAATAACCTCCATGCTGCTTGGCAATATTGTTGATAAGCTCCATGATGATAACGGTTTTGCCGACACCCGCCCCTCCGAACAGCCCAATTTTACCACCCCTTGCATACGGAGCCAGCAGGTCGATAACCTTTATGCCGGTAGTAAAGGCTTCGACCTTGGTCGTCTGTTCCAGAAACGGCGGCGCTTCACGGTGAATAGGGTACAGTTTCTCGGCATTTATCGGACCCGCCTCATCTACCGGTTCACCAATGACGTTTATTATCCGTCCCAGAGTCTGTCGTCCTACCGGCATCAGAATCTGATTTCCTGTATCAAGGACCTGCTGCCCCCGGACAAGACCATCAGTAGAGTCCATGGCAATAGTTCTTACCGTACTTTCTCCCAGATGCTGAGCAACCTCAAGGACAAGATTATTCATGCGATCGTCAATGGCCGGATTGGTTACCCGTAGCGCATTATAAATTGGGGGTAATTTCCCTGGCTCGAACTCGACGTCGATAACTGCGCCGATAACTTGAGATATCTTTCCTACGTTTTGACTCATCTGGATTCTTCCTCCTGCGGCCCGACTGGGGGACCTTTATCAATTATATCGTCACAGTAGCTCTGTTTTTAACCTTTTATCGACTCCGCGCCTGAGATAATTTCAAGAAGCTCTGTGGTGATTACAGCCTGACGGGCTCTGTTATACTGCAGACTCAATTTTCCGATCATCTCGGCGGCATTTTTTGCAGCGCTTTCCATTGCAGTCATACGTGCGCCATGTTCTGCCGCAAGCGACTCCAGCAAGGCTTGGTATATCTGCACCTCTATATGCTTTGGGAGCAGTTCTGCAAGGAGATCGTCCTTCGAAGGCTCATATATTGCGTCAGGAAGGAACTGCTCTTCGCCACCCTGACAGGATGGAACGGGGAGGAGTTTCATAAGAGTTATCTCCTGGGAGATCACACTCTTGAATGCATTGAAAAGAAGATGCACCTCGCTATATTCTTCTGCAAGAAAACCGGAAATTATTTCCTGGGCAATAACTGCAGCCGTTTGGCGACTGAGATCAGACGTTATGCCCGTATAGCTTTTGCTTACCCTCACCCGGTGTCTGAGAAATTCATTCCCTTTCCGCCCTATGGTCATTACGGTCAGATCAGGAAACTCTGCTGAATGTTCCTTTACAAAGCGTTCGGCCGTTTTGCCGATTGTCGCGTTAAAGCCGCCGCAGAGCCCCCTGTCCGAGGTGATGGCGATAAGAAGTGCCTTGGTGGTTTTCGCCTGCTGCAGAAGCGGGTTCTTGGCTGAGTCGACAGAGGGGGCCAGTTTCTCCAGAACAGATGCGAGCTTTTCCGTATACGGTCTTGCCGCTATAACGTTTTCCTGGGCATGGCGCAGCTTTGCAGCCGAGACCATTTTCATCGCCTTGGTAATCTGCATGGTGTTTTTGACGGATACTATCCGTTTTCTTATGCTTTTGAGGCTGGCCATTTACAACTCCTCGGAAGTAAATTCCTTTTTGAAATCTTCGAGCGAGGCAATCATCTTCCCTTTCAGGAGATCGTCAATGGCCTTCTTCTCCCGAAGATCTTTCAGTAGCTCGGCCTTTTTATTGTCCAGAAACCGGTAGAGCTCAGCTTCATAACGCCCGAGCTCAGAGACGGGATATTCATCCAAAAAGCCGTTGTTTGCGGCAAAAATAAGCATTACCTGCTTCTCATTCGGGATTGGCTTACACTGAGGCTGCTTCAGGATCTCGACAAGTCTTTCGCCACGGGCAAGCTGATTCTGTGTGGTCTTGTCGAGGTCGGATCCGAACTGGGCAAAGGCCGCCATCTCCCTGTACTGAGCCAGGTTCAGTCGGAGTGTGCCGGCAACCTGCTTCATTGCCTTCATCTGCGCAGCGCCCCCAACGCGCGAAACGGAGAGCCCAACGTTAATTGCAGGACGCACACCCGAGAAGAAGAGGTCGCTCTCCAGATATATCTGACCATCGGTAATGGAAATAACGTTGGTCGGAATATAGGCGGAGACATCGCCTGCCTGAGTCTCTATTATCGGTAACGCTGTCAGCGAACCGGCGCCGCAGGCATCGGATAACTTGCAGGCACGCTCGAGCAAACGGCTGTGCAGGTAGAAAACGTCGCCAGGGTAGGCTTCACGTCCCGGCGGACGCCTCAGCAGCAGGGATAGCTGACGATAGGCAACAGCGTGCTTTGAAAGGTCATCATAGACAATAAGCGCATGCTTGCCGTTGTCCCTGAAATACTCTCCGATAGTAGCGCCTGTATAAGGGGAAATGAATTGCAGTGGTGCAGACTCCGAAGCTGTAGCGGCAACGACAATGGTGTAATCCATTGCACCATGTTCCTGGAGCTTGCCGACGACCTGGGCAACAGTGGAGCGCTTTTGTCCGATGGCGACATAGATGCAGATGCAATCGCCACCTTTCTGGTTGATGATCGTATCGATTGCTACGGCCGTTTTGCCGGTCTGGCGGTCTCCGATAATGAGCTCACGCTGTCCTCGGCCGATTGGAACCATCGAGTCTATTGCCTTGAGCCCTGTCTGCAAGGGCTGGTGGACCGACTTGCGCTGAACGATTCCAGGAGCCTTGACCTCAACCTTGCGTGTTTCGCTGCTGTTGATTGGTCCCTTGCCGTCGATCGGCTTGCCGATCCCGTCCAGCACGCGCCCTATCAAGGCCTCACCGACCGGGACCTCGACAATTTTACCGGTACACCTGACGATGCTCCCTTCCTTGATACCTTCATTGTTCTCGCCAAAGATGGCCGCTCCGACGTTGTCCTCCTCAAGATTGAGGACCATGCCGGTAATTCCCCCCGGGAATTCGAGTAATTCGCCTGCCATGGCCTTTTCAAGCCCGTGAATTCTGGCAATACCATCACCAACGGAGATAATGACTCCGGTTTCGCTGACCTCCATCTCCTTCCCGTAATCCTTGATCTGTTTCCTAATAATCTCGCTTATTTCTGACGCTCTGATTTCCATAGAAACGTTTCACCCCTTCTGTAATATATCTTGAATCCTATCTAACTGGGTTTTAATGCTGCCGTCAAATATCGCGTCACCAATTTTGGCGACTACGCCACCGATCAGAGACGGGTCGTATTCAACTTTCAGCAAGACCGTTTTCCCGGTCGATTTCTCCAGTGCCGCCTTTATTCCCTCAATCTGTTTTTCTTCAAGGGGGAGGGCTGAAGTCAGAGTAGTGCGAAGCAGTCCTGAAAGTTCATCGGCCACCCCCCGGTACTCCCCTGTAATGGATGAAAGATGACCCAGCCTGTTTTTTTCAAGCAGAAGGAAGAAAAAGTTCACAACGGTTTTGCTTAAAGGGAGGTTGTCGGTTATATCCCTTAATAGGGCCTTTTTCGTTTCAATTGCAGAGGCAGGGTCAGATAAGAGTGCGGTGAAATCTGCATGAGCATTAAGAATCGATCCAAAACTGGTCAGTTCATCGTAATATTTCTCAACCGCTCCATCTTCCTTCGCCAATTGTATGAGAGCCTTGGCGTATCGTTTCGCAATCGCATTTGTGATCAATTTCTCTTCTCCACCTTGGTATTATAGTCATCTATAAATTCGTTGACAAAGCGGTCCTGATCATTTTTCGTGATCATATCTTTCAACGTCCGGGCTGCAAGTTGTACCGATAGTCGGGCAGCTTCTTCTCGAAGGGCCATCCTCGCCTTCTGGATTTCCTGATCGGCCGCCGCTGCTGACAGCTCTATTATCCTTTTGGCAGATAATGCGGCATCTTCGAGGATACGTTTTTTTTCCAACTCGGCTTCCAGTTTTATCGAGGCATGAATATCATCGATTTCAGAGGATGCTTTATCCAGTTTTTCACTGTATTCAACAAATTTCTTTTCAGCCGCTTCCCGTGCTTCCGCTGCTTCACGGATTGATTTCTCCACGCTCTTCTGGCGGGCGGCAAGAAGAGATTTAATGTCCATCTTAGCTACTCCCCAGCCCAGAATGGCAACCAGCAGTGTAAAATTAAGAGTTCTCCAGCCGAAATCCTTTAATCGGAGAGCCCAATCTGCATGGCCTGCCGCCTCACCCCCCTCCGAAGCAAAACCTGTGACGGCTCCGGCCAGGCAGAAGCAGGCGACTGCCAGGATGAAAAAGAGTTTGGTGCCCCAGATGTTCGAGGGTAAGTTTTTCATCCTATAGGCTCCTTCCAAGTACTTTTTCACAAATTTCCAGTGAAAGCGACTCCGCCTGCTCTTCAAGAAGCGCCATTGCAGAATCTGCCTCTCCGGCTATCCGGGCCCGGAGCAGGACCAGAGAGGAGGCTGCTTCCGATCGGGCCTTGCCGACAATTTCGGCCGCTTCCTCGCGGGAAGCCTTGATCGCGAGATTTTTTTCTTCGTTGGCCTTGACTTTCACCTCACGTAACTTCGCTTCATAAAGCGCCATTTTCACCAGAACTTCCGTTTCCACTGCAGCAGTTTTTTCAGCAGCGGCAGTAATTTCTGCTTCCCGTTCGCCCAGGATTTTTCGCACAGGTTTATATAGAAAGGTATTGAGAATAAGCATCAGAATGAGGAAGTTGACTATCTGAAAGAGTAACGCAAAATCTATGTTGATCATCCCTTTACCTCGAGTAACATCAGGATACATTGTCTCCCCTGGATTACAGGGGGCTGGATTAATCAATTTTATTCCAGCTATCATACACCCTTCGCCAATGTCAAGAATATCTTTATGGTAACTTTAAAAATTATCTATGCTTTGACCGAGGCGGACGTCCGTGATGAAAATTGCTGAAATGATCTCGCAGAGCGACCCCGGAGATCAGATACTCTATCGAAAAGAGTCATATATCCATTACTTCTATTATTCTGATCAAGTCGGTCTCACTGGTAAAAGCAATCTCGATTTTTCCGCCCCTGCCGCTATGGCGAATGGTGACCTTCGTCATAAAATGTCGCTGAAGCTGCTCTTCTACAGCCATGATCTGCGAAGCCACCTTTTTATCGACCTCCGCCGGCTGGTTGGATTTTATTTTCCTTACCAGGTTTTCTGTTGCGCGGACGGAAAGATGCCCCTTCAATATCTCCTGCCGGGCCTTTTTCATCTGTTCTGGGGAGTCGAAGGCTAACAGTGCCCTTGCGTGCCCCATGGAAAGGCGTTCTTCGACGATATCTCCCTTTAATTCTGCCGGGAGTTTCAGGAGTCGGAGCGAATTGGCGACCGTGGAACGTTCCTTGCCGACCCTTTTGGCCAGCTCCTCCTGGGAAAGGTCGAATCTTTCCATAAGGGCGTGATAAGCCTCAGCCTCTTCCACCGCATTGAGGTCTTCTCGCTGGATATTCTCAATCAGCGCCATTTCCAGTGCAATGTCATCGGAGACATCCTGGATGACTACCGGAACCTCGCGCAGGCCGGCTCTCTGTGCCGCGCGCCAGCGCCGCTCTCCCGCTACCAGTTCATAGTGCCCATCCTTTTTTCGAACCACCAGAGGCTGGATTATTCCTTTTTCCCTGATCGATGCGGCAAGTTCGTCCAGCTTTGCAGGGGAAAAGGTTTTTCGCGGCTGATTACGGTTCGGTTTTATTTCTTCTATCGGACAGGAAAAGTAATTTTTCAGTTCGTCTTCGACAACCGGAAGGAGCGCTGCCATACCCCTACCGAGGCCGGTTTTTTTTTGCATTACTATCCTCCCTTTGAATGATTTCTTTGGCCAGGTCGAGATAACTGGCTGCCCCCCGCGATGCTATGTCGTAGAGCAGAACCGGCTTCCCATGGCTTGGCGCCTCGGAAAGCCTTATGTTCCTCGGGATAACGGTATTAAAGGTGGAATCTTTGAAATGTGTTCTTATTTCCTCGCTCACCTGACGGGAGAGATTTACCCGCGCGTCAAACATGGTCAGGAGGATTCCTTCGATGGCAATGCCCGGATTCAGCCCTCTTTTGACAAGTTTGATGGTCTTGAGTATCTGGGAGAGTCCCTCCATGGCGTAGAATTCACATTGGAGCGGAATCAGTACCGAGTCGGACGCAGTCATTGCGTTGATGGTCAAGAGCCCAAGTGACGGGGGACAATCAATAAGGATGTAGTCATAGTCGGCGGCAAGTGGCGCTATGGCATGAAGGAGTCTCTTCTCGCGCTCCGGGGCGGAAACCAGCTCCAGTTCAGCCCCCGCAAGATCGGTGGTCGAGGGGATTATTTTTAGAAAAGGGAGGGCCGTTTTGAAAGTTATGTCAGAGAGGGGGAGGCCGTCGACAAGGGCATCATAGATGCTTTCCCGAAGCAGTTCCTTCTGCACACCGACACCACTCCCGGCGCTCCCCTGCGGGTCCATATCAATAAGGAGGGTTTTTCTTTCAGCCGCAGCAAGTGAAGCGGCAAGATTGACGGCTGTTGTGGTCTTGCCGACCCCACCCTTCTGATTGGCTATACAGATTATTCTCGCTTTATTATTTTGCATTTTTGCTGTTTCTTCGGGTATCACCGGCATAAGGGGTCCGACCGTGAAAAACTGGCGAGAGAGACGATGAATAATGACGAAACCGAGGCCGCTTAATGATTACCACTGATAATATCCTTTAACCTGCAAGTCGTATTTGTTGTAAAGATGATTTGTCGTCAGATTAGTCATATGAAGGAATGAAGGATAAAAATTACCATAAAAGTGCCTATTATAAAAGCGTTTTCGTTAGGAAAAACGACAGGATCAGTTTATCTTTATCCGGAGAGATTCCTCGAAGAGGCCTCTGGCACAAAAATCTCGAGGAAGGTTGAATACTTTTACAAGAGGCTCGCGGTTTTCCGGAAAATTGAAAAGAAAGAATCCAGGAGGTATAACTAGATGTCGGTTCAGAGTAATCATCTTCCCCTTATTTTCGGGTGGGTAACCGAAGAAACCGGGCTTAAATCATTCCAGGTGGAGAGCGCCGTAACCTTGCTGCGGGAGGGGGCAACCGTCCCTTTCATCGCCCGATACCGGAAGGAGCGGACAGGAGAGCTCGACGAGGTGGAGCTTCGATCCATCGAAGAGCGGGTCAACTATTTCACGGAGCTGTTAGAGCGTAAAGTGACGGTGTACAACTCCATAGGGGAACAGGGGAAGCTGACCCCGGAACTTACAGCCCGAATCGAAGCCACCAGACAGAAAACTGAGCTTGAAGACCTCTATCTCCCCTTCAGGCCTAAGCGGCGCACCAAGGCCACCATTGCCCGGGAGCGGGGACTGGAGCCCCTTGCCGACATCATTGCTGCCCAGGAGCTCACTGCAGGAACGCCCGAAGGGGCGGCGTCTCCCTTCGTTGATCCGAAACGGGAGGTGCCGGATGCGTCGGCCGCACTGAGCGGCGCCTCCCACATCCTGGCGGAGAGGTTTGCCGAGGACGCAGACCTGCGTGCCTTCGTCCGACGACTCACCTGGAAAGAGGGGCTGATCTCCTCCCGGGTAACCTCCGGCAAGAAAGATGCTGTCACCAAGTTCGAGATGTACTACGATTACCAGGAGCGACTCCGGGAGGTCCCGTCTCACCGTATGCTCGCCATGCGGCGTGGCGAAAAGGAGGAGGTTCTATATCTCTCCATCCTGGCCCCAGTTGAAGAAATTCTGGCGGGGCTGAGGGGGCGGACGATCCGGAAAAAGAGTCTTTTTTCCGATCTTCTTGCCGGAGTAGTTGAAGATGCCTACAAGCGACTGCTGGCGCCATCCATCGAAGTTGAACTTCGTCTAGAGGCGAAGCAGCGCGCCGATGAGACCGCCATCAGGGTCTTTTCCGATAACCTCAGAAACCTGCTCCTGGCCCCTCCGGCAGGAGGTAAAAAGGTCCTCGGCATCGACCCTGGCCTGCGTACCGGCTGCAAGCTGGCGGTCGTGGACGGGACCGGTCGGTTCCTGGATAATGCGACGATTTATCCCCACACCGGCGAAAAAGGTTTGCCTGCGGCAAAGAAGGAGTTGCTCCGGCTCGTAAAAACGGGTGACTGCGAGATGATCGCCGTTGGTAACGGTACAGCGGGGAGGGAAACGGAACAGTTTGTACGCGAGACGCTGAGGGAGTCGGAGAAGCAGATTCCGATAGTGATGGTGAGTGAGTCGGGAGCGAGCGTCTATTCGGCCTCGGAGGTTGCCCGAGAGGAATTTCCCGAACTGGATCTTACGGTACGGGGCGCCATATCGATTGCCCGGCGTCTCCAGGATCCTCTTGCCGAGCTGGTCAAAGTCGACCCTAAAAGCATCGGTGTTGGCCAATACCAGCACGATGTCAACCAGACGCAGCTGAAGAAGTCGCTGGACGGAGTGGTGGAATCGTGCGTTAACTTCGTCGGGGTCAATCTGAATACAGCCTCCTGGGCTCTCCTCTCCTATGTTTCCGGAGTCGGGGGGTCCCTGGCCAAGGCCATTGTTCGCCACCGTGACGAGTACGGCACATTTGCTTCGCGGAAGGCTCTGCTCAAAGTCGCACGCTTCGGCGCCAAGGCCTTTGAGCAGTCTGCCGGCTTTCTTCGTATCCCGGGGGGAAGCCATCTTCTTGACAATACCGCTGTCCACCCCGAGCGCTACCAGCTGGTTGAGAGTATGGCTGCAGACCAAGGCGTTTCCATGGCGGAACTTGTTGCGGATCCGGTGCTCGTTACCCGAATCGACCTTTCCCGTTATGCAACCGGCTCTGTCGGTATTCCTACTCTGCGCGACATCCTCGACGAGCTGAAAAAACCGGGGCGCGACCCAAGGTGTGAGTTCCAGGCGGCTCCCTTCCGGGATGACGTCCGGGAGATGACAGACCTTCAGGATGGAATGATTCTTCAGGGAGTAGTGACCAACGTGACGGCTTTCGGAGCTTTTGTCGACATAGGGGTTCACCAGGACGGGCTGGTACACGTAAGTCATCTGGCGGATCGGTTTGTTAAGGATCCGAACGAGGCTGTTCAGGTCGGCCAGCTTGTCAGAGTTAAGGTGCTGGCCGTTGACAGGGAGCGAAAAAGGATTTCTCTTTCCATACGCGAAGCGGATCAAGGTGTTAAGCGACTGCAACCGGGGGAACGGATCAAGAAGAAAGAATAGGGCCGAGGCGTTGATAGGAGGCGACTTGAGGTTGAAACAATATTGTGCAGATACATATTGGCAGCTTTATTGGGAGAAACGATAGATTGCCGTTATTGGGCTGGAAAAAGCTATGTTGACATTGTTGCCGGAATATGATACCGGTACAGCTGGGTGGTTGCCAGATTGATTTTTATGCCAGGGGTTGGGGTTTTCTTGCACATGAAATTGCTTAAGAAATATTTCGGGGCGCTTATAATCCCCCTCTATCTTTTCTCCCCGCTTGTTGGCAACGTCCTTGCGAACCAGATTTCTTCTGTTAACTGGTTAAACGGAAAGGGGCTCTGCACTGTCAACGTAATGGCTACGGATCCCCCCCAATCCCTTTCACCCATCAGCGATGATGAGGGAGATCTGGACAATGAATGCAGTTCCTACCGCAGTCATTTGCCATTAATGCTATCCACCTGCGGCTACTCACCCCTTAAAACTCATCTTGATATAATGGAAATCCGAAAAAAATTGTCTTATGTCTATGCATCCATTTTTGTCCCTCCGCAATAAGGCGCCTTGGCTAACTGTTCGCCGTGCCGGCCTTGAAGGCGGAAAAAACTGAACGTAACTGAAACCAGTCGACTTTTTGCCAAATCTAGTCGCTAGATAGATGCTCCCTGCAGCTAAAAAATTAAGCTAGTTGTTTAGCCATGCTCCGCAAAAATATATGATTACTATCTGAAAACCGGAGGCTGGGGTGAGGGGTTTTTATGAAAGAGGTCATAACGACTCTTTTCCCGGCCAGAATGCAGTTTATAACAAAGAAAGGAATTGACTTGCCATGATTACAGTGAAGATTGATGGGAGGGCGGTAGAAATTCCGAAAGGATCTGCCGTCATTGATGCCGCAAAAAAAGCAGGGATAACGATTCCCACCCTCTGCTATTTTGATCTGCAGGGGAAAATAACGGGCTTGAACTCTTCATGCAGAGTCTGCCTCGTCGAAGTGGCAGGGAGGAAAAACCTGGCGCCGGCATGTTCCACACCGGCAATGGACGGTATGGACATACTTACAAGTACCGATAGGGTTATCGCCGCCAGAAAAATAATGCTCGAACTGATGTTGTCGGATCATGCGCAGGATTGCCTGACCTGCGAAAAGGCCGGTAACTGTAAACTGCAGGATCTCTGCTTCGAATACGGCATAAAAGAGTCACGGTATGCCGGAATGATGAACAGCCTCCCTCTCGATGAGTCAAACGAGTTTTACACTAGAAACATGAACAAGTGTGTTAATTGCAGACGTTGCGTTAATACCTGCTCCGCTTTCCAGTGTACCGAGGCCATCGACTTTGCCGGTCGTGGATTTAGCGCGCGAGTTGCTACCCCCTTCGAAGAAGATGTCAGGGATTCTGTCTGCGTCTCCTGCGGTAACTGCGTGTCGGTCTGCCCGGTAGGAGCCCTTCAGTCCAAATCTAAAGAAAAGTTCCGTACATGGGATGTTACTAAAACCAAAACGACCTGCTCCTACTGTGGGGTTGGCTGTGAGATGAATCTGCTGGTTAAGAACGGTAATAAAGTAGTCGGTGTCGAGCCGTCTAACGGAGATGCCAACAATAACCTCCTCTGCGTCAAGGGGAAATACGGTTACAACTTCATCAACCACCCTGACCGGCTGAAGACCCCCCTGATCAGGAAAGACGGCAAGCTGGTGGAAGCAAGCTGGGACGAAGCCTATAACCTGATAGCCGAGAAGGTAACTAAAACCAAGGCGGAATTCGGTCCGGAAGCTCTGGCAGGGCTGACCTCAGCAAGGGTAACCAACGAAGAAAACTACCTGTTCCAGAAGCTGGTACGCACAGGGTTCGGCACCAACAATGTCGATCACTGCGCCCGACTCTGACACTCCTCGACAGTTGCCGGTCTGGCAACTACGCTTGGCAGTGGCGCAATGACCAACAGCATCAATGAGGTGCTGAATTCAGACGTAATTTTTGTCACGGGTTCCAATACCACCGTAGGCCATCCGGTCATCGGGGCAAAGATTCGTCAGGCAAAACAGAACGGGGCAAGAATTATAGTTGCCGAACCAAGGCGCATAGACCTTGCATTCGATGCCGATCTCTTTTTGCAGATCACACCTGGGACTAACGTAGCTCTCTACAACGGCATGATGAACGTCATAATTGCCGAAGGTCTGGAGAATACGGAATACATTGCAGCGCGCACTGAAAAAATTGAAGATCTGGTAGCCTGTCTTGCCGATTTTACCCCCGAAAAGGCAGCGGAAATTTGCGGCGTGAGCGCTGAAGATATCAGAAAAGCTGCACGTTTATATGCGAAGGCAGCCAAGGCGGCAATCTTTTACTCCATGGGAGTAACCCAGCACACTACCGGAACCGAAGGTGTTATGACGCTTTCCAATCTGGCGCTTTTGTGTGGTAACATTGGCATTGAATCCGGCGGAATAAACCCCCTGCGCGGCCAGAACAATGTTCAGGGGGCTTGCGATATGGGCGGTCTGCCGGGCGACCTCCCTGGTTACCAGAAGGTAGCGAATCCACAGGTGCTAGAGAAATTCGAAAAGGCCTGGGGAGTGAAGCTGAACGACAAGCCGGGTCTGACCCTCTGCGAAATCGTCCACAATGCCGGTCATGGCGACATCAAGTTCCTCTATATCATGGGTGAAAATCCGATGATCTCCGACCCTGATCTCCACCATGTGGAGGAGGCCCTCAAAAATACCGAGTTCCTCGTTGTACAGGATATCTTCCTCACCGAGACCGCTCAATTGGCGGACGTAGTTCTTCCAGCCGCTTCTTTTGCAGAAAAGGATGGCACCTTTTCCAACACGGAGCGAAGGGTGCAGCGGGTACGAAAGGCGATCGAGCCGATTGGAAAGTCGAAGGCCGACTGGGTAATCCTGATGGAACTCATGAACAAGCTGGGCTACGCCAAGACCTATGCAAATCCTGCGGAAATATTCGCTGAAATCTCCTCCGTTACTCCTTCCTACGCCGGCATTAACTATGATCGTCTGGAGCAGGGGAGCATTCAATGGCCATGTCCGAACGTAGACCATCCCGGCACCATGTATCTGCACAAGGCTGCCATAGCCAGGGGCAAAGGACTCTTCCGCCCGACCGAATACAAGCCGAGCAACGAGCCGACCGATGCCGAATATCCGTTTATTCTTACAACCGGACGCGTGCTCTACCATTACCACACAAGATCGATGACGGGGAAGGTTGAAGGTTTGAATAACCTCTCTCCTGAATCGTTCATAGAGATAAATCCGTTAACCGCAGATAAACTCGGCCTGAAGGACGGGGCGAAGGTGTCAGTTTCTTCTCGTCGAGGCGAAATCGTAACCAGCGCAAGGGTTAGCCGCAATATCAAGGAAGGGGTTCTCTTCATGCCTTTCCACTTTGCGGAGGGGGCTGCAAACGTGCTGACCAACCCGGCGCTCGATCCTATTTCAAAGATTCCGGAATACAAGGTTTGCGCGGTAAACATCGAGGCTTTTGACGAGGTTTCTGATTACGCATAACGAGCTGTTGGTCGGATGAAGCGCAAGAACCGCCATCTCTCCCCCCGATAAGAGAGATGGCGGCTATAAATGAAGTTACCGTTTTTTGTAATGAATTTTTTTCTTTTGTTTTTGTTGCAAATGAAGTATAGAGTAGCTAAAATTTTTTTCAGGAGGAGTACCAATGAGTAACGAGAATCTGATGTCGAAGCGATGGTCGGTTGCTGCTGCGGGGGTCGTGATTATGACCCTGCTTGGCACAGTGTATGCGTGGTCGGTGTTCATTAAGCCGGTTATGGCAGCTACCGGATGGGAGAAAGGGGCCGTTGCTACGACCTTCATGATCATTATCGGTATGATTGGTCTTTCTGCAGCCTTCGGCGGAATGCTGGTGGACAAGAAGGGGCCTAAATTCGTCTGCACCATTGGCGTCATTATGTACGGTATTGGAGTCCTGATGGGTGGCCTTGCGCTCAGTTCAGGCAACATCTGGTTCCTCTACCTCGGTTATGGTGTAATCGGCGGGATCGGTAACGGTCTGGCCTACGTGGTGCCGATCGCCACCCTGATCCGCTGGTTTCCCGACCATCGTGGTCTGATTACCGGACTTTCGGTCATGGGTTTTGGTCTCGGCGCATTCTTCATCGGCAAGATAGTGCCGGGCCTGATCATCAAGTATGGCGTAGTCAACTCGTTTTTTATCCTCGGTGTCGTCTATCTGATCGGTAACACCCTTGCAGCAATGGTTCTCCGCAATCCTCCTGCAGGTTGGCTCCCCGACGGATTTACCCCTTCGACCAAGACTGTTTCTGCTGCCGATTCCTTCAGCTGGGAAGAAGCTAAAAAAACTCCACAGTGGTACATGATCTGGGGGATGCTCTTCCTGAACGTCAGCGCAGGCATGGGTCTTCTCTCCAAGCTTTCCCCGATGGCACAGGAAGTCATCAAAGCAGCCCAGGGAATAGATGATCCGGCTAAATTGGCTGTTCTCGGCGGTGGCGTACTTGCAACGGCATCCATTTTCAACGGTCTTGGCCGCCTCTTCTGGGCAGCCGCCTCCGACAAAATCGGTCGCAAGAACGTATTTCTTACCATGTTCGCTACCCAGGCACTGCTCTACTTCTATCTTCCACAGGTAACCAACGTAATGATCTTCACCGTCATTGCCTGCTACCTGCTGGCTTGTCTCGGCGGCGGTTTTGCGGTTATGCCTGCTTTTGCTGCGGACTCCTTCGGACCGACCTACATCGGCAAGGTCTACGGTTTCGTTTTGACAGCTTGGGGCGCTGCCGGTGTATGCGGCGGTCTCGCCTTTGCGAAGTTCGACAAGCAGCAGTCACTCTATATTGCAGCCGCTCTGCTGATAGCCGGTTTTGTGGTTACCTTTCTGTACCAGCGGCCCAAGCATGTGTCCCATTACAAGACTGCACAGCCGGCAGCAGTTGCCGAATAGTTTATTCACACGACTAAGTGTGCCGTAAATTAGTTTTATATCACCGGGGTCTTCACCTGAAGACCCCGCTTTTTCACAGCACGCAGATTTGTGGGCTTTCCATGTATTGTATCTATTCGTTATTTTCCTTCAAAATGCCTTCACGCTCAATACATTCTGTTTTTCAGTTTTCAGGAACAAAAAAAGACTCGCAGAGGCGGATCTCTTCATGGGGGTTGTATGTCATCTTCAGGTTATTTTTTCTCTGTAGCTTAGCTGTCATTCCGGCAGCTTTCCGGCCGGAATCCAGTTTATAACTGACTGAAAAGACTGGATCCCAGATAGAAGCGTTCGGGGGTGACGATCTTTTTGCGAAAGCCTCATTATCTGTAATTATTCCAACATTCCTCGATAACCACTATTGCGAACATCTCAAGCGGAGGAAATACAATGATTGAAAAGAATGTGCTTACCGATTTCTGTGGGAAAGTTTCAGAGCCGGTCATCGATCCCACCACCTATGTTCACCCGCTGGCATCCGTTATCGGAAACGTCATTCTCGGAAAAAACATAATGGTCTCTCCCACGGCGTCAATCCGTGGAGATGAGGGGCAACCTCTTTTTGTGGGTGACAATTCCAATGTTCAGGATGGCGTAGTCATACATGCGCTGGAAACCGAGATGAACGGCGAATCTGTAGAAAAAAACCTTTTTGAAGTTGATGGAAAGAAATACGGTGTTTATGTAGGGACTCGTGTCTCTTTGGCCCACCAAGTTCAGATCCATGGTCCGGCTGTTGTCCTCGATGAGACTTTTGTCGGCATGAAAGCCCTGGTTTTCAAATCTTTTGTTGGAAAGAAATGTGTCATTGAACCGGGCGCCATCTTAATGGGAGTTACCGTTTCGGATGGCCGTTATGTAACTGCCGGTTCTGTAATCAGAACCCAGCAGCAGGCAGATGAGCTCCCCGTAATTATGGATGACTACCCGTTCAAGAATTTGAATAAGGGAGTTGTTCACGTTAATACAGCTCTTGCTAAGGGCTACCTGGCCGCCAATAAATAATACGGGACCAATTAGGATGCACTCGCAAATAGTCGTTCCCTTTCCCTTAACGGGAGCGGGCAGGGGGAGGGTGAAGCTGCAACTTCGCGTTTTCATGGCAATGTCTCCCCCACCCTAGCCCTCCCCCTCCAGGGGGGAGGGGACTTTTCTGAGAATTTGCGATAACATCAATTAGAGAAGAGACGAATTCCACGCAGGGATTTAAAGCCCGCAACTTCAGGAGTGCCTGGCCGGTACAATGGAGAGAAAAATGGACGAACGGAAAAAGAGCGCAACCGGTTCCGACAGATCTGTTTACAGATATGAAAAGGGGAAAATGCGTGTTACTGATCATCAGCCGGTTCGGGAGTTTCCCCTTCAGCTCATAGTCAACGGACGGGAGCTTGCAACTCTCATTACATCCCCCCATGATCTGCGCTACCTGGTTGCGGGCTTTTTGAGACTGGAGGGTTTTGTCGAGAAGATTGATGATTTCCTCATGTTGAGCGTCTGCGAGGATTTTGGCATAGCCAATGTTATTATCAGAGGAGAGCTGCCGGAAAAGTTGAAGCCGTCGCTTACTTCCGGATGTGGCACAGGGATTACTTTCAATCTGCAGCACAAAATCCCCGAGAGAGAAAAACCGAAACCAGAAATGCTCCGGAAGGTTCTTCCTGACGACATATTTTCACTGATGCAACAGCTTTCTCAACTATCAGGCGCTTACAAGGCGTCGGGCGGAATACATTCAGCTGCTGTTGCCGTTGACAAAACCATTCTCCTTTGCAGCGAAGACATCGGCAGGCACAACACCTTAGATCGCATAGCGGGTGAGGCGCTTTTAAAGGGGATCGAACTCTCCGGGACGACCCTTATCACTTCCGGCAGGATCTCGACGGAAATGGTTACAAAAGCTGCGGTTCTCGGCATCGCCCTGATTGCTTCCCGTACTTCTCCTACCGATATGGCAGTCAGGCTCGCTGATGAAGCGGGGATAACCCTGATCGGCTATGTGCGGGGTGGCGGTTTTAATGTCTACACCCACCCGGAGTCTCTTGCGACCTTTGGCGAGATAGCCTCCGGAGTAACTGCCGTAATATTGGCGGGTGGCAATTCAACCAGGATGAAAAGCAACAAGGCGCTCCTCCCGTACCGCGGAGAGCGTTTCATTGAAAGGATCTACCGGCAACTTGCCGAAATATTCCCCGAGGTTATCCTTGTCACGAATACGCCGGAAATGTATCGTTTTCTCCCATGCCGCACCGTGTCCGACTTTTACCCTGACAAGGGTTCTCTTGCGGGGATACACTCTGGGCTCGTACACAGTTCGACCCCGTATATTTTTGTGGTTGCCTGTGACATGCCAGACTTGAACGAACTGTTGATTCGCCATCTTGTCTCCAAAGCCTCAGGAACTGATGTGGTTATTCCAGAGAGCGAGGGGGGACTCGAACCTCTTCATGCGGTCTACGGCAAAGGGTGCCTTCAGTCAATCGAGGCGACTCTCTCTTCAGGAAAAAGGAGGATTGTGGCCTGTTTCGACCAGTTAAAGGTAAATGTCGTTTCCCAGCAGGAAATTGCCGCTATTGACCCGGAGTTTCTTTCGTTTCGCAACATTAACACTCCTGAGGAATATTTCCAGATCAGGCAGGAAGGGCAGGAAGTCAAGCAAAACAAGGAATCTGAGCCACTCTATGAATCTCAATAAGAGTGAAGATAAATCCAATATAAAGGGAAATACAAGGCTCAGCTCATCGAAACCGCCGTCGACGACAACATCAGGCTTGTTGAGGCAAATCTTACCAAACAGTCCAATCTCCTCAAAGAGTTGGTCAAAGAGGGAAAGCTCAAGATCGTTGCAGCCAAATACGACCTGGATGACTGCAAGGTTACGTTTATGTAGTGAAAAGATTTAAAAGGCTCGCGGTAAATGTCATTCCGACAGACTTCCAGCCGAAATCGAGATAATAGCTGACTAAAAAGAGTGGATACCCGATATAGGCCTTTGGGGATGACAACCATTTTACGAACGCCTCGGTATATGAATGGATTACTGAATCCACTGCTGCAAAAAAACAAACAAATAATCCTTGTAATTGTCTGATTAACTATATAATATGCCGCTTGGCACAGACCTCTTATCTGTTTTGGGGCCTATTATTTGGGCGTTATTCATAGTCCCCCCCACCTTTTTTTATAGAAATTTGCTGACCCCGATTGAGTTGCTATCGATTCTGTTGAATCCATAACAAGCGGTTTGTTTCGGCTCTCTTGTCCGGCTCACTCTTTAATGAGTTCGTAGCCATCACCGCTTACCTGCACCATCAAGAGTCTCCGCCTTTGCATTTTACAGGCAGCGAGGCAGGAGTTGAAAGAAACGTACGAAACAACTACGTATGGTCCTTTTTGAAAAGACTAGTTACGGTGCACTTTACCGCTCGGTCAGCTCGAGTTCGCGAGGCTTTTGTATTGGCCTGAAACAAAATAAAAGGGGAGGGGCTGCTCGCTGTTCTACGTGGGTAACCCAAACTTAAGTTTTCCGCCAATCAGATAAATCATGGCGATGAGATTTCTATTGGTACGGTATCCTCTTGCTCTGGCTTTAGCTGATTGCACTAGGCTGTTGAAGCCTTC
>CAIWTU010000046.1 GCA_903915655.1 uncultured Geobacter sp.
CCTTGTGTTACCGGCGACGCTAGTCAGATCAGACAGGTGGCCATGAATTTGATCATAAACGCTGCGGAAGCCATCGGTGACGCACAGGGCGAAGTCCGAGTATCACTATTAAAGAAGGTCCTTAACAAAGATGAGGCCGAAAAGGATTATCACGGTAAGATTATCCCTCATGGCTGCTATGCCTGCCTGGAGGTTGCCGATACTGGCTGCGGCATGAGCGATGAGACTTATAACCGGATTTTTGAGCCGTTCTATACCACTAAGTTTACTGGCCGTGGGCTTGGACTGTCGGCAGTTCTTGGCATCATAAAGACGCATAATGGGGCATTGCAGCTCAATACTGAACTTGGTCAGGGAACAACCTTCAAAATATTCCTGCCTGTACAGGGCAAGGACTGTGCCGGGGGGGAATTGCTTCAGCAGATTTCCTCAGACCCGTGGCAGGGGAGTGGCACGATACTGCTGGTAGAGGATGAAGTTCAAGTCCTTATGATAGTACGCACCATGATGCAGAAACTTGGTTTCACGGTGATTGAAGCATCAAACGGTAAGGAGGCGCTGAACCTGTACCTGAAGAATGCCGCTGAAATTGACATGGTTGTCACTGATATGGGTATGCCAGTAATGGATGGCTATCAACTGTTCAGTGAGTTGAAAACTCTCAGACCGGGTCTACCGATCATAATATCAAGCGGTTTTGGGGAAACAGTTGTGGAATCTCGGATAGCCAGTAAGGAAATAGCGGGGTCAATCGGCAAACCGTATAGCTTCGATCAGTTGCGCGATGTTTTGAAAAGAGCTGTTGAGTGGATACAGTGATAAAAATGAAGGAAAGATTCCATCTGCTTGCAGGATAAGGCAATTTGCAAATTTTTTTTGATGACCCAACCAGTCATAGCTGTAATCTCACTGCGAGCGAAATCGGGAGTTCACTTCATGATCAAAAACGATTTGATAGCAACAGACACCGCTGATGCTCTCCGCAGGAAGGCGGAAAAAAAACTTGCCATCCAACCGGTCATTGCTGATTCACTTTCAAATTGTATGGATGCCAAACGACTGTTTCATGAACTTCAAGTCCACCAGGTTGAACTGGAGATGCAAAATGATGAACTTCGACAAACGCAGGAACTGTTGGAACAGAAAGTCTTGGAACGTACCAACGAGTTGGCTACAACAATCAACTTGCTGCAGAATGAAATAGCTGAGACAAAAATAGCAAGGGTTGAGCTGCAAAAGGCAAAAGACGAGTTGGAGTCGCGTGTCCTTGAACGGACCCTGGGACTAACTGAGTCGATTGCAAACCAGCAGATCGAAATTCAGCAACGTAAAATGACTGAAGCACTTTTGAATTCGAGTGAAGATCGATTCAGGTCAATCGTAGAAAATTCACCCAATATGATCATGGTACATGTAGAGGGTAAATTTGTTTATTTGAACCCTGCAGCAGTAAGTTGTTTTGGAATTGAAAGCCAAGAAGAATACCTGGGAAAACCGATTCATGATGTTGTCCACCCTGATTTTCGCACATATATCCTTAACCGAGTTGACCAGATTATCAGTAGCAGGCAGCCAAATCCAAAATCAGAACAACAATTGCTCCGTAAGGATGGCAGCCCATTTTGGGTTGAAATAACCGGAATTCCGACTTCATTCGAAG
>CAIWTU010000047.1 GCA_903915655.1 uncultured Geobacter sp.
GCTATCTCGATCCTAACGTCGCTATCTCCAATGACCATCAGGTCGATTCGCAAGGAGCGGTATCATGGTACTTCGACAAGCATAACCTGAAGGTTCAGGCCGATTACACCAATATTCACAGACAGGGTCGCATAGCTTCCACCGGCGCTTCAGCGACCGCGCTTCCGACCGACGATCAGCAGGTCCGCGTGCAGATGCAGCTACTTTTCTAGTTTTTTCACCTTTGATGCAGTCGCAGAAAGTCATTCCCCCTCCCTTGATGGGAGGGTGAATGACTGAAAATTTGCGAAAGCATCACCTTTGGCGACTCAGGGTTTGATCCTGTTTTTCCTTTCCGCAAAGTCATTGCCATTCCGGATCCGGCCACATTTGCGGGTTGATTGAACCGGAGAGAACAATTCCTCAATTTATAGATGATCTGAAAGAGAACGCAGTACCCAGTACAGAATGCTTTTTTTAAGTGACTACCGTTGTAGATTTTATTAGCCAACGCAAAGATTGGGCCAGAGGGGAGGGCGCCGGTTCTTTCTCCGGGGCAAAAATCAAACGGACATTGCTGCAGAGGAAGAGACTGCTTGAGAGACGAGTGAAAAGAGGAGGAGTATGAAAAGACTTTTTTTTATCTGTATGATTTCCATGCTGGCTTTGATCGCCAACCTGACCCTCGCAGAGGCGGGCGATAAATATCTTCTCCTGGCAAGCACCATCGGACCGGTGGATGCCGGGATCGTTCCGCTTCTGGAGGAGCAGTTCGAGAGCAAGACCGGTATCCGGGTCAGGCATGTGGGGGCGGGGACCGGTGAGGCGCTCAAAATGGCCGAGCAGGGGAATTTCGACCTGGTTCTGGTTCATGCCAGATCACTGGAGGAGAAGTTTGTCCGGAACGGCTTCGGAACGGAGCGGATTCCGCTCATGTACAACGACTTCGTACTCGTTGGACCTGCCGCCGACCCTGCAGGGATCAAAGGGACCAAAAGCGCAGCTGAAGCCCTTAAAAAGATTGCGGCGCAAGGCGTACCCTTTATCAGCAGGGGTGACAAATCGGGGACACACGTTGCGGAAATGGAGCTCTGGGCCAAATCGGGTCTGAAACCTGCCGGTCCCTGGTATCAGGTCTATGAAAAGGGGAACGAGGGTAACGCCCCTACGCTCAGGTACGCCGACCAGAAAGCGGCATATACATTCATGGACCGGGCCACCTATCTTTCATTAAAGAACAGCATAAAACTCGTAGTTCTGGTAGAAAAAGATGAGGCGTTGTTGAATTTCATATCGCTCATTCCGGTTAATCCGAAGAAATTCCCGAAGGTAAACAGCGAAGATGCGATGACATTTGTTAAATGGCTCACTTCGCCGACCGAGGGACAAAAGATTATCTCGAATTTTGGCAGGGAGAAATACGGTCAGCCGCTCTTTTTCCCCAATTCTACCGAGTGGCAGGCGGCGCATAAACAGTGATGCACTCCCAAAAGTCGTTCCCCCTCCCTTGACGGGAGGGGGCCAGGGGGAGGGGACTTTTCTGATAATTTGCGAGAGCATCAAACAATAACAGCTAACCAGGTTTATACCAAGGAGGAAAAAGTATGAAATATTTCAAGAGCTTATCGGTTTTTTGCGTAGCGGTTCTGCTTGCTCTGACGGCATTTGCAGTTTCAACGGTAAATGCGGCAGAGAAGACCATCATTCTTGCGACGACAACCAGCACCCAGGATTCCGGCCTGCTCGACGTTCTGATCCCGGCCTTCGAAAAGGAAAGCGGCTTTATGGTCAAGGCGATCTCGGTCGGTTCCGGCCAGGCGATGAAGATGGGTGAGAAGGGGGAAGCGGATGTTCTCCTGGTGCACTCCCCTGACGCCGAGAAGAAGTTTGTTGCCGAGGGGTTCGGGATCAACCGGAGGCTCGTGATGCATAACGATTTTGTCATCGTTGGCCCTTCCTCGGACCCGGCAAAGATCAAAGCTGATAAATCGTCGAAGGACGCCCTGAAAAAGATTGCCGCGGCTGGTGCCCTCTTCCTTTCGAGGGGGGACAATTCCGGCACGCACGCCCTTGAGAAAAAACTCTGGAAGTCAGCCGGTATTGCCGCAGAGGGGCAGAAGTGGTACCAGCAGACCGGTCTCGGAATGGGGGAGACATTGAATGTTGCCGCTGAGAAGAAAGGATACACGATAACGGACCGGGGAACCTACCTTTCGTTGAAAAAGCGCCTCGGGCTGGTTATCCTGGTAGAAGGGGATGCCTCGCTCCTCAATATATACCATGTTATCGAGGTCAATCCCGCAAAATGGCCGAAGGTTAATGTTGCAGGCGCAAAGGCCTTTGCCGACTTCGTTGTCTCCAAAAAGGCCCAGGGCATTATAAAAACCTATGGTATCGAGAAGTTCGGTTCACCCCTCTTCTTCCCGGACGCAGGGAACAAAGAATAGTTTTAGAGGTTACTGAGTGGATCTGATTCTTGAAGGTTTAATAAAGGCTTTCCACCTATTTCTCACCCTCGATCCCGAAGTTCTCGGGATAACCTGGCTTTCAATCAAGGTTTCGGGATTGGCGACGTTCATCAGCGTGATAATTGGTGTTTCGTCAGGGATGATCGTCGCCCTTACCCGTTTCCCGGGGAAGAAGTTCGTTGTCAGTGTAGTGAACACCGGTATGGGACTTCCCCCCGTGGTGGTCGGTCTATTTGTTACTGTCTTTCTCTGGCGGAATGGCCCGTTAGGTTTCCTCAACATCCTCTACACTCCCACTGCCATCATATTCGCCCAGGCGATCATCGCCACGCCGATAGTCATGGGGATTTCCATCGCCGCGCTGCAGAATCTGCCGAACAAACTTCGCCTCCAGATCCTCTCACTAGGGGCCACGCGGGTGCAGATGGTCTGGATTCTTATCAGAGAAGCGAGGCTTCCGCTTATGGCGGCGGTGATGGCCGGTTTTGGAGGGGTGATTTCCGAGGTGGGGGCCTCTATCATGGTGGGTGGAAACATCAAGGGGTATTCGAGGGTTCTGACAACCGCGACCGTTATGGAGACCGGCCGGGGCAATTTCGATGTCGCCTTCGCCATATCGATCATTCTGCTGCTGCTCGTCTTCCTGGTTAACTATATATTTACCCTGATCCAACAGAGAGAGAGACCCCGGTGACCAATTCAGACGCCATTATTTCTATAAAGAATCTCAAGGTGGCGCTCGGGGGGGTGTCGGTGCTCGACATCCCTTCCTTCCTGCTTCACGAAAAGGAAATTGTCTCCCTCATCGGTCCGAATGGCAGCGGCAAGTCGACGCTCCTTCTTGTGCTCAATTGCCTCCTGAGACCCATTTCCGGCGCGATTGCCTACCGACAGGAGGCAATCGTTACCCGTGAGGAGCTGTTGCGCTACCGGAGGCGGGTTTCCATGGTATTTCAGGAACCGCTTCTGTTTGATACGACCGTCTATAATAATGTCGCCTCGGGGTTGAAGATAAGGGGGGTTAAACGGAATGAAATCAGAGAGCGGACCATGCGCTATCTGAAATGCTTCAATATAGAACAGCTCGCCAATCGCTCGGCACGGAAGCTCTCCGGTGGCGAGTCGCAGCGGGTAAGCCTTGCACGCGCATTTGCCATTGAACCGGAGATAATCTTCCTCGACGAACCTTTTTCGGCGCTTGACCCGCCAACGAGACATGCCCTTACCGATGACCTGGAGAAGATTGTCAGGGAATCGGGGATAACCGCCGTTATGGTTACCCATGACCAGTCTGAAGCGCTGAGGATGTCGGACCGGATAGCGGTAATGAACAGCGGTAAAATAGTGCAGACCGGAAATCCCTCGATGGTTATGAATAGCCCGGTTAACGGATTTGTAGCAAATTTCGTCGGGATGGAAACGATTCTGGAAGGAAGGGTCCTGAAGGATAATCAGGGTGTGCTGCTGGTTTCAGTTGCCGGTAAAGAGATCGATGCCGTCGGCGACGCCAGGGTGGATGATGCGGTCTATTGCTGCATTCGACCGGAGAACGTGACCATAGACATATTTGATCCGGATGATATGACCAGCGCCAGAAACGTCTTCCCCGGAGAGATCCTCGATATCGATTCCCTTGGGCCATTCCTGAGATTGAGCCTCGACTGCACCGGGCTCCCCCTGGTGGCTTACGTGACAAGGGAGGCCTTTGCAACTCTTCATCTTGCCGAGGGGAAAAACGTTTTTGCTTCCTTCAAGGCAACCTCCGTCCACCTGGTCCGCAGGAAAAGGTAGCAGCAAAAAAGGGGGTTCTCCCCTTCGAATCTCCCCCTCCCCTTCACCGTGATGACCCTCCCCTTCCCGTGGGAGCCGACCGGACAACCCCTCCATTTCGCACAAAGGCTTGACAGCGAACCTATTAATCTGCAAAATGGCACGTTGACAGAAAACCGGAGCTGTCCTGGACCAAATTCTATCTGCGGAGACTACAGTAATGCCTACCTTTGAAGAAGCCAGAAGCACTATTCTCGATTTAACCAGCTTACTTGGAATCGAAAAAGTCGAAATTCTCGAATCTGTTGGCAGGGTACTGGCGGAAGATATATACGCCCCCTGGGATATGCCTCTATGGGATAATACGGCGATGGATGGTTATGCAGTCCGCTCGGCAGACTGCCCTGGCCCGGCAAGGCTCAAGCTGGCGGGGTTCCTCCCCGCGGGAGCTCACACGACGGTTGAGGTCGAGGCAGGGAGTGCGGTCAAAATATTAACGGGAGCCCCCATCCCCCCGGGCGCCGATGCCGTGGTTCCCTTTGAGGAAACGGAGGAATCTGACGGCACCGTATCAACCAGGGGGGCGGTGCTGCCGAGAGACCATATACGCTTCAGGGGAGAGGATGTTAAAATAGGGGAAAAGATAATCCTTGCCGGAACGGTGATCCGCCCCTACGAAATAAGCATGCTCGCTTCCTTCGGCAAACTTTTCATACCGGTCTACCGGAAGGCGAGGGTAGCGATTCTTTCTACCGGAGACGAGCTGGTGGAGCCTGGCGAATTGCTCTCTCCAGGGAAAATCATCAACAGCAACGCCCTGACCGTCGCTGCGGCGGTAAAGCAGGTCGGCGCTGAACCGGTTATGCTCGGAATTGCGCGCGATAACAAGGAAAGCCTGAGAGAGAAACTTTCCGAAGGCCTCAAGGCGGATATCCTTATCACTACGGCCGGTATTTCAGCCGGGGAGAGGGACCTGGTTCGCGAGGTCCTGAACGAACTTTTCGTGAAACTTGTTTTCTGGAAGGTAGATATAAAACCGGGACGCCCTACAGCCTTCAGTATCCGGGATGGAAAGACGGTCTTTTCTCTTCCAGGAAACCCTGTCTCGACCATGATTACCTTTGAGGAGCTGGTCAGACCGGCGCTGCTCAAGATGATGGGGCACAGGAAGGTAATCAAGCCGTTCATCAAGGCGACTCTTAAAACGCCTGTGAAAAAGAAGCCGGGACGGGTCAACTTCCTCCGTGTTGTCATAGAGAGGGAAAACGATGAATATCTGGCCTGGAGCCCCGGTGACCAGAATACGGGAATATTAAAGACGATGCTTCTGGCCGGGGGGATAGCGGTAATCCCTTCGGAGCAGGGTGATATCGCGGCAGGTGAAAGGATCGATGTTCATTTCCTCGGTAATGTGGCGGATATGCAGGAAGGATAAATTTACAAGACGGTTCGGAACAGCCGTTATTTTTGGGAGGCAAAAATGCCGTTTAATCATTTTGACGAACAGGGTAGAGCTGTCATGGTTGATATCAGTGCCAAGTCCCCTACCATGCGAACTGCCGTGGCCAGGGCAAAGGTCTACCTGCGGAAGGAGACTCTGGCCGATATCATGGACGGCCGGGTGGTAAAAGGGGATGTCCTCGGCGTTGCCCGTCTGGCCGGGATTGCGGCTGCCAAAAAGACGCCGGACCTGATACCTCTTTCCCATCCGCTGGCGCTCCATGCCGTATCGGTAGATTTCGGGACCGATCCGGAGACCGGCGTTATAGAGGTAGAGAGTACCGTCAGGGCCTTCGAGCGGACCGGAGTGGAGATGGAAGCCATGGTGTCGGCCTCGGTAGGCGCCCTTACCATCTACGACATGTGCAAGGGGGTCGACAAGGGGATAAGGATCGGCGAAATTGTTCTCCTCTACAAGGAGGGGGGCAAAAGCGGTCTTTACCGGAGAGAGGATAAGTCATGAAGGTTGGCATCCTGACCCTGAGTGACAAGGGGGCAAAGGGGGAGAGGGAAGACCTGAGCGGCCCGGCCCTGAGCAAATGGCTAGAGCCTCTAGGGGTGAAAACGGTACGCTACGAGATGATTCCGGACGAGGAAACGCTGATCTCCGCGAAACTGATCGACTGGGCGGACAGTTCGGATCTGGATCTTATCCTGACTACCGGCGGGACCGGCGTTTCTCCCCGGGATGTTACCCCCGATGCGACCATGAAGGTCCTGGACCGGGTCATTCCGGGGCTCGGCGAGCTGATGCGGTTGAGAAGTCTGGCAAAAACACCAATGGCGGCACTCTCCAGGGCCGTCGCCGGGATCAGGGGGAAAGCTCTTATTATTAACCTGCCGGGGAGCCCGAAGGGGGCGGTGGAAAATCTGGAAGCGGTCTGGGCTGCCATACCCCATGCCGTGGCGAAGATCCAGGGTGATCCGAGCGATTGCGCCGACCAGTATACCACCGGGACGTCACAGAAATAAGGGGTTACCGGGCTGCGTGTACGACCAGCCCGCCGTGCGCCACCTCAGCACGGCAGCCGGAGAACCCGTTCCGCTTCAGATAGAAGAGGAGGAAGGGGGCAGTCAAGGGGAGGACATGCGGGATAAAGATCAGGATCCCCCTCTTCGGGTCGCAAAGAGCTCCATTGCCGGAGAAGAAAGTGTGCAGCTCCTTCGGGAATACGGTCAGGTGATTGCAGCTATAGCTCTCTTTCACTGTTTCCGGCCGTTTTCCCTGAGTCTCCCCGCATCTTTTTGGTGGGAAGAGCGCGGTCTGAATCAGCTGCATCGATTTCGAGAGGCGGTTTGTAACGATCATTCGCAGACTCTACTATTTATCGGCTTCCGGGGCAATATATAAAAATATTTTCTGCTCCCTTCGGTACCCGATTGTCATGCAACCGATTTTAAGGAGTACGCTTTTCATCGAAAGGAGGTTATCTGAATGAACAACAGGTTTGAACTGGACAATAAATTAAAGGGCGAGACCCTGGGGCGCAAGGGACTTATGAAAAAACATTCCCAGATCACCCAGCTCAGGCTCGTCCCGGAGCTGAACGTTATCAAGATCGGCGGGCACGGCATCATAGATTTTGGGCGGGAGGTGGTGCTCCCTCTCATGGAAGAGCTGGGCGAACTTTCGCGAAAACACAAGATTATGGTCGTAACCGGCGGAGGGGTGAGGGTCAGGCACATCCTCGACATAGGGATCGACCTCGGCATGCCGACCGGAGTCCTGGCCGAGCTGGCGGGGAAGATCAGTGAACAGAATGCCGAGATTGTAACACTCCTCCTCTCGAAATGGGGGGGATCGAAGGTGAATACAGGGGATATACTCGATCTCCCTACGATGCTCCACCTCGGGCTCCTCCCCGTTATCCACGGGACCCCCCCCTACGGGCTCTATGAACATCCCCCTGGAGTCGGGATGATACCACCACACCGGACCGATACCGGGGCGTTGCTGATGGCCGAGGTCCTTGGCGCAAGGAGCTGCATCCTGGTAAAGAATGTGGATGGGCTCTATACGGAAAACCCCCGGGTAAATCCGGAGGCCACTTTGATAGAGGATATCGGGGCGGAAGAGCTGATTAATATGGACATGGAAGATATGGTGCTGGAGCGGAAGATGCTTTACCTGTTGCGTGATTGTGCAAATCTCAAAGAGATCCGGATAGTAAACGGCCATAAGCGCGGGAATATCGAAAAGGCAATCAACGGTGAAAAGGTCGGTACGATAATCAGGGGATGACGGACTGAACTATGAAAAAATATCTGTTCGCTTTTGTCATGAAAAGGGGTACACTGTATCTGTAACCCTCCGAAGTTCCCAGGGAGGAAATAAAGAATGGCTGCTCGCTGTTCTACGTGGGTAACCCAAACTTAAGTTTTCCGCCAATCAGATAAATCATGGCGATGAGATTTCTATTGGTACGGTATCCTCTTGCTCTGGCTTTAGCTGATTGCACTAGGCTGTTGAAGCCTTCCA